>JAZUKR010000094.1:0-5303 GCA_045643385.1 Christensenellaceae bacterium | reverse complement strand
ATAATCACGTTGCACATATTGATAAAACGCTTTGCGTAGATTGTGGTATGTGTTCAAAAGTATGTCCTTTTTCTGCAATACAAAATTACAAAAGACCTTGTCAGTCGGCTTGTAAAGTCGGTGCAATATCTATGAACGACGATATGTCCGCTAAAATCGACGATGAAAAATGTATTTCTTGCGGGGCGTGTGTTTATACTTGTCCTTTCGGTGCAATAAACGATAAATCTTATATATTAAACGTAATAGATTTAATAAAGGGAAGTAACCAAAACAAAAATTATAAAGTTTATGCGTTAATTGCTCCTGCAATTTTCAGTCAATTTGCTTATGCAAAATTAGGTCAAGTAATAACCGGATTATACAATCTTGGATTTTATGACGTTATAGAAACTGCTTTGGGTGCAGATTTGGTTGCTAAAAACGAAGCGAAAGAATTAGCCGAAAAAGGATTTTTAATTAGTTCGTGCTGTCCTTCTTTCGTTTCTTATATAAATAAAAATTACCCCGAATTAAGAGATTATATTTCTACGAATTTATCACCTATGGGTGCGCTTGCAAAATGCATAAAAGAAAAAGATAAAACAGCAAAAGTAATATTTATAGGACCGTGTACCGCTAAAAAAGGAGAGATTAAAAAAGACACGGTTTCGCCTTACGTAGATACTGCAATAACTTTTGAAGAATTGCAAGCCCTATTAGACAGTAAAGATATAAATATAATGAATTTGGAAGAAACGGAAATTAAAAACGCTTCTTACTTTGGAAGAATTTTTGCAAAAAGCGGTGGGCTTTCGGAAGCGGTAGTAGAATCGTTAAAAGAACAAAATATTAATTTTGAAGTTAAGCCTTGTATATGTAACGGAATAGAAGAGTGCAAAATGGCGTTAATAAAAAAGAGTAAAAACGTTTTAGACGCTAACTTTATAGAAGGTATGGCTTGCGTCGGCGGATGTTCGGGCGGTGCGGGGTGTTTAACTCACGGCGAGAATAACCAAAAAAAGATTGAAGAATACGGCAAAAGTTCAAAAACTGCTTGTATATTAGACTCGCTAAAAGAAAACTTATAAATATTATAAAAAAATAAAAACCATTATCTAATTTTAGATAATGTTTTTTTATAACTAATTACATTTTATCTTTTAAACTGTTTCCGAGATACGTTCCAAAGCCCGAGGGGGTTTTTCTCTTTTCTTCGGAAAATCCGCTACTCTTTTTATTGTTTTTATAACCGAAATTATTTTTTTTGCCGTTATTTTTAAATCCGCCGTGACGGTTATTGCCACCTTTTCTGTCGTTATTTCTGCCTGCGTTATACGGTTTAGAAAACTCGTCTTTATCGTTTGGAACGATTATTACATAACGGTTTGGTTCTTTCCCATCGCTAATTGTAGTAACTGTAGAACTTTCGGAAAGTGCGGTGTGAATAATTCTTCTTTCATACGGTGACATAGGTTCTAACATAACGTCCCTTCTCATTTCGGTTGCTTTTGCTTCTAATTTATGAGCAAGAGAAATTAACGTTTCTTCTCTTCTGCCACGGTAGTTTTCGCAATCTACAACGATTTTTTTATACGTTTTACTTCCTATGTTTGCACATGCGCCTGCTATTGTTTGAAATGCGTCAAGCAGTTCTCCTCTAAATCCTATAACTTCCGAAGACTTTTCGGAAATTAAGTTAATAACGGGATTTTCTCCGCTTTCGTCTAAAACTGCTTTAGCATTAATATCCATTATTTTAAGAATATTAGAAATTGTTTCAACTGCCTTTTCTTTACCGTCTGCCTTCTTTTCTATTTCAATAACGGCTTTGCCTTTAACTCTACCGAACAATCCTTTTGTCGGTTCTTCAATTACGGTAATATTTGCTTCTACTTTTTTTAAGTTTAATTCTTTTAAACCTAATTCCGTTGCTTCTTCAACGGTTTTACCTGTATATTGCATACTTCTCCTTTGCGATTTTTCGCAACTTTATTTTTACTTTCTTTTCTTCTTACCAACTTTACCCGAAAGGAAATCGTTATCCGAAATTTCTTCTTTATTCTTTTTCTTTTTTTCGGGTTTTTTCGCTACCGGCTTTTCGGTATTATGAATTCTGCCGTGAATTCTTTCGGCCTCTTTATTTGATGCTTTATTTTTATATTTTTTATCAACGACGTAGTTAGTAAATAACGTTGATAAAATACTAAGTACTGAACTTATTACCATATAAACGGAGAAAGACGCCGTCATAGAAAATGCAAATATTGCATACATAATAGGCATCATCCAAGTCATCATCTTTTGGCTTGACATACCTTGTCCGTCAACAGTTTGCAATTCCATTTGTGCTTTTTGGCTTTTCATTGTAATAAATTGCATTAAGAAGGAAATTAACGCAGTCAAAATCGGCAATACAAAATAACCGTTTGCCTCGTCTTTTTCTTTATCTAATTTAGAAACGAGTTTATCGTAAGTGTTTTCACTTAAAACGTAATCCGTCGTACAACTGTTACAAGAAGTGCAACCGCAACCTGCACTTGCACCCGGATTTAACGTAGAAGGAGAAGCGTTAATCGGGTGAGATAATGGGCTATCAGTTACCCAAATATTTTTTACCCACAAAAAACTGTCGTTAACTTCTCTGTATCTTTCTGCAGATTTATTTTCGCAAATATTTTCTAAAAAGCGTACTGCGGGATTTTGTAAAGAAGTATTTTTATCTTTATATTGTGAATAGGTTAATTCGTCTACTTTTAATTCGGTGTTAGACAATAATTTATCTTCTAAAATAATAATTTTAGACGCTCTTTTATCTCCAACGCCGTCTTTATATTGATATTCTATATATCCGTTAGTAGAAGTAATAGAAATCCAGTTTTCATTATTTTCTTCTTTTTTCTCTATTATAAGATTATTTTGAACGAAAGGATTAGCGGTAGAAAAATCTATAGAAGAAATTTTATCGTAATTAATAATTAATTTACCCGTTTCGTCGTTAATAACGTAATCTCCGTCGCAATCTAATCCGTCGTATATGGCTTGGTCGTATGATAAACTCATTTGATAGAAGTTATCTAAATTTTTATAACCGGAATACGCCGTAAAAGCGTTAATAGCTATAATAAAGAAAACCAAAGTAACGATAGTTGGAAGGCAAGCGCCGAACATAGAAGTTCCGTTCTTTTTGTAAAGGGCGGCAACCTTTCTGTTATATAACTCTTTATCGTTAGCGTATTGTTTTTGTAATTTTTCAAGTTCAGGGCGTAATTCTTCCATTTTAAGAGAGTTTTTACGCATAGAAATTTTAGAAACAAAGTCTAACGGAAAAGTTAATATTTTTAAAATTAACGTAAATAAAATAATGCCAACGGCAACAGAAGAACTAATGCCGATTAGCCATTTAATTACGTCTACCAAAAAATTTCCCGTGCTAGGTGCAGATAAGTTTAATACAGTTATGATGTTGTTCATTTTATATAATCCACTTTATGTCGTTTTTTTTGTCGGGAACTTTATCAAATCCGCCTTTAGTCCAAGGGTTACACTTAAAAATTCTTTTAATTCCTAAAAACCAGCCGTAAAAAAATCCGTATTTAGCAATTGCTTCTATTGTGTATTCCGAACAAGACGGTGTAAACGGACACATTTTTTTAGAAATATATTTTTGATAAAATCTTATAAGTTTAATGCTTAGAAACTTTAGCATTTTACTCTATAAACCTTCCCTTTTTTAAAAGATAACTCATACTTTTTTTAAAATCTATTAAAGTATATTCGTCTTTTACCTTCGGTATAAAAACAAAAAAGAAGTTTTGCGCTATATTAGGCATAAAACTTCTAAAAGATTCCCTTAAAATTCTTTTGATTCTGTTTCTTTTTACACTTCCACCGTGTTTTTTGCTTACGACAAAACCGGCTTTTAAAGAGTTAGATTCAATACAAATAAGGGTTAAGTTATTTGAATAATATCTTTTTCCCTTATTGAATACTAAATTGAAATCTTTTTCTTTTTTTAATCTGTAATCCAAATTAATTGCCTTTATGCAGATAATTTATGACGACCTTTATTGCGACGACGTTTTAATACGTTCTTTCCCGAACGGGTTTTCATTCTTTCTCTAAATCCGTGAACTTTACTTCTTTGTCTTTTTTTAGGTTGAAATGTTTGTTTCATAATTTATTTCCTCTTTTTTAGTTATTTAGTCTTATTTATTGTATAGATTTTTAACCCTTTTGTCAATTAAATTAACCGTTAATTCTTACAGGTAATATAAGATATAAGAATTTATCGTCTTTAGAAGACTTAATTATACAAGGGTCTATTGCGGAATTTAAATTAATGTTAATAAATTCGTCGTCAATTACCCTTAAAAAATCTATTATATATTTTCCGTTAAACGCAATGGTTAAATCTTTACCCGTTAACTTAATATTAATGTTTTCGTTAACGTTTCCTATTTCGGATTTTGCAGAAACAGTTAATACGTCTTCTTTAATATCAAATTTAACGATATTATATTTTTCGTTTTTAGCAACGATACTTGCTCTTTCAATACTGTTTAATAATAAACTTTTGTTTATCGTTACAACGTTATTAAATACTGTTGGCAATATATGACTGTATTTAACGTATTCGCCTTCAATTAATCTCGAAATTAAAATTGTATTGTTTAAATCGATATAAAGAGTGTTCTTTTTTAATACTACTTTAACGTTTTCTTTATCGTTATCTAATAATCTCGTTATTTCGGATAACGTTCTAGACGGAATAACAACTGAAAAATTACCGCTTGATTCAACACTTTCTTTAGCAACTGCCATTCTAAATCCGTCGAGGGCAACACTTGTTAATTCTCCGTCTTTAATTTCATATAAACAACCTTTTAATATAGGTCTAGAATCGTCTGTCGCACAAGAAAAAATAGTTTTTTCAATAATGTTTTTAAAGTCTTTTTGTAAAATAGAAAAATATTCGCCTTCTTCTTCGCTGATAAATTTAGGATAATCTTCTACTGAATAAACTTGTAATTCACTTTCATTGTCGGAATATTTAATTTGTAATCCGCCATCGTCTAAATTACAAAGTTCTACTTGTTCGTTTTCAAGTTTTTTAGCAAGTTCAACAAAATATTTACCAACTACTACGGTTTCGCCTTCCATTAAAATGTCTGCTTTAATTTTCTTTTCTATGGTAAGTTCCATATCAGATGCTAAAAGTGATAAAGTATCACCGTAAGCAGAAATTTTAATACCTTCTAATGCAGGATTAACTGATTTAATACTAAGCGCTTTACTAACTTTTAAAACTGCGTCTGATAAAT
>JAZUKR010000093.1:0-1752 GCA_045643385.1 Christensenellaceae bacterium | reverse complement strand
AGGATAGTATAGGTAAGTATAGTATAGATAAGGATAGATTAGAGATAGAAGATAACACACACACAATAGCGAAAGAACCGTATGCGGAAAAGCCGACGACGGTACAAGCGAACTTATCGTTATTCCTTAATAGTTGCAAGGTACAAATGGTTAACTACGATAGAACGCATAATTTGAACGAATACGACTACGAAGAACTTATAAAGCGTTACGGCAAGTCGAAATTCTTAAAGGAAGATAATTCGGCACGGTGGTTCACATTTTGGCAAAAGCATTATGAAGAAATAATCGGTGGGAAATACGACGACCGAAAGAAACCCGAAAATAAAGATGAATACAATTTTAACTTGGAGATATTATGACGAACGAAGATATAATTGATATGAGCGTTGAAGAGTACAACGCAACGAAAGGAGATTTGCTGTATTACGATTGTCCTATTTGTCTTAATCGTGGAGATATTGCTTATAGAAACGAAGATACAATGCGGGTGAAAAAGTGCGGTTGTTTGAAACTTCGGAGAACGAGATACAATCTTGATAAGCAAGGTAAGTTATTTGAATTTGACACTTGTCGGTTCGATAACTTCGAGATAACGGAACAGTACCAAAGATTTATGTTAGAACGGTGCCAAGAATTTATAAAAGACAATAAAAAGTGTATTCTTCTATTAGGACAAACAGGGTGCGGAAAAACTCACTTGTGCAACGCTATGATTAGAGTGTACGCAAAGAAGTATCACGAGATAACTTATATGAGTTGGGTAGAAGATAGCCGAACGCTTAAAAGATTAGCAACGGATCAAGTCGAATACCAAAACGCTATTACGAAGTACAAGATAGCCGAAGTGTTATATATCGATGATTTATTCAAAGGTGAAATAACCGAAGCGGACAAGAAACTTGCGTTCGAGATTATAGACTACCGTTATAAGTGTTCAAAGACCGAAACAAGACAATGCTTGACGATTATATCAAGCGAAAGACTGTTTAACGAAATAACGGCAATTGACGAAGCCGTAGCAGGTAGATTAGCGGAGATGAGCGGTAAAGGTTATATTATTCAAATAGGGAAAGATAAAGATAAGAACTACCGCTTGAAAGGAGTGTAATATGAATAATAGTGAAATAAAAGAAATGATTACTTGGCTATTACTTGAATATCGTTCTGGTAAATCCGTATTAAACACCAAAGGTATGGCTATGTTGATTGAGTTAAGGGAAAAATGGAATATCGAAAAAGCGGATAAAGCGTTTGCGGAATTTTGTAAAGGAGAATAAATTATGAATAAACAAGAAATGCAAAACTTTCATAGTTTTTGACGGACGTAACGAACGTATTGATTATTGTTACAGTGCTATGTGCAAAAGAAATGATATTTATTTTAGTAGCAAAGAACTTGCAAGACAGGCGGTAGAGCAAATCGGCGAAGATAGAATTAAAAAGTATTATTTTGGAGTGGAGTTGTGAGAAAATTCGGGAACGGTATAATCTATGTCGGGACAATAGAAATTGTGCTTATAATCTTTCGGTTGTTCCGTGTAGTAAATTGTAGTTGGTGGTTATGCTTACTTCCGATTATAGCCACGATAAGCCTTTACGGTATATATTGGGCGTGGTTCGGTATAGTAGCATTGATAGGATATTTTAATTTGAAAAGGAAAAAATAATATGGGACAAATTGCATTAAGACCAAGTTATTGGGCGAGCGTTAGCGGTGGCAAGGATAGTTTTTATATGCTAAATTTAATT
>JAZUKR010000092.1:0-6754 GCA_045643385.1 Christensenellaceae bacterium | reverse complement strand
AAATTATAAATTTAAAAAATGCTTTATTATCTTTAATATTGTTATTAATACTTTTTGCAATAATTAATATTAGCGGATATGTTGCTAAAGCCGATAACGGCACTTTAGATTTATTTTCCCCACAAACGGAAATGGAATTTTACAATATTAAATCCCCTTCTAAAGTATTTATCGACGAGGACGTTTTCGTAGTTATTTCGGAAAATAAAAATCTTATACTTTTTAAAGAAGGAAAATTTTACGATAAAAAAACAAATTTTTCTCAGTTAAAGCAAGTTTTAAGATTTGATGAAGAAAATTTAATCGTTTCGGATAACGGCGGGATTTATACCGTTAGCATAAATTTCGGCGAAAATACAAAACAAAAATTATCCTATAATTATCAAGGTGCAACTTTAGAGTGTGGCGGTAACTATTTTGATATTTTTGGTAATTATTTAGTAACTTCTTTTAACCAAAAAGCGTTTTTATTCGATATAACGGATAAACAAAACATAACATTAATTAAAGAATTCGATGCGGACGGCGACTTCCCTATTGCCATTACGGAAAATTTCGATATATATTATTCTTTAGGAAGCGGATTATATAAAACAAACGTTTTAGATACGAATCAAATTAAAAAAATATTAGATAAAAAGATTTCTAAAATGACCGTTTCAAGTAATTTTTTGTATTTTATTAACGACGTTAACGAAATTGGCAGAATAAAAACCGAAAATGACGAAGTAGAGATTTTATCTGTTTACGATAAATATATTAATTACGGCTTCGACCTAGGTAATTTTAAAAATATTTCAGATATTTCTTCTAACGAAAACAATTTAATAATAACCGATTCCGAAACGGAATCTTTACAAGAATATAAAGTAAACGAAAATGGCGAGTTGGAATTTACGGGTTTTGCCATCGCAAACTCTAAATCTGCATTTAACAGAATAGGAGTTAATTCTGTTGACGTAGAAACCTTTAATAATACTCTTGCCGTTTTAGACGATAAAAAAATAACCGTCTTAAAAGACGGAAAATTTTACAACTTTATTAATTCCGATTTCGGTTTCGTTCCGAACGGAATTTCACTTGGCGAAAATTCCGTTTTGGTAAGTGGCGAAAACAAAATAAAGTTTATTAATAACTACACTGTTGAATTTGACGAAAATAATATTTCCGACGAATATTTGCTACCCGAAAACGTT
Source organism: Christensenellaceae bacterium (assembly GCA_045643385.1). GTDB lineage: Bacteria > Bacillota > Clostridia > Christensenellales > Borkfalkiaceae > UBA1259. The sequence goes on along the minus strand of JAZUKR010000092.1, from coordinate 5,558 downwards.
ATAAAAACTGTTTACAACAACGGAAAGTTTTACGTTTTAACTTGTAACGAGAATTACAAAATTTACTCGGCAGACGAAAAGAATAAAGAGTTTTCGGTGTTTACGTTAGGAGAAAATGCACCTACTAATTTTACTGTGGACGTATTTAATAACGTATACTTAGTTTATGACGACCATATAACAGTTTATAATCCTTATAAAAACGATATACCGCAAACAATCAGCGCATCAAACGTTTTAGATATAAAAACCGACCTTTTCGGCAACTTATTCGTTTTAGATAATAACGGAGATATTAATAATAACAATTTAAGCGACATTAAAGCGTTTTCTATGGATTTTGCAACCGAAAACGTTTACGTTTTAGTTGACGGGACAGAAGCTTTATATAAGACGGATAAACTTTCTAACTATTCTATAAACGACGTGGTTTTAAGTAAGAGTTTTATGATAACCGACCGTTCTGCCGACATTAGCAAATTAGAAATTTATACAGTTAAACCATATTCAAACGTATATTCGGTAAACGTTGTATTATGTAACCTAACTTTTAATACTTTATTATCCCCTATAAAAGACGGATCTAATTTGGAATTTATAAAACTTTACGAAACGAATTTATCTAACCAAAAGGTTTATTTATTAGCCGGAGAAGATAATCTCGGAAATTCCGTAACGGTTTTAGTAAACGCTAACGACTTAAATATTAAAGACGATTTTATTAAAGAAAATCCGTATTCTGTTGCATACGTAACTTCCGGAGTAAATATGTATTATATTCCGCTAATCACGTTAAACGGAGAATATGCGTTAGATAATTATTCGGAAAAAATAAGACTTAATAAAGGAACAAAAATTCAAATAATCAATACGTTAGAATATTTAAAAAAAGATTTTTATTATATAAAAACAACTATAAACAATAATGAATTTTACGGTTATATTCCAACAAACTTTACCGCTCAAATCTTATCTGAAAATAAAAACGGTATTGAGTTTACTTTAAGAAAAGTTTATAAAACGGATTTATTCGACGTTTACGGAAACAAAATTATAACTATAGAAGAAGATTCTAAAGTAATGTTTATAAGTAGCGACGATATAAACGCATACGTTTTGTATAACGACGGATTGAATAATTATTACGGATATATACTTTTATCAAACATCAAAGAAGAAACAAACAACACCTTAAGAACAGCAATCGTTATAATTATTATTTTAACTGTATTAGCGTCGTCTTCCATTTATTTTATAGTAAGGAAAAAAAGAATTAATTAATATCTTTTAATATTAAAAAGTGCTTAAGCATATGCTTAAGCACTTTTTTTAATCTAAAAACAACTCGCTTTGATTTTCGCTTTGGAAATTAAACGATAAATTAAATTCTTCTTCTAAATCGAAGTTTTCCGCCATTTCGTAAGCACAAAGTTTTGATACCGAGACTTCATAAGCGGTCATTATTTTAACGTCTTCGTCCGTCAATCTTTTTTGATATTCACGGCTTTGAATTCTTCCCGAAATCACAATCTTTTCACCAACGTCTAAATTTTTAGCAAATCTAGCATTTCTCCCCCAGGCAATACAAGGTATATAATCAGATTTATTATACGAACGGTTAACCGCAAGCAAAATATCGGCAATTTCTCTGTTAAAAGGCGTAGTCCTATATATGGGCGGTTTACAAATATATCCCGATAAAACTATTATATTAGGATTTTTTACGGCGTTATTATCTATTATTTCTCTAACAAAAACGGTAAGCATTAATTTACTTTTACCGTCGACTAATTTGTTATAACTTCTAAACTGACCAAGGCAAGTAATAACGTCGCCTATTTTAAGTTTTTTGTTTTCTATTAGCCTTTCGGAAACGGTAATCGGCAAAATATCTCCCTGACCGGAAAGACGTTTAACTAAAACGTTCATTTCGTAAAAACCTTCGCCGTAAACTTCGTGTGAAAATTCGGCTTCCGTTACTATTTCTCCACTAATTATTACTTTATTATTTTTTTCCAAACTATTATTCATAATTTCCTCCAAATAGTTTCTAATTGATTTTAATTTGCGTTCCGTCTACTGCCATCTTATAATTATCTTTATAGATTAAATCGCCTATTTTAACAAACTCAAATCCTTTTTCTTTAAGTTCGCTGATTATTTCCGGCAAAGCTTCGTAGGTATGTAGCCCCTGATTATGAAAAAGCACTATAGATCCGTTTTTAACTCTTTCTAAAACACGTTTTTTTATTTCGTTTTTAGATAAATCTTTCCAGTCTAAAGAATCTACACTCCACTGAATAGTATATAAATTTAATAACTTTGCCGTATCTATAAGTAAATCGTCGTAATCTCCATAAGGTGGTCTAAAAACTTCCACTTTTTTATTAGTTATTTCTTCTATTGCTTTACAAGACGAAGTCAATTCCTTTATGATATTTTCTTTTGAAAGTTTACTCATATAAGGGTGCGTAGACGAGTGTGTGCCTATTTCATGACCATATTCGCTTATTTTTTTAACGTAATCGGGGTATTTTCTCGTCCAAAATTCCACCATAAAAAAAGTACATTTTACATTTTCTTTTTCCATAGTTTCTAACAGTTTATCGGTATAATCTACTCCCCAAGCACAATCAAAAGATATCGCTATCTTTTTTTCACTCGTTTCCACCGAATAGATGGGAAGTTTTTTTAAGTTGCCACCGAAAAAAACCGTACTTACGTTAGTACCGAACAGAAAAGAAATAACTACTAAAAAAGCCAAGACTAATATTATGCTTTTTATTATTTTATTTTTACTTAATACGACAAAATTCATTATACAATCCTAAAACTTTAATTTTTTGGCAAAAAATAACAAAAAAAAGAGTATTTTGTCAATACTCTTTTTTTATCTAATATATATTATTCAGTTAAAATTAAAATATGAAAGATTTTATTTAATAAAAATTTTTCCTTTATTGTCCTATTCTTTTTTTGAAAACTCCGTTTTCGTAACCTTGAATAGTTTTATTTTCTTCCGCCAAACTCAATCTTTTTTCTGCCCAAGCGCAATACAAGGGGTTTTGTTCTATATCTATAAAATTTCTGTTTAATTTTTTTGCAACCACTCCCGTTGTTCCGCTACCCGAAAACGGATCTAATATCAAATCGTTTTCGTTACTGCTTGCAAGAATTAATTTTGCAATAAGTTTTTCGGGTTTTTGAGTTGGATGCGCAGTATTTTCCGCCATAGACCAATAAGGAACGGATATATCGTCCCAAAAATTAGAAGGACAAGTGTTTCTTACTTTTCCTATCGGCGTTTCTATCCAATCCTTAGGAATTCCGTTTTCTTTATAAGGCGCTAAAACTTTCTTTTCTACCATAACGGATTTTAGGTTAAAAACGTAATCGTCCGAAACGGTTGCAAAATATATATCTTCCATCGAATTTTTCCAATTTTGTTTTGCGCCTCTTCCCTTTTCTCTTTCCCAAGTAATTCTGTTACGCAAAATAAATTCTTCATTTAATACTTCGCCTATACTTATAGCACTTATATAATCGCAACAAACGTAAATACTCGCAGTACTTTTTAACTTAGGCTTAACCGCCTTAATCCATTTATAAGTGTATTTTCTATATTCGTCTAAATTCGTCTTTTTAAATCTCGTTCCGTGAAAATACTTGTCTAAATTATACGGCGGATCGCAAATCAATAAATCGATACTGCTATCTTTTATCTTATTTAACGCAGAAAAAGTATCGCCTATTATCGTTTTATTAATGGGAATAATATCGACTTTATCTTCATAAACGCAATTTTTTAAATATTCATTTCCTTCTTCAAGCGAAAAATCTATAGTTTTATTTCTTTTTGATTTCATATTATTTTTGATAAAGTTTTAACCACGAATCGAGTTTTAGACACAAGTCTTCGTTGTTTTTAGTCTTTTTCATCATTTCTAAAAGCGAATCGGTTGCGTCTGCTCTTTCGCTTAAAATTTTACGGAGTTTATAAACCGTATCTAACTCTTTTTCCGAAAGTAAAAGTTCTTCTTTTCTCGTTCCCGATTTATATAAGTCGATAGCAGGGAAAATCCTTTTTTCGGAAAGTTCTTTAGAAAGTTGAATTTCCATATTGCCCGTCCCTTTAAATTCTTCAAAGATAACGTCGTCCATACGGCTTCCCGTATCCACCAAACAAGTTGATAAAATAGTTAAACTTCCACCGCCTTCTATATTTCTTGCGGCGCCGAAGAAACGCTTAGGTCCAGAAAGAGCATTGGGGTCAATTCCGCCCGACAACGTTTTACCGGAAGATTCTATAGTAGAATTATACGCCCTTGCAAGTCTTGTTATGGAATCCAATAAAACGACTACGTTTTCCCCTTGTTCCACAAGCCTTTTTGCCCTATTTATAACAAGTTCGCTTGTTCTTACGTGATGTTCTCCCGTTTGGTCGAAAGTAGAAAATACAACTTCTGCGTTAACCGAACGCTTAATATCGGTTACTTCCTCCGGTCTTTCGTCTATTAATAAAATAATCAAAACAACGTCTTTATAATTAGTTTCTATCGACTTTGCAATCTTTTTAATTAACGTAGTTTTGCCTGTTTTAGGTGGTGCAACTATAAGTCCACGTTGTCCTAAACCTATCGGCGCAAATAAATCTATACATCTAATAGATAAATCGTTTTCTTCGTTAGGTAACTCCAATTTTAATCTGTCGGTTGGATAGTAAGGCGTTAAATCGTCAAAATTCTTTCTGTATTTTAATTTGTCCGGTTTAACTCCGTTAATTAAAAGAACGTCTTGAAGAGCGGCAGAATCTCCGTCGTAAACTTTTTTTGCCGTTGCCAAAACTTTATCGCCACGTCTTAAATTATATTTTTTTATGTTTAGTATAGAAACGTAAACGTCGTCGTTAGAACTTTCATAATTACTAACCCTTAAAAATCCGTAGCCCGAAATGTGTTGTTCCAAAATCCCTTCTACTTGTTCTAGTCCGTCTTTTTTGCGTTCAACCGAAGTATCGTTAAAAAAGACTTTAGCGTCTTCTTGTTGAACGTTTCCGTAAAAACCTTTATTTAATTCTACTTCTTCGTCTTCCAAAAATTCGGAAATATCAATCCTTATTTTAGTAGGTGCGCCTTTATTATTGTAACAAGGTGCCATTTCACCGTGTCTGACTTTTAATATGTCTATTATTAAATCGTGTTTTGTCTTATAAGCGGCAGGCGCTTTAACGCCTATTACCCTTCCTATTTCTCTTAATACCGATAAGTGTTGCTTATCTAAACCTTCATAAGTTAATTCTTTAAAAACAGCCATAAAAACTCCTTAACAATTTTTAATATTTCTCGCTACGATAATTGCAGATAAAAATGCAAAAGTTAAATTATATCCACCGCAATCTCCGTCTACGTCTAAATACTCGCCTGTCATATATAATCTGTGACACAATAAACTTTCAAAAGTTTCAGGATTAATATCATTCGTGTCAATCCCACCCTTTGTAACTTGTGAATAATCAAAACCTAAACTTCCCGTAACTTTAAGCCTAAAATTTTTAATAG
>JAZUKR010000091.1:0-7945 GCA_045643385.1 Christensenellaceae bacterium | reverse complement strand
CATAAATTGTATTAAGTCTTTAACGGACATACCTGTAAGTTCTGATATATTTTTCCCGTTTATAGTAACTGCAAGCGCTTCTTTTTTAAGTCTTTTCCCGTGGCAAGTATCACACTCTTTAACGGTCATATATTTTTCTATTTCGGCTTTTGACCAGTCGGAAGTCGTTTCTAAATATTTTCTCTCCAAATTAGGAATTATTCCTTCCCAACGTGAATCGTAACTCGTATTAAAAGTTTTGGTTTTATATTCCATACGGATTTTTTCATCTCCGCTTCCGTAAAGAATTACGTTATATATTTCTTTAGGCAAATCCTTAACCGGAACGTCTAAACTGAATCCGTAATGCTTTGCAAGAGATTCAAAACTCATTTCGGCAATTTTTCCACTTTCTAAATTCCAACCGACAACGGTCATTGCACCTTCTCTTAAAGTAAGATTTTTATCTTTTACTATTAAATCTTCATCTACTTCTTGCTTAAATCCTAATCCGTGGCAATCGGGACAAGCCCCGAAAGGATTATTAAACGAAAACAGTCTCGGTTCTATTTCTTCTATACTTATTCCGCAATCGGGACAAGAATATTTTGTTGAATAAAGTGTACTTTCGCCGTCCACTACTTCTATGCTAACTAGTCCGTCGGCGAGTTTTAATGCCGTTTCTATACTGTCAAAAAGTCGTTGTTCTATGCCTTCTTTTATGATTAGTCTATCGATAACGACGTTTATATTGTGCTTTATATTTTTATCTAGTTTTATTTCTTCGTCAAGCGAATAAATAACTCCGTCTACTTCCACACGGACGTATCCGCTTTTTTTATAACTTTCGAAATTCTTTTGATATTCTCCTTTTTTACCCCTAACAACGGGTGCGTTCACTAAAATTTTAGTGCCGACGGGAAGGCTTAAAACCTTATCGGAAATCTGATCGGATGTTTGGCGGGTAATTTCTCTTCCGCAATTAGGACAATGCGGAACGCCGACTCTTGCAAACAAAAGCCTAAAATAATCGTAAATTTCGGTAACCGTGCCGACCGTTGAACGTGGATTGTGAGAAGTGGTTTTTTGGTCTATGGAAATTGCAGGAGATAAACCGTCTATCATATCGACGTCGGGTTTTTCCATTTGACCTAAAAACATACGTGCATAAGAAGATAAACTCTCTACGTATCTTCTTTGACCTTCTGCGTAAATTGTATCGAAAGCAAGCGTACTTTTTCCGCTCCCCGAAAGCCCCGTAAACACGACGAGTTTATCTCTCGGAATAGTTAAATCTATATTTTTTAAGTTGTTTTGCTTTGCACCTTTAATGGTAATAAATTCTTTCATTTTATCTTCTCAATTTACTTTTAAGTTTTGCTATTGTATCTCTTAATTCTATACATTTTTCAAAATCTAAATTAGAAGACGCAACTTTCATTAGCGCCTTTAATTTTTCAATTTCTTCGGGGATATCTTTTTGCTTAATATCTTTTGTGTTATCGACTTTTTTAGTAATCTCTAACGTATTAACTATATCTTTAATAATGGTTTTTGGCGTTATATTGTGAACTTTATTGTATTCTTGCTGAATTTCACGTCTTCTTTTTGTTTCGTCTATCGCCCTTTTCATACTGCCTGTTATTACGTCGGCGTACATAATTACTCTACTTTCCGAATTTCTCGCCGCCCTTCCGACCGTTTGAATAAGCGAAGTTTCACTCCTTAAAAAACCTTCTTTATCTGCGTCTAAAATAGCAACGAGTTTAACTTCGGGGATATCTAAACCTTCTCTTAAAAGATTAATTCCGCAAAGGACGTCAAATTCTCCGCTTCTTAAATCGGAAACGATATTAATTCTTTCCATAGTGTCTATATCGCTATGCATATATCTTACTTTAACGCCGTTTTCATTTAAGTATTCGGTTAAACTTTCCGCCATTTTTTTAGTTAAAGTAGTTATTAAAACTCTGCCCTTATTATCTACGGTTTTGTGAATTTCTATAAGTAAATCGTCAATTTGGTTTTTAGTAGGCTTAACGAATATTTCGGGATCTAATAAGCCGGTAGGTCTTATTAACTGTTCTACTACTTGACCTGCCTTTTTTAATTCGTATTCCGCAGGCGTGGCCGAAACACAAATAACTTGCGAAATTCTTTCGTCGAACTCGTTAAAAGTAAGCGGTCTGTTATCAAACGCCGATTTAAGTCTAAAACCGAAATCGACAAGCGAAGTTTTTCTCGACCTGTCGCCGTTATACATTGCGCCTATTTGTGGAATCGTCATGTGCGATTCGTCTATAAACACAATAAAGTTTTTAGGGAAATAATCTAATAGAGTAAAAGGCGGATCACCGACGTTTCTTCCGTCAAAATATCTACTGTAATTTTCTATGCCTTTGCAAAAGCCTATCTCTTTAATCATTTCTAAATCGTAATCGGTGCGCTGTTTTAAGCGTTGTGCTTCTAAAAGTTTTCCGTCGTCAGAAAAGGCTTTAACTTCGTCGTATTCGTCTTTTTCTATCATAGATAAAGCGCCGTTTAACTTTTCGCTAGATACAGCATAATGACTTGCGGGGAAAATTACGGCATGTTTTAAAGAAGATATTACTTTTCCGCTAACGTATTCTACTTCGGAAATTTTATCTATCGTATCTCCGAAAAACTCTACTTTAATATAAATTTCCGTATTAGACGCAGGGAAAATATCGACCGTATCTCCCCTTACCCTAAACGAAGAACGCCCAAAGTCTATATCCTTTCTTTGGTACTGAATAGAAACTAATTTTCGCATCAATTCGTTAGGCGAAATATTATCTTCGGGTCTAATTGATAACGCTAACCTGTAATATTCTTCGGGTGCGCCGAGTCCGTATATACAAGATACCGACGCCACTACGATAGTATCGCTACGCTCCTCTAAAGAGCAAGTTGCCGAGTGACGCAGTTTGTCTATTTCGTCGTTTATAGATAAATCTTTTTCTATGTAAGTGTCCGTAGACGGAATATACGCTTCAGGCTGATAATAATCGTAATAAGAAACAAAGAATTCTACCCTGTTATTCGGGAAAAATTCTCTAAACTCATTACATAGTTGTGCTGCAAGAGTTTTATTATGCGCAATAACAAGTGCGGGGCGTTGCACTTTTTCTATTACGTTTGCCATAGTAAAAGTCTTTCCCGACCCCGTAACGCCTAATAAAACTTGTGTACGTAACCCGTCGAGTATACCGTTTGATAACTTTTCTATTGCCTCTGGCTGATCGCCGGTAGGTTTAAATTTAGAGTGAATTTCAAATTTTCTCTGTTCCATATCTTAAAAAATCGCTTTTAATATTAATCCTATTATAAAACTTATTACGGCAAATAAAATGCTTATAATTAATCTTTGTATTAAATTTTGCCTTTTATCTTTAATTATTCTTTTATAGCCCTTGCCTTTAACCGTTAACGAAATACAATACACCGTTTCGCCGTGCTTATCGGAATAAACTAAATCTATAAATCCTTCTTGTTCTAAACCCAATAAAATACTTTCTAGTTTACTTTTAGAAATTATTTCGTTTCTAACTTTACTCAATAATTCGTTTTTTGTAACGAGAATAGAACTTTTATTTATACACATAGAGTATAACACATTCATCACGCTATTTTCAATCTTTGAAAGCATTATTTCTCTCCAAATAGAATTTTTATTAAAATAAGTACTAAATAAAAGACAGTATTAGCAAAAATTGCACCCAAAAAAGAGAAAACAAAAACCTTATTCAAAGTTTTTTTATTAAATTCGGACTTGTCGAAATCGTTTTCTAATAAAGCACGACCTTTTATCGTTAAGGAAACGCAAATTTCAACGTCGTCTTCGTACTTTAAGTTTATAAAACCTTTTAAGTATAAATTGTTTATATATTCTTTTAATGCGTCTTTATTTGTTTTTAAATTATTTTTTAAAGCGGAAATTATAAAATCTTTTTCAATTACGGCGTAATCTCTTTCTTTACACTCTCCGTTTATAATATTTAATATTTTTATACTTCTTTTATCAAGCATACTTCACCGATATTAAATATTTTTCCAAAAAAACGGCGTAGTTATACGCCGTTTTCTCTAATTTTTTGTCGTTAAATTTAAGCCTTTATTTTTCTTTTAAATATTAAATCCGCAAGGATAATAAATAACCCCACAAATAAAACTACTATAATTAAATCGGGAAAAACTTTATTATATTCTCCCAAAATAGCAAATCTTGACGGATTTATTCCCGCATAGAAAGGAAGATATTTACAAATATTAAAAAACGTTCCGCCGATTTCTTCTACCGGCATAAATACACCGCCTAACATCGTTGAAAGAGAAATAAAAATCGAACAAACAGGTCCAGACTGCTTTTCACTGCCTACAATAACTCCTATAAGTATTCCGAGCGTAGAAAAAAACAAAATGTCCGGTATTAAATAAATAATGGAAATAATTATATTAATATTTAATTTTAAGCCGAATATTAATGCAAAGGCGTAAAAAACCAATACTTGAACAAGTGATAATATTAAATCGGAAATAACGTAAGATAATAAATATTCAAAGTTTTTAACGGGCGAAATAATAATTCTTTTTATAAAAGATTCGCTTCTATCTTTAGAAACCGTAATCGCAGTAAAAAGCATAATAAAAGTAAACCCAAAACTCGCTATTCCGGGAGCAAATCTTTCAATTTCAAAAATCATAACCGGAGTAGATAAACTGTTAAAAATCAACTCCATTAAAACTAGCATAGAGATAGGAAATATTAAACAGAATATAATAGATACGGGGTCTAATATGCTTTCTAATAAATTTCTTTTCGCTAAAATAAAAGAATTTTTCATAATTTTTCCCCTTTAATAATTTTAATAAAAGCGTCTTCGAGATTTTTAGAGTTTGTTTTTATTATCATATTTTCCACCGAATCTATATCTAATATTTTGCCTTTATATAAAATCGCAACTCTATCCGATAAACTTTCCGCTTCTTCTAAATAATGCGTTGTTAAAATAACGGTGGTTTTACCTTTTAACTCTTTAATTATCTCCCAAATTTCACGTCTTAAAAAGACGTCAAGCGCAACTGTCGGCTCGTCTAAAAAAACAATTTTGGGCTCTAACATTAAACTCATAGCTATAGAAAGCCTTCTTTTTATTCCGCCAGATAAAGTCTTTGCCCTTTTATTTATAACTTCTTTTAGCCCGAATTTATTGATGTTTTGTTCAATAATCTCTTTAATTTTGTTCTTTTCTTTTCCGTAAAGTTTTAATATTAATTCTAAATTTTGATAAACGGTTAAATTATCGATTATTGCGTTTTCTTGGGGTAAAACGCTTATCTCTTTTTTTATATCTAGCGGTAAATTATTAACGTCTTTTTTCAATACTTTTACTTCACCGCTATCATAATCCGTTATGCCGGATATTATTTTAATAAGCGTGGACTTCCCTGCGCCGTTTTCCCCTAAAACGGAAAAGAATTCGCCTTTTTTTATACTTAAACTAACCCCGTCGAGCGCCCTAACGTCTTTATAACTTTTTGTTAGATTTTTTACTTCTATAATTTCCACTTTTAATCTCCCGTAATGCAACTGTCTATTACGCTCGTAAACGTTTCCGCTTTAACAAGCGCAATGCCTTTCTTTTTATCGCCCATCATAATCAAACTGTCCCCCGCTTTTATATCGAAAACCTTTCTCGCTTCGCTTGGAATTACAATTTGACCTTTTTCGTTTACCTTGCATATACCGAACAAATATTTCCCTTTTAACGTTTCCATAATATCCCCTTTTTGTAATAAAAGTAGTAAATTTATTACATTTAGTATAACATAAACTTTTAGTCAAGTCAATAATAATTAACAAATAGTGAATTTTAATTCATATAATAGAACAGCAACACAAAGGAGGAAAAATTATGTGCTGTTTATTCGGTTGTAATTGTAAAGAAGAAAGAATAATAATAAGAGGTCCTAGAGGTCCTATGGGTCCTATAGGTCCAAGAGGCCCTATTGGCCCACAAGGTGCAACGGGACCTGTTGGTCCGCAAGGCGCTCCCGGCGTATCTCCCTTAGCAAACGGGATTTATGCAAACTCGGGTGCGCAAACGGTTGCCACAAACTCTATTATACCTTTAGCTTTTACTGCATCTACCCCTACTACTAATATGCAAATATTAAATAATGCAGTAAATATTCCGGAGGCAGGAACGTATCTCGTTTCTTATTTTTCCGACGGTTCGGTTACCACTGGTAATTTTTCAACTTCACTCTACCTTAACGGGGCGCAAATTCCGAACGAATTAATAATTCAAACTAACACAGCAGGGGCAAATTCTTCGGGAAGTAAAACGGCAATAGTTAACGTTCCGCAAAACGGTACGCTTTCACTATATAATACTTCTGCAGACACCGCAACACTTAGCGACGCTTCTATTTCGGTAGTAAGGCTTGCTTAAAACAAAAACTCTCTCTCAAATTTTTGAGAGAGAGTTTTTTAATCTCTATCTTTAAAAACCGAATATCCTCCGCTACTATTAATCAAAACGGAAATATCTCCGTCTATATCCGTTCTAAAAATATTAACGTTTTCGTTTGAACGTATAATTCTTTCCAAAACGGAAAAGGAAGGAAAACCTTCGTAATTAGTTCCTACTGAAATTATTGCGTTTTTAGGGCAAAGTTCGAGCAAAAAGTCGTAATAACTTGCGTTCGCTCCGCCGTGCCGAGAAACTTTTAAAAAATCTATATTTAATAAGTTAACGTTTATTCCGTCAAAAAAATGATTATATAATCCCAAACGGTATTTTTCTAAAATTTTCTTTTCTACGGTATTTAAAATATCACCCGTAAATAAAAACCTTACGCCATAATAATCTAAATATAAAACGGCAGAAGAATTATCGTGATTTTCAATAGAATCTATAGGCGAATTATTTATATCTTTATATTCACTATCGTCTAAATCATAAGGGCTTGGAGATAAAAAAGCAAAATTATAATTGTCAGTTTTAACAAAAGTATAACAGTCAGAATAATTGATTTTTGCATTTTTATTTTTCAGTAATAATAATATCTCACCATATAACTCATAGTTAGAGTAATCTTTTATATAAGGTAAATACGCATTAATTACGTCAAAATTATTTATAAAAAACGGCGCACCGCCGATATGGTCCAAATCGTAATGAGTAAGAACCAAATAATCAATTTTTGTAATGCCGTAATTTTTGAGTTTCTCTAAAATTTTTTTATCTAATTTCTCGTTTTTACTTCCGCAATCGATTAAAAGTGTTTTTCCGTCGGGAAAAACAATTAAAGTCATATCTCCGTTATTAACGTCAAAAAATCTTACGGAAAAATCGGCACTGTTTTTATAACTCTCATTTTTATCGCTACAAGAAAATAAATTAAATAATAAAACAATAAAAACCGATAAAAACATTATTAGTGTTTTGCTTTTGTATGTCATATATTGGTATAATTATTTTTTTCTTTTTAACATTTCTATGTCGCTAAGTATTTTTTTTATCGACTGTTTTGCGGAAGAATAACCTATTTCGTACATTTCGCTACCACGCTTAAACGAAACAGGGCTAAACTCTTTTAAATCGGGGTGAAGCATTATATCGGCGTTTTCATAACCTTTTTGCCACGGCGTATCCGTTTTACCGACGTAAGACGGAAAAATTTTATTAATTATATTGGTTTTTTTCTCATGAGAAGAAAGGTCTATTCCAACAACGTAATCGGCGCCGTGTTTTTTACATAAATCACACGGGACGGAATTTGAGTATGCTCCGTCTATATATCTAACGCCGTTTATAATAACGGGTTTAAAAAAAGGCGGATAAGCAGAAGAAGCACAAAGTGCTAAAGCCACCCTTCCAGAATCGAATACCTTTTCTTCGCCCGTATCTAATTCTGTTGCAACTGCAAAAAATGGCTT
>JAZUKR010000090.1:0-21393 GCA_045643385.1 Christensenellaceae bacterium | reverse complement strand
TATTCTATCTAAAACACGTCTTGCCTGTTGTGCGTCGACTAAATTCTTATCAATTTGTCTTGGGTTTTTTAGAGCGTTTAAAACGGCTTTTTCTGAAATTTCGTTAAACTCTATTCTTAAAGCCTTTTTATCGTCTAACTTTAATACTTCTTTTAAATGCCAAGAAATAGCTTCTCCTTCTCTGTCGGGGTCGGTTGCAAGATAAATAATATCCGCTTTATTAGATTCTTGTTCTAACTTTTTTACGTCTTTTTCCTTTTCGGGAGAAATTACGTAATACGGTTCGAAATTTTTACCGATATTTACGCCCATTCTGTTTGTAGGAAGGTCCCTAATATGCCCTTTACTTGCTTCTACTTTATAATCGCCCTTTAAAAATTTTTCTATAGTTTTTGCCTTGTGAGGCGATTCAACGATAATTAACTGCATTTATTTCTCCTAACATTTTTTAATAAGTCCGTAAACGTTTATTCCCGTTTTCGTAACCAACCCTTTTATTTCGAGCATAGATAAAGTTATCATAAGTTCGCTAACAGATTTATTTAAAAGAGTAGATAATTTATCAATATGTACTTCACCGTCTTTTAATACGGACAAAACGTCTTTTTCTTCTTTAGTAACGTCTTCCGTTAGTTCTTCGTTTTTAATTCCGTAATACTCTAAAATATCTTGTGGCGAATCGGTTAAAATTGCAAAACGTTTTATTAAATCGTTAGTGCCAACCCCTACGGATATTCCTACGTTATACGGAATAGCAAAAACGTTTCTGCCGTACTCTTCAGCGTATTCCGCAGTATAAATAGTTCCGCTTTTAATTCCTGCGCTAACTATTAAAACGCCTTTAGAGAGCCCTGCGATTATTCTGTTCCTTACTGGGAACATAAACGGCTTTGGCACAACGTCCGGCGGATATTCCGAAATACACAGCCCGCTTTTACATACTCTTTTAAAAAGCATTTCGTTAGACTTTGGATAAACGTTGTTAAATCCGCCCGCCAAAACTGAAATTACTTTTTTATTATTATCTAAACAAGTTTTAATAACCGTCTCGTCTATTCCTTCCGCTATTCCCGTAATAAGAGTAAAATCAGAATTAGATAAAGTTTTTGTATAATCTTCGCAAAGTTTAACGGATAGCGGAATACTTTTTCTACTTCCAACTATTCCGAAAATTTCGTCTTTTAATAAACTTAAATCGCCCTTACAATATAAAACCAAAGGCGGTAAATCCGTCTGCTTTAGATTAAGCGGATAATCATTAGAAAACAAGGTTATAGGCGTGACTTCGTTTTTATCTAAACCTTCTAAAACGTAATTTAAGTAATCGGCGTTAGAAGAAGATAAAATCAAGTTATAATCACTCTCGCCTATTTTTGAAACGATATAATCTTTGTTCTTTTCTATAACGTTTTTAATTTTGTCCGATTTCTCTATCGACTTATAAATTTCAAGTTTGTGCTTATATTCAAGTCCTAAAAAACTGTCAAGCCAAATTAAGCAAAGTTCGGATTCAGATAATTTATTCATAACTAATTGTGCCTATAACTTATGGCTTCTAAAATATGTTCGGGACGTATTTCTTCGTATACTCCCATATCGGCAATAGTGCGTGCAACTTTAATAATTCTGCTTCTTGCCCTTGGTGAAAGTTTTAAAGTGTTGTATGCGTTTTCCAAAATCTTTTCGCACTCATTTGACAGTTTACAATACTGTTTGATTTGTTTTTCGCCCATATCTGCGTTAGTTAAAATTCCGTCTAAAGCAAATCTCTTTTTTTGAATTTCACGTGTTCTGTTTACCCTTTCTCTAACCGTTTTGGAATTTTCCGAAATTTCGTTATCGCAAAGTTCCGAATACTTAACGGTATCTACTTGGACTTTAATATCTATTCTGTCAAGTAAAGGCCCGGAGATTTTAGCGTTATATTTTTGAATTTGAGATGGCGTACAAGTGCAAACCCTATCGTTTGAACCGAAATTCCCGCAAGGGCAAGGGTTCATACTCCCACAGAGCATAAAATTTGCAGGATACGTTACTCTTTTCTTTGCTCTTGATATAGAAATTACGCCGTCTTCTAAAGGCTGACGAAGTGCTTCTAAAGTTGACCTTGAATACTCCGGCATTTCGTCTAAAAACAAAACGCCGTTATGTGCTAAACTTATTTCACCCGGTTTAATATCGCTTCCGCCACCCGTCATAGAAACGGTTGTCGAAGTATGGTGAGGCGATCTAAAAGGCCTATTATACAGTATCCCTTTGGTTTCGTCTATTAAACCCGAAACGGAATGGATCTTAGTGGTTTCTAACGCTTCTAAAAAAGTCATATCGGGCATAATGGTCGGAATACATTTTGCAAGCATAGTTTTGCCCGTTCCGGGAGCCCCTACGAACAAAATGTTATGTCCGCCCGATACTGCAACTTCCAAAGCACGCTTTGCAACCTTTTGCCCTTTTATTAACGAAAAGTCGCAATCGGTTTTACTTTTAACGCTTTCTAATTTATAATCACGTTTAATTGTTTTTTCTATTAATTTATAACCTGACAAGTGGTCTATAACTTCTTGTAAGTTATCTACGGCATATATCGTTGCGTTAGGGATAAAAGACGCTTCCTTTTCGTTTGCTTTTGGGATTATAAAAGTTTTATATCCGTCGTTTATTGCGGAAATAATAATGGGCAAAACGCCGTTAACTTTTCTAACCTTGCCGTCTAAAGAAAGTTCACCTAAAAACACGATGTCTTTTAATTCACACTCTAACTGACCGCTTGCGTTTAATATGCCTATCGCAAGAGACAAGTCTAATAAAGAACCTTCCTTTTTAACGTCCGCAGGGGCAAGGTTAACAGTTATTTTTTTAGTCGGAACTTGTCTTCCGCTATTTTTTATGGCAGAACGAACTCTTTCTTTAGATTCTTTAACCGCCGTATCGCCAAGTCCTACTATATCGAAAGAAGGGAGACCGGAATTTATATCTACTTCAACTTCAACGGAAATTCCGATTAAACCGTCTAAAACGTAACTTATTGTTTTAGATATCATAAGTATTCCTTCTCCCCCTTATAAAATAACTTACTCTAAAATATTATATATCTTTTTTTCTTATTTGTAAACATTATATATAAGGAAAATTTAAAAAATAAAAGACTTATTCAAATTGAATAAGCCTTTTCTTTTGAAATAAAAACTATTTGGTTTCTTCTTTAACCTTAGCCGCTTTACCAGTTCTTTCTCTTAAATAGTAAAGTTTTGCACGACGTGCTTGACCCTTTCTGGTTACTTGAATATCTGCAACCTTAGGTGAATTGATAGGGAACGTTTTTTCAACGCCTACGCCGAAAGAAAGTCTTCTAACGGTAAAAGTTTCACCTATTCCGCCGTGTTTTCTTGCGATAACCGTACCTTCAAAAGCTTGTAATCTTTCTCTGTCGCCTTCGATAACTTTTATCATGACTTTAACGGTATCACCAACTGAAAAAGAAGGAACGTCTTTTTTAACGTTTTCTTGATTAATAGCGTCAATTATGCTACTCATGTGCTTATACCTCCTAAATATCTAGATGTTCATAGATTTTCCATTGGAACACCCGAAGCGTTAATATAATATCATTTTTTTTTACACTTGGCAAGCGTTTTTACATACAAAATGCATTTATTATATGATTAATTTTTCCGTCTTCTATTTCTATAACGTCAAATCTGCTGTCCGTATCGAAAATATTATTTTTAATTAAATATTCTTGCGCCGTTTTAACGTATTTAATTTGTTTTTTCTTGTCAACGGCTTCAGACGGCGCACCGTATGCATAAGAAGAACGGGTTTTTACTTCGATAAAAACTGTAACTCCGTCTTTTTTTGCGATAATATCTATTTCGCCTACGTGCGTTTTAAAATTTGTGGCTAAAATCGTATACCCGCTCTGTTTTAAAAATTCAACGGCCTTATTTTCGCCTAGTCTTCCCAAAAATTTTTTATAAAAGTTTTTCTGTGCAATCTGCAAGGACCTATCTCCTTTATTTTATCTATATGGGATTTAGTGCCGTAACCTTTATGTTTATCAAATCCGTATTCGGGAAATTCTTTAGATAATTCCGTCATTAAATTATCTCTATATACCTTTGCTATAATAGATGCGCACCCTATAGAGTAACTTTTAATATCGCCTTTAATTATGTATTCGCAATTTAATTTAAGGTTGGTATTAACGCCGTCAACAAGCGTTATATCGGGTTTTATTTTAAGACCGTTTACTGCACCTTCCATACATTTTTTTACGGCATTTAATATATTTATTTGGTCTATTTCTTTTTCGGATACTTGATAAATAGAATAGGCTATCGCTTTATTTTTTATTTCTTCGGCTAAAATTTCACGCTTTTTAGGGGTTAACTTTTTACTGTCGTCAACTCCTAAAATTATATTGTCAAGTGGCATTATAACAGAAGCGCAAACAACGGGACCTGCTAAAGGTCCTCTCCCTACTTCGTCTACCCCCGCAATAAATTTATAGCCTAATCTTAAATTTTTTCTTTCGTACTCTAATTTATCCATATTAATCTAAATATATTTTTCCGAGTCTTCCCTTTCTAAAATCTTCGATTATGGCAATAGAACATCTATCGTAATCGTATTCGTTTCCCTTTTTAATAAACCCACGTTTAACGCAAATATCGTTCATCTGCTCAAAAACGGGTTTTGTTACGTCGTTTATTCCGTATTTTTGTTGTAATAAATTAGGATATTTAACGTCTAATTCGGCGATAAATTCATAAGCCAAGTCGTTAAAATCTATTATATCGTCGTTCATAGAACCGATATAGGCTAAATGTTTTGCCTTTTCTTGGTCGCAAAAAGAAGGTGGCATTGTACCCGGAGTATCTAAAAGTTCCAAGTCTTTAAGTTTTACCCATTGCTTACCTTTAGTTACGCCTGCCTTATCACCTGTTATCGCTTTTTTACCGCCAAATAATGCGTTAATAACTGTAGATTTGCCCGTGTTAGGAATACCTGCGACCATAATTCTAATCGGGATTTTAATTCCTTTGGTTTTTTGCTTTTCTATTTTGTCTTTAAAAAGTTCTAAAATTTTATCGTATAAAAAAGCAACTCCCCTATTATCTTTTGAACTTATAGAAACGGCGACCTTGCCTTGATTTTTAAATTCTAAAACTGCCTTTTTGACGTCTAAACTTTCAACTAAATCGCTTTTATTTAAAACGTATAACACTTTTTTATTAGTAAAAAGCGAATCTAAATTTGGGTTAACCGAAGAAAAAGGTGCTCTGGCGTCTAAAATCAAAATTACTCCGTCAACGAATTTTAAGTTTTCTTCCATCATACGAACCGCAGCGGTCATATGTCCCGGAAACCATTGTAAATGTTGCATATTATTTATCCTTAATTAAATCGGGTCTGTTTTTCTTGGTAATAGATAAAGACTGTTCTTCTCGCCACTTATCTATTTCTCCGTGATTGCCGTTTAATAATACTTCCGGAACGGCAAGCCCTTTAAATTCTCTCGGGTGAGTATACTGTGGATACTCTAAAATCCCGTTTGAAAAACTTTCCTCACTTAAACTTTCCTTATTTATAACACCGTCTACGTATCTTGACACTGCGTCTATAACAGCCATTGCGGGAATTTCTCCGCCGGTTAAAACGTAATCGCCTATAGATAATTCTTCGTCAATATATAGGTCTATTGCACGTTGGTCAACGCCTTCGTAATGACCACATAAAAGCAAGATGTTTTCTAACGAAGAATACTCTTTAACAACACTTTGCGAAAAAACTCTGCCTTTAGGAGATAAATATATTCTTTTACATTTATGATCTGGGTCTATAGATTCTATTGCCGAAGCAATAGGTTGAACCATCATAACCATACCTGCGCCACCGCCAAACGGCGTATCGTCGCATTTATTGTGCTTATCTAAAGTGTAATTTCTGATATCGTGAACGTTGATTTCTAATTTATTAGATTGAATTGCACGACCTATTATGCTACTGTTTAGCGGAGTAAACATTTCGGGGAAAAGAGTTAGAACTTCAATCTTCATAAACAATAACCTCCGCTAATTTTTCTTCGTTTAATATAATTTTTTTATTTTGTGCGTCAACGCTTATAATAAGTCTTTTTAAAAAAGGAAATCTAAATATTTTACCGTCCTTTTCTTGTACGGTAAAATAGTCCGTTTTTGCTTTAACGACTTCTATAATTTTCCCGTTTACGTTCCCCTTATCGGTTGTAAGATAAGCCCCATTTATATCATCGATAAAATAAGCGTTTTCTTTAAGTTTAACTGCGTCTTTTCTATCTATAAAAATCTCTTTATTTCTAAAGGTTTCGGCAATATTTCTATCAGTTATTCCCGATAAAGAAAGTATACAAAACTCGCCCGTTTTTGCACTTAAAACGTCGTATTTTTTGCCATCTATAAAGACGAATTTTAAGGTTTTAAAACGTGTAGGGTCGTCTGTATAAGGCTCAATTTTTACTTCACCTTTAACGCCTTGTGGCTTTAAAATTTTGCCTACTAAAATATAATTTTCCATAAAATTTTTCGTTAAGAAAAAGGGGGAAAATTATTCCTTTTCCCCACGTTCCTTAATTTCAATATTGTATTTTTTATTCTCTTTAAGAGAACCTGCACGGACTAACGTTCTTAGGGCTTTGGCAATTTTACCTTGACGGCCTATTACCTTACCCATATCGCTATTAGCTAGCGTTACCGTAACGTTAACGACGTTACCTACTTCTTCGACGTTATAGTCGATTTCGTTAGGGCATTCCGCAAACGTTTCAACAACGTATTTGATTAGTTCTAACATAATTTCTCCTTAAAAAGACTACTTCGACTTACGAACTTTCGTTCTTGACGGTGAAAGTTTTGTAGGCTTTGGTATAATTCCTTTATTAACGAGAATATTTTTTACCGTTTCGGTAGGTTGAACGCCTTTAGAAATCCAATCTTTTGCTTTTGCTTCGTCGATTACGATTTCAGCAGGAGAAGTCGTAGGATTATAGTGCCCAATCTTATCGATATATGCACCGTCTCTTGCATTTCTGCTGTCCGTAATAACAATACGGTAGAAGGGAGATTTTTTGTCGCCCATTCTTGTTAATCTCATTTTTACTGCCATAATATACTCCTTTTGCTTATAAATTAAGCATTTTATTTTTATTAAAATCTGAACATTTTATTGTTCTTCATTTGTTTCATCATTATTTTAGTTTGTTCGAATTGCTTTAGCACTCTGTTTACGTCTTGAACTTCTTTTCCGGAGCCTTTTGCAATCCTTATTTTTCTCGACGAGTTGATAATAGACGGATTTTCACGTTCTTTTTTAGTCATTGATTGAATAATCGCCTTAAATTCTACTATTTTGTGTTCATCTACGGCGTTTTCGTTCACTTTGAATTTTGAATTTATACCGGGAAGCATAGAAATTAAATTCTTAATTCCGCCCATCTTATTCATCGTTTCAAACTGTTCTAAATAGTCGTCTAAAGTAAATGAATTTTCACGGAATTTCTTTTCCATTTTTTTGGCGTCTTCTTCGGTTACTGCTTCTTGCGCCTTTTCTATAAGGGTTAAAACGTCGCCCATGCCCAAAATTCTGTTTGCCATACGGTCGGGGTAAAACGGCTCTAAATCGCCCATTTTTTCACCCGTTGAACAGAATTTAATAGGCTTACCGGTAACGGCTTTCATAGAAAGAGTTGCGCCCCCACGAGTATCGCCGTCAAGTTTAGTTAAAACTAAGCCCGAAACTTCTAAACGCTTATTAAAAGTATCGGCAACTTCTACCGCAATTTGACCCGTCATAGAATCTACGACGAGTAAAATTTCGTCTGGGTTAACTTCTTTTTTAACGTCTTCTAACTCTTTCATTAAGGTTTCGTCTATTTGAAGCCTTCCTGCCGTATCAATAATTACCGTATCAAAGCCGTAAGATTTTGCGTATTTAACACCTTCACTTGCTATTTTAACGGGGTTTCCTTGCCCCTTTTCAAATACTTCACAACCGCAAGTACTACCTACAACTTTAAGTTGATTAATGGCTGCAGGCCTATACACGTCACAAGCAACGAGTAAGGGCTTTTTGCCTTGTTTTTTTAAATATGCACCGAGTTTTCCGCATAACGTAGTTTTTCCTGCGCCTTGAAGACCGGACATCATTATAACCGTAGGCGGATTAGAAGAAAAATTAATTTTACTGTTCGTTGCCCCCATTAAGGCAATTAATTCTTCGTTAACAATTTTAATAACCTGTTGAGTGGGCGTTAAACTTTTTAATATTTCTTGACCCACGGCACGTTCGGTAACTTTATTAATAAATTCTTTAACAACCGTTATATTAACGTCTGCTTCTAAAAGCGCAATTCTAACTTCACGCATAGCAGTTTTAATCTCAAGTTCGGTTAATCTGCCGTGCTTAGTTAGTTTAGAAAAAACGTGATTAAGTTTTTCTGATAAATTAGAAAAAAGCGCCATTATTTACCTATAATCTGTTTAATTTTTTTAGACGTTTTATCGTCCACACTTCCTGAAAGTTTAACTAGTTTATCGTTCGTTTCTTTTATCTTTAATAAATCTTCGTATTCGTTAAGTTTTTCTTTAACCTTTTTTATAGCGTCGAACACACTTTGGCGTTGCATATTATTAGTTTCCGCAACTTCCGATAAAGATAAATCCAAAAAGTAATGCGAATAAAACATATCACGTTGTTTTTCGGTTAAAAGCCCTTTATATATATCAAAAAGTTCGATAAACCTAAAATCTTCTTCCATAAATAAAACCAAGGTGTAAAGTATTTTTACCTTACACCTTGATATTATACAAATATAAAATTAATCTGTCAAGCATTTTTACAAAAAAAATCCGTTAACCGAAATTAAAGTGTCCTAAACATAATCGGTTAACGGAAATTTTTAATTTTAATAAATTATTTTACTAAAGTGAAAGATACGCCTTGTCCTGCGATATTTTCAATAAATACTAATTTATTGCCATCTATTTCTGCGGACATGTCTTCGCCGTCTACGGTAAACGTGTATTTATCACCGTCAGCTTTCCAAGTACCAGAAACTTCTTCTTCGTCAAGAGCAGAAGTCATAGTGAAAGTTTTATCTGATTTTACTTCTATAATCATAAAGTCTGCAGTTACTTCTTCGATTCCCATCATTTTTACAAAGCCCTGAGCAACCGTGTCTAATTCTTTACCTACTTCGATATTTACTTCTTGTCCTTGAAAACTTAAAGAGCAGGATTGAAATTTATATGTGCCTGCTATATCGTTGCCACAAGCAACTAAACTTAAAGTTGCGACACAAAGCATTAAAGCGATAACTACCGCTAATAATTTTTTCATAAAATGTTCTCCTTAAAAAAATATATTTTTATAGATAAGACACTTTCTATATCTATCATTATAAGTATTATAATTCTTTTGTCAAATTTTGTCAATAGCAAATTAAAACATACTTTCAACAAATTCTTCTGCATTAAACTCTTCTATATCTTCTATACCTTCGCCCGTACCTACGTAAACTACGGGAACTTCCAATTCGTAAGAAAGTGAAACTATAAATCCGCCTTTTGCCGTACCGTCAAGTTTTGTTAAAACTATTCCGTCAATTCCCACTGCCTCGTTAAATACTTCTACTTGATTTTTAGCGTTTTGCCCCGTAGATGCGTCTAAAACTATAAGATTATAGAAATTAGCGTTAGGATATTCACGCTTAGCAACTCTGTTCATTTTCTTTAATTCTTCCATTAAGTTGTCTTTAACGTGCAATCTTCCTGCGGTATCTATAATCAATATATCCGTATTTTTGGCTTTTGCCGAAATTATAGCGTCAAAAACCACGGCAGAAGCGTCTGCCCCTTCGGCGTGTTTTATTATTCTGACTTTTGCCCTATCTGCCCAAACGGAAAGTTGTTCCGATGCTGCCGCCCTAAACGTATCGGCTGCGGCTATCGTAACGTTTTTACCTTCCTTAGTAAATTTATAAGCGAGTTTTCCTATAGTGGTAGTTTTTCCTACTCCGTTTACGCCAATAACCATAATAATGGCAGGATATTTTATTTCTAAAGGTTTGGCAAACGAAATATCTTCTTTTAAAGATTTTTTCAAAAGTCCTATAACGTAATCTTTATCTTTTATCTTTTCTTCTAACGCTTCTTCTTTAATTTCTTCCACTATTTCCATAGCGGTATTAACGGAAACGTCTGAAGAAACTAAAACGTCTTCTAACTCGTCGTAAAAATCGTTGCCTAATTTATTATTGAATAATTCGTTAAGTTTTTTTGATAAACCGTCTCTCGTTTTTGTTAAGACTGATTTTATTTTACCGAATAATCCCATATTCCTCCTAAATTAACTTAGTTCGCTATCGATTTCTGATACGTCTGAAAGTTTAACCGATACCGTTTTAGAAACGCCCTTCTCTTGCATGGTAACACCAAAAAGTGAGTCTGCCTTTTCCATAGTCGGTTTTCTGTGAGTTATAACAATAAACTGCGTTTCTTCCGAGAATTTTTGTAAATAAGAAGCAAATCTGTCTACGTTAGCCTCGTCAAGAGCCGCTTCAATTTCGTCAAGCACACAAAACGGCATAGGACGTAACCTTAAAATAGCAAATAGAATTGCTATTGCGGTAAGAGCCTTTTCTCCGCCCGATAACAACGAAAGTTTTTGTAACTTCTTTCCGGGTGGCTCTGCAATTATTTCTATACCCGCTTCTAATTTATCCGTAACGTCGGTGTAATCTAATTCAAGCATTGCCTTTCCACCGCCGAAAAGTTCCTTAAATATTTTTTGGAAATTAAGATTTATTTTATTAAAGCCTTCATCAAACTGCGTTAACATTTCTGCTTTTATTTTGTCTATCGCCGTTTTTAAATCGTCTTCTGCCTTAACTAAATCTTCTTTCTGCGTCTGCATTTCTTCGTAACGTTCTTTAAGCGCTTTATAGTCGTCTATTGCTTGTGCGTTAATAGCGCCGAGCGACGCACGTTTCTTTCTTATTCTGTCTATTTCTTTTTCGCCGTTTTCTACATCGTAATTTTCGTCACGACATTTTTTCGCCGTTTCGTAAGTCTCTTGATATTCTTCCCAAACGCTCTTTTCTAAATACTCTAAATCAGAATCGATTTTAGAAAGCGAAATTTCGTTAGCGTGTTTTTTCTCCGTTAATTCTTCTAACTCTTCGGTTAAACTCTGTTTTAACAAAGAATTTTTATCTAAATTAACTTTATATTGTTGTTTAAGCGAGTCAATACTTTCTATTTCTTTTCTTATTTTGTTAATACAGTCTTGCTCTTCTTTGGTTAAAGCAACTTTTTCTTCGTCACGTTTTAAAGATTCTATAATCTTTTCTGCATTTAAGTTACTTTCTTTTAATCTTTCTATATTAGTTTTAGATTCTGTTATTAACTTATTTAATCTTTCGTTTTCAAGATTAACAGCGTCCATTTTACCTTTATTTTCGGTAATTTTAACTTGTAAATCAGAAATCTTTTCTTTTAATTCGTTTTGTTTTTTAACTAATGCGTCGTATTCCGCTTGTTGAATATCCGCCCTTTTACTTGCGCTCAATCTTTCTTCTTCTAACTTTTTACTGCCCGAATTTACGCTTTGGAATTTTTCGTCTAAACTTAATAATCTCTTATTTACTTCGTCTATTAATTCCTGGTTTGACTCTATTTCTTTGCCTATTTCTATTAAACTTTTTTCTGCAAGCGCTTGTTTTTCACGCTCTAAAATAATTTCTTGGCGCTTTTCGTTATATCTTTCGTTTAATAATTCCATTTCGTCTAAAGACTTATCACGTTTAATAGATAAAGACGCTTTTTCCTTATCTAATTTATCCATTTCGGCACGTTTTATCTTTAACTGTTCGGCAATTTCTTCGAGTTTTCTATCGTTGGAAAGCAATCCTTCTCCGCCCGCTTTTCTCGATCCGCCAGTAATAGAACCTTGCGTTTGGAATACTTCGCCGTCTAAAGTAACAATCTTAAAGGCAAACTTGTATTCTTTCGCTATTTCGGTCGCATTTTCTAACGTATCTACTATTAACGTGTTGCCGAGTAAATTAGAAACTACGTTTTCGTATTTAGGATCGTATTCAACTAGTTCGTTTGCAACGCCGAGCGCTCCTTTTTTAGAAAGCGCAGAATCTACTTGATAATTTTTTTCTCTGGGCTTTATTGAAGTTATAGGCAAAAACGTAATTCTGCCTATTCCGTTTTGTTTTAAGTAATCTATTAAAAATCTTGCATCGTCCGGAGTTGGAGTTACAACGTTTTGGCTTGCGGCGGCAAGTGCCGTTTCTAATGCTATATCGTATTTTTTATCGCATTTAATTAGTTCGGCAACAACGCCGTTAATTTTTTCTTTTAATGTTTTAACTTCTTTTGCCTTGTTTAGTAACGCCTTAACGGACGGAGCATACCCGTCGTAATTTTCTTTTAACGAACGGTAAAATCCGTCTCTTGTAGTAAGCGCAGTTATAACCGAATTTAAGTTGTACGCTTGGTTTTCTATTTTAGAAACGTTTTCGTTGCCCGAACGGACTTCGTCTTCTTTTTCGGTAATTTGATTTTTTAAATCGAATACTGCCCTATCGAGTGAATCGATATTTTTATCGCATTTATCTTTTTGTGAAAAGAAATCGTTTCTTTTAACCGCTAATTCGTCGGACTTTTTCTTTAATTCTTCTAACTTTTCGCTTAAATTCGTCTTTTCAACCGACATCGTGCCTTTATTTATCTTAAAGTTACTTAAGTTTTCAATGGATTCGATTATCTGCTCACGATTTTTAATAGAAAGTTCTTCACCTAAAGAAATCTTTTCAGATACGGAAAACAACTCTCCTTTTAAGTTTTCCATATCCGATTTAAGTCTTTTATCTTCGATTTTATAATTATTTAACGAAAGTTCGTTTTCTTCTATTGATTTTTGGCTATTGTCAATTAATTCCTCGTTCTTTACGATATCGTCTTTTGCTCGCTCGATTTGACTTTGCATATAACTGATTTTTTGTTCGTAAAGTTGCTTTGCACCCGACGACTTTTCCATATTAACACGTTTTTCTAAAAGTTCGTCGTTTAAGTTTTGGAGTTTAATATCTGCCTTTTCTATTTCGGAATAAATTTTATCGTATTCTTTTTGTGCGTCGGATAAATCCGAACGCTTTTTTTCCGCTTCGTCGTTAATTCCTGCAATTTTAGTATAGTATTTTTTCTTGGAATCTTCTACCGTTTCTACTTTTACTATGTAAGTATTGAGTTCGTGGCGTTTTAATTCTTCTGATAATTCGTTAAATTCTTTAGCCTTTTCCGCCTGACGTGAAAGCGGTGCTAATTGATTTTCTATCTCGGTTAAAATGTCAGAATATCTTAAAACGTTTTCGTGAGTACGCTCTAATTTTCGTTCCGATTCGTTTTTACGTGTTTTATTTTTTGCAATCCCCGTTGCTTCTTCGAAGATTAATCTCCTATCTTCGGGTTTTGCAGACATTATTTCTTCTACTTTGCCTTGACCTATAATAGTATAGCCTTCTTTACCGATTCCGCACTCGTGGAGTAAGTCTACTATATCTTTAAGTCTTGCTGGTTGCTTATTGATAAAATATTCACTTTCACCACTTCTATAGAGTTTTCTTGTTATAATTACTTCGCCGTAATCTAACGAAAACATTTTATTTGAGTTATCGAAAAAGAGAGAAACTTCGCAATATGAAAGGGATTTTCTGTTTTGCGTACCCGAAAAGATAACGTCTTGCATACTTGATCCACGGAGAGTTTTTGCAGACTGTTCTCCGAGTACCCATCTAATTGCATCTGCAACGTTACTTTTACCGCAACCGTTACGTCCTACTATTCCGGTTATTCCGTTGCCGAATTTTATTTCAGCTTTATCTGCAAAAGATTTAAATCCGTAAAGTTCTATTTTTTCAAAATTCACTATTCTTTCCTTCCTAATTACGTTGTTTTAACTTTTTAAGGGCTTTTGTTGCCGCTTCCGCTTCTGCGGATTTTTTGCTTCCGCCGTCACCTTCGCCGAGTTTTGAGTTATTCAGTAATACCGCAACTCTGAAAAACGGCAAATGATCAGGACCTGTTTTTGATAACACTTCGTATGATATACTGCCGAGTTTTAATTTCTGCACGTATTCTTGAAGTGCGCTTTTTGAATCTTTATTTATTTTGTCCGCTAAAGATTTCTTCTGTTTTTTGGTTTTTTCGTAAGTTTTTATTAATGTGTTTAATATAAATTTTTTGGCTTCTTTTATTCCGCCGTCGAGATAAATTCCGCCAAGCAACGCCTCGTATAAACTCGAATACAGTTTTTCGTCGTTCTTTTTTGAACGTGCCTGACCTTTTCCAAGTAAAATAAATCCGTCGAGTTTTAGCCTTTTTATTTCTTTAAGCAAGGGCATTTTAGAAACTATTTCTTTTCTGATTTCGGTCAAATCCCCTTCGTCACCCGAAGAATTTTTATATAAATATTCCGTAACGACAAACTGCAAAATAGCGTCCCCGAAAAACTCCAACTTGTCGTTGTCTTCTTCTTTATGTTCGTAGCCGTAAGAAGCATGAACGAAACACTTTCTTAAAAGCATTTTGTCGTTAAAAGAATAATTTATTATCTTTTCTATTTCGGGAATATCTAAAATCATATTAGTTTTCTAAATTTCCTACTGTTCTCGGGAATGGTAAAACGTCCCTTATATTTTGAATGCCCGTTAAATACATTATCATTCTTTCAAACCCTAAACCGAATCCCGAGTGAGTTACTCCGCCATATCTACGTAAATCTAAATACGATTTATAGTCTTCTTCTTTTAATCCGCACTCTTTCATTCTCTTTTTGAGTAGATCAAGTCTTTCTTCTCTTTGACTTCCGCCTATAAGTTCGCCGATACCCGGAACTAAAAGGTCGCTTGCGGCAACCGTTTTATTATCTTCATTAAGGCGCATATAGAAGGCTTTTATATCCTTTGGATAATCGGTTAAAAATACGGGTTTTTTGAATACTTGTTCAGTTATATATCTTTCGTGTTCACTCTCTAGATCCATGCCCCAGTAAATATTTTTATTGTCGAAACGGTCTTTAACTTTTTCGAGTATTTCTATTGCTTCGGTATAAGTTAAACGCTTAAATTCGTTATTAACAACGTTATTTAATCTGTCTATTAAACCGTTATCAACGAATTGATTTAAAAATTTAATTTCGTCTGCACAAGTGTTCATAACGTAATTTATGATAAATTTAACCATTGCTTCGGCGCAATCCATATCGTCATTTAAATCTGCGAAAGCAAGTTCCGGTTCTATCATCCAAAATTCCGCAGCATGACGAACGGTATTGGAGTGTTCTGCACGGAAAGTGGGACCAAAAGTATATACGTTTGAAAAAGCCATAGCAAAGTTTTCTACATCTAATTGACCGGAAACGGTAAGCGAAGATTTTTTAGCGAAGAAATCTTTTGTATAATCCGCTTCGCCGTTAATTTTGGGAACGTCGTTTAAATCTAAAGTAGTTACTTGGAACATTGCGCCTGCGCCTTCGCAATCGCTACCCGTTATTATAGGCGTATGTACGTAAACGAATCCCCTTTCGTTAAAGAACTTGTGAATAGCATAACTTGCTTCGCTTCTTATTTTAAATACTGCGTTAAAGGTGTTCGTCCTTGGGCGCAAATGCGGAATCGTTCTTAAATATTCCAAAGTATGACGCTTTTTTTGAAGCGGATATTCAGGCGAAGACTCACCTAAAATTTCAATTTTATTAGCATTTATTTCGAACGGCTGGTTTCTTTCGGGCGTCAAAACTAATTCGCCAGTAACCAATATACATGCACCTACGTTTTGCTTAGCGACTTCGTCGTAATTATTAATTTTCTCTCTATCGAAAACTATTTGACAATTTTTAAAAGCCGAACCGTCGTTAAGTTCGATAAAACCGAACGCCTTGCTGTCTCTTATTGTTTTTGCCCAACCACAAACGGTTAAAGTCTTTCCGCTAAACGATTCTGCATCGTTAAATATTTTTTTTAATTCCGTTCTTTTCATATAAATACCTTCTATTTAAATTTGTACACGTATATTATAGCAATATTTAACCTTTTTTTCAAGAATTTTTACTATAATTTCGAGTAAAAAAAGAGAAAAACCATAATATTTAGGTTTTTCTCTTAATAATTTAACAGTTTTACTTATTGAATTAAACTTCCTATCGGTTTTATGTACGTTTGACGCTTTTTAATAACTTCGTTTTCGGAGTGTTTCCAAAGCGCTTGAATTTTAACGTTAGACTCAAGCATAGGATTAGATTCTATATCTTTAACACCGTTTTTAATCATATTTTTTAATATTTTATCTATCATAATACTTGCAATACCGGTGTTTTTATATTTATCTTTAACGCCTATTAAAGCCATCTCAAGCCCTTTAGGTTTTGCTATAGACCTTAGAATCCCTATAAATCCTGTTGGTAAAAGTTTCCCTTTATGGGTTTTAAGCGCTTCGCAAATAGAAGGTAATACTACTGCAAAAGCAGCAACCTCGTCGTCCTCATCGATTAGCATGCTGAAATAATCTTTATTTATTATAGTTGCAAATTGATTTAAAACGTTATCTATAGTATCGTCGTTAACGGGAACGTATCCGTCTAGCTGACCGTAAGATTCGTTAACAGTTACGAACATTTTTTTGCCGTATAGTTTTATTAATTTCTTCATGGGCATAGATAAAGTAACGTCTTTAACGTTTATTCTCTCTTTTACCTTTTCGGCAAGTTTGCCGTAAATATCGGGCATAGTATCCGGAACGGTAAATTTTCTTTCTTGCCATTTACTTTCGTCTTTAAATCCTAAAGACGGCATACGCTCGTGAAAGTACGGATAATAGTAATTCGTGGCGTAAGTTGCACGCTTATCAAATCCAAATGTTAACATTCCTTCTCTATCGGTATCGTTAAAACCCCACGGCCCGTGAATAATTTCCATACCGTTATCTAATCCGTATTTTTCGACAGCGCCTAAAAGCGCCTTAAAAACTTCTTCGTCGTCAATACACTCGAATCTCGAAAACCTAACGTATTTTTTACCCGTTTTCTCATTATCGTAATGGCTTATTATCCCCATAATTCTGCCACAAAGTTCCCCGTCTTTATAACATAAAAAGCCTTTAGCGTCGCTATAACCTAAACTTAAATTCTTTTTAGGATTAAACGTTGAAAGTTCGTCCGAGCGGAGTGACGGCACGTAATAAGGACAACCTTTATAAAGTTTAAGTGGAAAGGTTGCAAACAGTTTTAAATCTTTTTTAGTTTTTATTTCTTTTATTTCTATCATTAGTTATTCACCTTATAAAATTTTCAACATGAAAATTTTTCAATAAACTAACCTAATATATTATACAATGTGCGGGGAAAAAATACAATTATTTTTTATATGATTTTATTTTATTTTTGTAATTTTTTTACAGCGACGGGCGGTTCTTCGTCTTTTAACGCCATAATATACTTTGCGTAATCTTCATCTGATAGTTTATGAACTTTGTTTCTTTTTTTTGCCATAATTTTCTCCTTTATATACTATTTATTATGATTTTTATTTTATTTTTTATACAAAAAAATCCTTTTGCTTAACTTTTAGCAAAAGGATTTTTAATAGGCTATTTTACTAATCTTTATTTTGAGAATTTTTAATAATTTTATATACTTTATCGGACGAAAAATCTCTGCTTTCTTTATATTCTCCGCCAAGAGATTCTATAGCAAATCTTAATTCTTCAAAGTCAGCATAGTTAAGTTTTTCGTTTGATATTGCAGTTTGTAAAAACGGAAGCGCCCTTTCGTCGCCGAATTTTCCCAAATAACCTGCGTATAACGGAATTTCGTCTTGGTGCTTAACAAATTGTTCGATTAATATGTCGAAAATTCTGTCGTCTTTACTTGCTTTTGATAAAATATCGGTTAAATACTCTTTAACCTTTTCGTCGGCATCTTTATAGTTTAATAATATTTCTTCTTTTATATCGTCGGCAAAATTTCCCAAAATTTCAGTCGAAAGTTCTTTAATGACTTCGGAATAATCCCACAAAATAAACTCTAAATATCTTTTTATCCCCTTTTTAGAATTTAAGTCGTTTAAAATATTTAATGCGTATAAAACAAATTCTTCGTCGTTATCTTTATTGATTTCATCGACTAAAATGTCTTCGGCTTTTTCGTTATCTTTTATAGATTCGATTAAAAAATCCGAAACGTCTACATGTTTATTTATATGTTCTTTTAAAGCGTTTATTTGTTCAATAATAGGAAAACTTTTATAATAAGTATTTGGCGTTTTCCCGTCTAATTCTTTTAATTTTTGGTCACCGAATTCGTTATATAAAACGGGAATTTTGTTTTCTATTTCTTCGGGTTTAACCTTGCCTATATTTTTATAAACGTAACCGCTTATGTAGTTATCGAACAACTTGTCTAATTCAATAATTTTAATCATCTTTTCTCCTGTTTACGTAGTAATCGTAAAAATAATCGTATCTCGATTTAGAAACCTTGAAAACGTTTTTTAAGTCGCTTAAAGAAAGAGTATTTATTCCGCTAGTTACAATACTTAAAAGTGTAATCTCGTCAAAAGTTATGTTTTCAAATTCTTTTGTCCCTTTAAAATAATCGTAAATATTTTCTACTGCGTTTTTTAAAGGCGTTAAATCTTTAAAAACACCGATAGCGTGATAAGAAAATAAAACGGCATATGCTTCTAAAAACTTTTCGCTTCCTTTTTCGGAACAAAAACTTACCGTTTCGGGTTTTGCCTTTCCGAAAATATCGTTAACAACTATACCGAATTTCTTTTTATAACCTTTAATTACGAGATAAGAAATAAGCGTTCTTTTTATCCATTCTTCTATCGAATTATCTAGTAAGCACGAAAGCGCAAAATCAATAGACTCTTTTTTAGAAGAATAATCTATTATTTCAAGACACTCTAAATTTACTTCTCTGTCGTCAAATTTTATACCCCAAGTTAATGTATCACGATAGTAACTGTTATTAAAAACGTTAGTGTTTTTTGCATCAATTTTTAAAGAAAGTTCCTTAATAACTTCCTTTCTTTTCTTTATTTCTAAAAGCGGAAATTCGTCGCAATATTTTAGGGGTAAAAGACTTTTTAAATTAACGTCGTTATCTACTAACTTTTTAGATAAATCACAATAATATTTAACTATTATATCTTCCGGAACCATTCTTAAGGTTTTAGAAATTACTTTATAAGCCTCGCTATAATCTCCGTTGTTAATTAACGCTTCCGTATAAAAAATGCGAATTCCAACGTCGTATTCTCTATCTAAAACTACTTGTTTTAGGAATTTACAAGCGTCTTTATGCAAATTGAGTTCTAAAGCGCAAGTTGATAGTCTGTAATAATCTTCTTCGTCTTTTATCTCAGTGTTTTTTGCCAAGTCGAAATAATATAAACTTTTTTCGTGATTTTTACAGAGTTTATTAACGGCTGATAAATTACAAAAAGTTTTAACGCTTTCGCCGTTTTTTTCTAAGTCTAAAAAAGAAACGTCTTCAGCAGATTTTAAGTCGCCTTTTATTAAATAAGCAAACGCTATATCTCCTGCGTTATCTATAAAAGCTTTAGATTCTTTCGGGATTTCCAAATACTCTTTTATCGCATTACGAACTTTACCCGAAACCAATAAATTCTTCGCTTTTAATGCCTTTTCGCTATAATCGGCCTTGCATGGCGGATAAACTACTTTATATTCCTTTTTCTCGTCTATAAATGAAGTTAAATATTCTTTTATTTCATCTTCCGTTTCGTCAAATTCACTGGTTTTACTACAAGAATAATATTTATCGAAATAAAAAGCACAAAGTTTAAAATCGTCTATCAAAAAGCCGTTTATGGCAAGATTTTTATAACCGATTTCTAATTTGTCGGTAGGCGCAAAGTTCAAAAACTTAAAAAGATATTTATTAGAAAGCCCGTATAATCCCATATCGGCATAAATTAAGGCTATTTCTTTTAATATTAAGTAAGATTTATCCGTTTTATATGCGTTAAATAAAAAAGAAATTGCGTCCGTTAAGTCGCCCTTTTCTTTTTTTGCCATCGCAATATTATAATAAACGTTCGAATAGTTTTCGCTTTTTATTAAACTGCCCATTATCTACTTAAAAAGTTTGTCCGTCTGCTCTTTATTAAATACGTATTCCTTATTGCAGAATTGACAAGTAACTTTAACTTCTCCTTCGGTTTTTATTATGTCGTCTACTTCGTTTTTACCAAGCCCTAATATTATCCCTTTAACATATTTTCTACTACACGTGCATTTATATTCGGGAAAATAAGAGTCAAATTTTTCCACGCCGAAATATTCTTTTAATATTCCTTCTGCTCCTATCGTTTCAATAAGCGTCGAAACGTTAGAAAGTTTATTAATAATCTCTTCTGCTTTTATTAAATTTTCTTGTTTTGCATAAGGCAACGCAGTTATAACTACACCGCCTGCTCCAACGCAAGTTAAATCTTTTCCTATTTTAACGCCTAAAGAAATTGCCGTGGGTTGCTGTTTTGATAAATAATAATAAGAAGCAAAATCTTCCGCTATTTCTCCACTTACTAATTTTGCACTTCCCGAGTATGGCTCTTTTAAACCCATACTCAAAGTAACGGTTAACCTTCCGTTTTTGCCGACGAAACCGCCAACGTCTAATTTTCCGTTTTCTTTTAGCGGTAAATCGACCCTAGGATTATCGACAGAACCTCTCATATTTAAAGCCCCGTCACCGCAAACGGTAATTTTACCGCCTACACCGTCGCCACTTACCGTAACGTAAAGTTTATCGCTTTCGGTTTTTAATTCAGACGCCATATAAGAACATATCGTCATAGTACGCCCAAGCGCTGCCGAAGCCGTTGGGGATAATTTATGAATTTTAATTGCCTTATTAACCATATCCGTAGTATCTAAAACGGATAAAGACAACTCTTTATCGAAGATTAAAGTCTTATATAATTTACTCAACTTTTTACCTCTTTAATTTTAGTTAAAGGCGGTAATGCTTTGTCGTTTTTTTTGTAAAGAAGTTTTAATAATATAGGTGCTAAAAGCGAACTACATAAAACCAATAAAACGACAATGGCTCTGTATTTTGCGTCTAAAAGTCCGCCGTTTATACCCTTTTCGGTAACGATTAAAGCAACTTCGCCACGTGCAATCATGCCAACGCCTATTCTAAAAGAATCTTTAACGTTAAATTTTAATAATTTTGCCATTCCGCCACAACCTATTATCTTCATTAAAATTGCCGTAAATACAAAGGCGATTGCAAACCACAAAACATCCAAATCAA
>JAZUKR010000089.1:0-4551 GCA_045643385.1 Christensenellaceae bacterium | reverse complement strand
ATACTATTTAAATACAAGGTTAAATTTTTAACCCCTAATTTGTCGAAAATGGTTTTTGCAAGTATTATGGCTTCTGCGTCTATATCAGGCGTATCCGATCCTAAAAATTCAACGCCGAATTGATGAAATTCACGAAGTCTTCCGGCCTGTGGGCGTTCGTATCTAAAACACGGCGTAATATAATAAAGTTTTACTGGAAGTGCCGAGTTAAAAAGTCCGTTTTCTATAAACGCTCTTCCAACCCCTGCCGTTCCTTCCGGTTTAAGAGTAATACTTCTATCACCTTTATCGATAAAAGTATACATCTCTTTATTCACTATATCCGAAGTATCGCCAACTCCCCTTTCAAAAACTTCCGTATGTTCAAAAGTCGGCGTTCTTATTTCTTTAACGTTAAAAAGTTTGGCAACTTCTTTAGTTACTTTTTCGATATAGTGCCATTTATAACTTTCTTCGGGAAGAATATCTTTCGTTCCCTTTGGTGCTGTAATCATATTTTCTCCGTTTTATAAAATGTATTTTTTAAGGTCTTTGGTTTTCTTTTCTATTCCTAATTTTTCAATTACGAAATTACGGTCGATTTTTACTTGTTTACCCGTTCCGTCTGCATTAAAAGAAACGTCTTCTAACAAGGTTTCCATGACGGTATGAAGTCTTCTTGCGCCGATATCTTCACTAGTAGCGTTCATATCTTCTGCAATTATCGCAATTTCATCTATTGCGTCGTCAGTAAAAATAAGTTCAACGCCGTCGGTATTTAATAAGGTTTGATATTGCTTAGTTAAAGCGTTTTTAGGAGTAGTTAATATTTTAACGAAATCGTTTTTAGTTAAACTCGAAAGTTCTACTAAAATAGGAAATCTGCCTTGAAGTTCGGGAATTAAATCGGAAACCTTAGAAACGTGGAAAGCCCCTGCGGCAATAAATAAAATATAGTCGGTTTTTATTGCGCCGTATTTTGTCATAACCGTAGAACCTTCAACAATAGGCAAAATATCTCTTTGAACACCTTCACGGGAAACGTCTTGTCCACCGCCGTTAGAACCTTTTGCGGCAATTTTATCTATTTCGTCTATAAAGATAATGCCTTCTTGTTCTGCCCTTCTTATCGCTTCTTCGTTAACCGAATCGTTATCTATTAACTTGTTTGCTTCTTCATCTAAAAGAATTTTTCTCGCTTCTTTAACGGATAGTTTTCTCTTTTTTCTTCTCTTCGGCATAAAATCACCGAAAATGTTACCTATCGCTATTTCCCCTGCGCCTGGAACTAATTCCATAGGCTTAGGATTATCTACAACGTCTATTTCTATAATTTCGTTATCGAAATACCCTTTCTTGTATCCTTCTTCAATGTTTCTTAAAAATATATCGTCCGGAGTTTCGCCTTTATCTATTTTTCTCGCTTCGGCAACTACTTTTAATAATTTTTCGTCTACGAAACTTTCTGCCTTTTCCATAACCTTGTTAAAACGTTCTTCTTTAACAAGTCTAACCGAACACTCGACCAAATCTCTTATCATAGATTCCACGTCTCTTCCGACGTAACCTACTTCGGTGTACTTGGTGGCTTCGACTTTTATAAAAGGCGCACCGACTAATTTTGCAAGTCTTCTTGCAATTTCCGTTTTACCAACGCCCGTAGGACCTTTCATAATAATATTTTTAGGAGTTATTTCTTCCATTTCTTCTAAAGTTAACTTACTTCTTCTGTAACGGTTTCTTAAAGCAACTGCAACTTTCTTTTTTGCTTCGTCTTGACCTATTATATATTTATCGAGTTCGTGAACTATTTGTTTTGGACTTAAATTCATAATCTCTCCTTATAAAACTTCGCAAGTAATATGACCGTTTGTAAAAACACATATTTCGCTTGCAATTTCTAAAGACTTTTTAGCTATTTCTTCGGCAGAATAATTCGTTTCTTTTGTTAAGGCCCTTGCCGCCGCCAAAGCGTAATTCCCACCGCTTCCTATTGCACAAACACCGTCGTCCGGTTCTATTACTTCGCCTGAGCCCGAAACTATTAAAAGCGTATCTTTATCTGCGGTTATCATCATAGCCTCTAATTTTCTGCCTACTTTATCGCTTCTCCATAGATCTGCAAGTTCAACCGCACTACGCATTAAATTTCCCGAAAATTTATTAAGCATTTCTTCAAAACGTTCGGAAAGAGTAAATGCGTCTGCAACAGAGCCTGCAAAACCGAAAATAACCGAATCGTTATAAATCCTTCTTACCTTTACTGCATTATTTTTAAAAATTACCGATTGCGACATAGTAACTTGACCGTCACCCGCAATAGCGGTATGTCCGTCTTTTTTAACTGCGCAAATCGTAGTACCCATAAAATCGTTCATAATGATAACTCCTTTTTAAATTCTTCAATTTTTAATAAACTTCTTTCGGCAAACGCTTTCTTTTTTAATGATTTATCTTTAATTATTACATTAAGAGAAGGAAGTATACCGAAATTTGCGTTCATCGGCTCAAAATCGCTGTTTTTAGTAGTTATATACTTTGTTAAAGCACCTAAAACAGTTTCATCCGATATTCTAATCGGCTTTTTGCCGTTTATAATTCTTTCTAAATAAATGGCGCATAAAAGTCCGCTACCAGCACTTTCCACGTACCCTTCAACGCCCGTAATCTGACCTGCAAAAAATATTTTATTATCGGATTTTAACGAATAGTCGTCCGATAAAACTTCGGGGGAATTGATAAACGAATTTTTATGCATAACGCCGTATCTTAAATACTCTGCGTTTTTTAGGGCGGGAATAATTCCGAAAACCCTTTTTTGTTCGCCGAATTTTAAGTTCGTTTGAAAGCCCACTAAATTATACGCTTCGCCCATTACGTCTTCTTTTCTTAATTGTAAGCAAGCATAAGGCCATCTGCCCGTTTTAGGATCGTCTAGTCCAACGGGTTTAAGCGGTCCGAAACGCAACGTATCTTTCCCACGGCTTGCCATAACTTCCACTGGCATACAACCTTCGAAAATTTCCGTTTTTTCAAATTCGTGAAGTTCGACTTTCTCGGCATTAATAAGTTCGTTAATAAACAATTCGTATTCTTCTTTATTTAACGGGCAGTTTATATGATCGCCACTCCCTTTATTATATCTATCGCCGAAAAAGGCGCAATTCATATCGATACTTTCAAAAGAAATTATAGGCGCTTCCGCATCGTAAAACGAAAATTCACCACCGACACGTTTTATAATCGACTTAGATAAATTCTCCGTAGTTAACGGCCCAGTCGCAAATACCGTGTATTCGCCGTCAAATGCTTCAGTTACTTCTTTAGTTATAAACTCTATGTTTTTATTGCCCTTAATCTTATCTGTTATATAAGAAGCAAATTTTTCTCTATCAACCGCCAAAGCGTTCCCTGCAGGAACTTTATTATTATCCCCAGCCTCTATAACGAGAGAACCGAGTCTTCGCATTTCTTCTTTAAGTAGTCCGCAAGCGTTACCTAAAACGTCGTTAGACTTAAGAGAATTAGAACAAACGAGTTCGCCGAATTTAGCGCTTTTATGTGCAGGCGTAAATTCTTTAGGTTTAATATCGTATAAAAAAACTTTTATTCCTTCGTTTGCCAAATAATTTGCAACTTCTACTCCGGCAAGCCCTGCGCCGACGACGTTAACTTTTGTCATTTTTTACGTACTTACATCCCTTATTAGAACATTTGATTTTGCCGTTTACTTGAATTAAATACGCACCGCAATCCGGACACTTTTCGCCCGTAGGTATATCCCAACTCATAAACTTACAGTTAGGATAGTTAGAACAGCCGTAAAAAGTCTTTCCGCCACGAGAAGTCATTTTTTTAGTCGGTTTTCCACATTCGGGGCAAATGCCGACACTTTCTGTTAAACTTACGGTGTGCTTACAAGTAGGATAGTTTGAACAAGCCAAAAACTTTCCGAATTTCCCTTCACGTTCAACTAAAACCGCTCCGCATTTAGGACAAATTTTATCGGTAGGAACAGCTTGCTTAGGATTAACCGGCTTAATGTTTTGGCAAGTCGGGTAATTAGAACAAGCGTAATATGCACCGTATTTTCCGCTGTTTATTATCATAGGCGCACCGCACTTATCACATAAAACGTCGGTGATTTTAGAATTGTTTAATTGTTTTTCGAAAGGTCCGTAAAAATCTGCAATTAATTTATGCCAATCTTTTCCGCCTTCGCCTATATCGTCTAGTTTAGTTTCCATATTAGCCGTAAACGAAATATTCATTATATCGGGGAAATACTTAACTAAAAAGTCGATTAAATCAAAACTTATGGGGTTAGGAACTAAATATTTCTTTTCCTTTTTAACGTATTCTCTCTTTTTTTCGGTAAGTTTTGCCATAATGGTCGCATAAGTAGAAGGTCTACCGATTCCCTTATCTTCCATATTTTTAATTAAAGACGCTTCGGTATATCTAACAGGCGGTTTTGTAAACTTTTGTTCTTTTAATAAGCTTAAAAGTTCTAAACTTTCACCACTAATCATATCGGGCAAAATAGAATTTCCGCTTTCTTCGTCTTCTTCT
>JAZUKR010000088.1:0-3035 GCA_045643385.1 Christensenellaceae bacterium | reverse complement strand
TCGTTTCCGCCGTTATAGAAGAAATATCTAACGTTGTATTTCTTGAAAATTTCAAGTAATTTTTTATAATCCGTTTCATCAACCGAAGCATCTTTTAATTTGTATCTAACAGAACCCAAAGCAGAAGACGGAGTATTTTTTAATCTTAATAATTCTTTTTTATCTTCTTTAGAAATATCGTAAAATTCTTCATCTAATATGCCTCTGATTCCGTGTGCAGCACCGTAAACATTAGTAATGTTTTTAGACTTTAAACCTTCGATAAATACACCTGCCGCACTTGCGTTAATTACGGAAGTCGGTCCACCTGATTGCGCAAAAATAAGCGCTCCTTTTAATCCTTTCATTTGTTATCTCCTATTTATATTATTTACTCAATATTCCCGCAACGTTAAATAATTCTTCATTAAACTTTTTGGGATAATTAAATACTTCTTCAAAAGGCATTGAAATAATTTCGTTGCCCCTTAATCCTACCGCACTTGATACCGAATTTTCGTCGTTTAATAATTCTACCGCTTTAACGGCAAAACGTGAGGCTAAAATTCTATCCGCCATCGTAGGCGATCCGCCACGTTGAACGTGCCCTAAGTGAGTAATTTTTATATCTACTTGTGCTTTTTCGTTTAGGGTTTTAACTATTTCGTCTCTATTCCCGGCACCTTCTGCCAAAACTATCATATTAGAAGTTTTGCCACGAAGTTTACTCTTTATTAAAGTTTTTGCTATTTTATCTAAATCATACTGTTTTTCGGGGATTAAAATATATTCTGCGCCACCGGCAACACCTGCATAAAGAGCAATATCACCGCAATGACGGCCCATAACTTCTA
The DNA here is from genome assembly GCA_045643385.1 of Christensenellaceae bacterium. Classification (GTDB taxonomy): domain Bacteria; phylum Bacillota; class Clostridia; order Christensenellales; family Borkfalkiaceae; genus UBA1259. The sequence continues at coordinate 2,202 of JAZUKR010000088.1, read as the reverse complement.
CTATACTTACCCTGTCGTGAGATTGCATAGTATCTCTTAAATTATTTATAGCGGATAAAACGGTATTAACCGCCGTATCAAATCCCAAAGTGTAATCGGTATACGCTAAATCGTTATCGATCGTTCCCGGAATTCCCATACATTTAATTTTAAAGTTATCGGATAAATCTTTTGCACCGTGAAAAGTTCCATCGCCACCTATAACTACAAGTCCTTCGATTCCGTAGGCTTCTAACGTGTCCGCCGCCTTTTTCTGACCTTCAAGCGTTACGAATTCAGGACACCTTGCGGTTTTTAAAAAAGTTCCGCCACGTTGAATCATATCGGAAACCGACCTACTGCCAAGTTGTTTAATTTCACCTTTAATAAGTCCGTCCCAGCCCCTTTCAATGCCGTAAACTTCCATGCCGTAATAAAGTGCAGTCCTTACGGTCGCTCTTATTGCGGCGTTCATTCCGGGTGCGTCGCCCCCACTAGTTAAAACACCTATTCTGTCCATAAGTTTTCTCCTTAACTTCCGTCTGTAATTTTATCATATTTTAATAAATAAGTACATTATTTTTTTGTATTTTATTTATTTTTTTTGAAAAACACAATTCCGTCGTCTTTAACGTAATTTTTAAGTTCAGACATTAAACCTTCGCATTTTCTAACAGACAGTTTAGTATTATACTTCTTGCCGTTTAACGAAACAAGCGTTAAAATATCGCCGGGATAATTTTCCAAAATTTCCAAAACGTCACTAAGGTCTTCTTCCTTTTCTAAAATAAGACCTAAATAAACCTGGTTTTCACTCGGCTCTTCTTTCTTCTCTACGTCTAATTTAATAATATCTTCGGTATTAATTGAAACAACGTTGTCTTTTATATGAATCTTCCCTACTACTTCAACTAACTCATCGTTAGCAATTATATCACGTTTATTTGAATACAGTTTAGGAAATAGCGTACATTCTATAGAACCGTATAAATCTTCTACGGTAACGAAACACATATATTGACCGGACTTAGTCATTATTTTTTCAGTTGCGGTAATTATACCGCCAAATCTAACTTTGTCGCCTTCGTTTATGTCGGTAAACTTTCTGACTATTTCACCGTCATCGTCTTCGTCTCCCGTATTAAGTATTTCTTCTTCGTAAGAATTTAACATCGAAGTGGAAAAATTATATTTAGAAAATTTATCTTTAAAATCGGATAGCGGGTGACCCGTTATATAACTTCCAACAACTTCTTTTTCCTTTAGAAGTTTGAATTTAGAATCGAATTCTTTAATATTCGGGTAATCTATTTCAAGTATATCTTCGTCTTTTAAAAGTTCGTCGAATATAGATATTTGATCACTGTTTTTATTTTTATTTCTATCGGATACCCTGTCTACAAAATCTGAATAAACCGCTATTAATTCTGCTCTGGTATGATTAAAACAGTCAAACGCCCCCGCATAAATTAAGTTTTCTAATGCACGCTTATTTATTCCGAAATCGATACAACGAATAATAAAGTCTTCAAAAGACTTAAAGTTGCCGTTTTTTTCTCTTTCTTCTACGATTTCACCTATTATGCCGAGACCTATACTCTTTATTGCTCCCAGTCCGTATCTTATTGTTTTATTTTTAACCGAAAATAAAGCATAAGACTCGTTTATATCGGGTTGCAAAACGGATATACCTTCGCTTTTAGCGTAAGTAGTATATTGGCGAATATCTTCTATTTTTGTTATTCTGTTATTTAAAAAAGCAGTTAAAAATTCGGGTTCGTAGTAAGTTTTTAAATATGCCGTTTGATATGTTACCATTGAATAGGCCGCCGCATGCGATTTGTTAAACGCATACTTTGCAAAGTCTTTCATCTCAGACCAGACTTTTCTTGCAACGTCCTCTGGAACACCACGTTTTAAGCACCCTTCTATGGCTTTATTGACTTTTCCGTGCTCATCTATCGTTTCGGGTTTACCGTTAATAAAAACTTCTTCTTCCTTTGCCATCTCTTCGACTTTCTTTTTGCCCATCATACGTCTTACCATATCGGCTTGACCTAACGTGTAGCCGGCAAGAGATTGAACGATTTTCATAACTTGCTCTTGATATACAATACAACCGTACGTCTGCTTTAATATAGGTTCCAACAAAGGGTGTAAATAAGTTACTTTATCGGGGTTATGTTTATTTTCAACAAACCTTGGTATAGAATCCATAGGCCC
>JAZUKR010000087.1:0-2095 GCA_045643385.1 Christensenellaceae bacterium | reverse complement strand
GGTTAATTTAACGTTATATCTCTTATTAAGATTTTCGGCTATATTTTTCCTAACTGTAGCGTCGCCTTGTGCCGAAGTATAACCATGTAAAAAAACAGAATTTTCCGTATCTAATAAACTAATTATAGTATCTTTTACTTCTTTTGGCGGAGTTACGCTGGGATTTCCAAGACTAAAATCAAAAACGTTATTTTCGCCTATTTCTTTGCCCCTTATTTTACTGTATTCAAAAATTTCTCTAATTATCGAACGCTTACTTCCGAGTTCGAACATTTTTTCATTATAATTCATTATAATTTCTCTCCGAGTAATTTAATTGCATTTTTATAAAAAATATTATTTTCCGTATTCTTATCTAAATTAAAAGACTTAATTATATCGAAATCCGTTTTAATATCTCGCCATGGAGAATCCGTTGCAAATAAAATTTTGTCACTTCCATGCTTTGTTAATATTTTTATAAAATCTTCTTTATTTATTTCGTGCATTGTAAACGCAGTATCAAAAAATACGTCTTTTCCTGCCAAATATTTATATACGTCGTCAATCATTTTATGACCGCCAAAGTGAGCAAAAACTATTTTATTATAATTAAACTCGTCTACTATTTCTCTTGCCAAAATCGGCGGACATTTAATTTTCTCACCTTTATAGCCGTCGTCTACACCCGCATGAGTTAAAACTATCATATTTAAATCTTTAGCACATTTAAATATTTCTTTATATCCGTCGCAATTAATGAACTCACCTTGATAATCTGGGTGAATTTTTACGCCCAAAAAACCACTATCCGATAAAAACTTCATTTTAGACTTAATATCGTCGCAAAGAGGGTGAATCCCGCCAAACGAAATAAGACGACGCTTACCTTTAGAATAATCTTCGTTAATCTCTAATGCAAATCGATTAATAGAATCAAATTGAGAAGGCTTAGTACAAACAGGCATAACAACGGAAACGTCGCAATTTGCACGTTCCATAGCATCTAAAAGTCCAAAAATACTCCCGTTTGAAAAAGGCGTGTAATCAGCGGCTTTTGCCAAAACTTCCATTGCGCCTTTTACAATTTTTTCGGGAAAAACGTGTGTATGAAAATCAATAAGCATGGATACTATTTTTCAAAAGAGTCCGAAGAAACGGTATCTATTTTATTTTTATTTAATACGCTTAACGCCTTATTTAAATCCGTCGGTTTTAATACGACAGAAGCGTCGTTTCCTTCTACGGATAAACCGTACATATATTCAATGTTTATATTCTCGTCGTTAAATATAGCGAGTAATTTTTGTAAACTACCTACCTTATGAGTAATTTTTACGATTAAAACGTCAGTAAGCATTGTGGAAAAACCCGATTCTGAAAGCTTTTCTTTGCCGAGTTTAGAGTTGGATACAATAAGTCTTAATAAACCGTAATCTGAAGTATCCGCCAAACTTAAAGACAAAATATTAATGCCGTTATCTTTAAGAACTCCTAAAACGTCACCAAGTCTTCCTTGTCTGTTTTCAATAAAAACCGATAATTGTTTTGCCATAAAAATCTCTCCTTTAATAAAGTTTTCTGTTATCTATAACGTGAACTGCCTTCCCTTCGCTTCTTAGTAAAGTTTGCGGTTCAACGATTTTGATTTTTGCATTTAATCCTATTGCTTGATTAATTACGTGACCTATCTTTTTAGTTAATAATTCCAACCCCTTAATTTCGTCTGAAAAATATTCGGGATTAATTTCTACTTGAATTTCAAGTGTGTCTAAATTATTAACTCTGTCTACTATCATCATATAATGCGGTGAAACTTCTTTAATTTCAACGAGCGCCGCTTCTATTTGACTCGGGAATACGTTAACGCCACGAATTATTAACATATCGTCTACCCTTCCTTTAAATTTAGAAATTCTTGCAGACGTCCTTCCACACTCACAAACGGAGTGATCTATACTTGTTAAGTCTTTAGTCCTGTATCTTATTAACGGCAAACCCTCTTTTGTTAACGTTGTAAATACGAGTTCACCCATTTCGTTATCTTTACAAGCTTTAAAAGTTTTAGAATTAATAACTTCCGGCAAGAAATGGTCTTCGCAAACGTGAAGCCCCG
>JAZUKR010000086.1:0-4264 GCA_045643385.1 Christensenellaceae bacterium | reverse complement strand
TATATGCTATATTAAGGGAATAGAAGACGAAAAAGACGCTAGATTTTTTATTGAAAGAATAAGAAAAGAAAACGCCTTTGCTACTCATAATTGTTATGCATATATTGGTGACGATAAAGGTTTAATCGTTAAGTTTTCCGATGACGGAGAACCGCAGGGTACGGCAGGGCTTCCCATATTAGAAGGTTTAAAATCTAAAAACTTATTTAAAGTATGCGCCGTTGTTACAAGGTATTTCGGCGGAATTAAATTAGGAACGGGCGGATTATATAAGGCTTATCTTAATTCGGTTTTAGAGTGCGTTAAAAGTTCAAAAATAGTTGAGAATAAGAGTGCTGTTTTTTATGAAATTAAAGTAGACTATAAAAACTACGATAAACTAAATAATTGTTTATTAAAAAATAAATTAACGGTTATATCTTCAAATTTCGATAACGACGTATTTATTAAAATTGCAATTCCAAAAGGTACGGCTGATATCGTTGATTTATTAAACGAGTATTTATATTCTAATTACGAGATTAAAAATTTTGGCGAGGGGTATTTTATTTTTAATGAATAAAATTACTGAAATAAGTTATCAAAAAAACGACAAATCGAGATGTAACGTTTATATAAACGGCGAGTATTCGTTTGCCGTTTCGGTTGAACTTGCTATAAAACGCCATTTAAAAAAAGATTTAGAGTTATCCGACTCTGAGTTTTTGGAAATAAAACTTGAAGGGGGTAAAGAAATTGCACTTAAAAAAAGTATAAATCTTTTATCCAAATCTCTAAAAACGTCGAGGCAAATAAAGGAGTACTTACTTAATAAAGGGTATTCTTATAACGTTATAGATTACGCTTTGGAAAAGTTAAAAGAATATAATTATTTAAACGACGTTGAATATGCAAAAAGATATATAGAATCAACTTCTTATAAGCAGGGAATCAGACTAATAGAACATAAATTATATAATAAAGGTATATCTAAAAGCGATTTTAACTTAGCAATAAAAGATTGTGTATTTGACGATAAAGATTCGATAAAAAATCTTGTTGAAAAAAGACTTAAAAATAAAGAGATAAACAAGGAAACGATACTTAAAACTTATAAATATTTAATAAGTAAAGGATACTCTTACGACCAAGCGAAATCGGCGTTAAGAGAATACGGTGAAGATTTTTAATGGAAAGAATTTTAACGGCAGAAGAAATGCGTTCTGCCGATAAGTATAATATAGAAAAACTCGGTGTTAATGAAAACGACTTAATTGAAAGAGCGGGGTACTCTGTTGCCGAAGAAATTATAAATAGACTTAAAGGCGGTAGGGTTTTAGTTTGTATAGGTAAAGGAAACAACGGGAAAGACGGAAAGGTTATAGCAAACGTTTTATCTAAAACTCACGGGTTTACTGTTTGCACGTTAAACGTTTATAACGGATTTTTAAAAATGCTCGATAATAAATTCGACATAATAGTAGATTGTATTTTCGGCACGGGATTAAACAGGGAAGTTTCCGGAAAATATTTAACCGCTATTAATAAAATTAACGAAAGCGGAGCATATATAGTTTCTTGTGATATTCCGAGCGGTTTATCGTCTGATACGGGGTTTGTTTTAGGTGCCTCCGTTAAAGCAAATTTAACTATTGCCATACAGGAATATAAATTAGGGCATTTTTTAAACGACGGACCTGATTATTGTGGAAAAATTATTCTTAAAGACATAGGTTTAAGTGTTTGGGGCGAAAATTTTATTAAAAGATTAAATAATGAAGACGTATCTAAATATTTTATAAAACGCAAAAGAAACGTAAATAAAGGGACTTTTGGCAAATCTTTAATAATAGGCGGAAGTAAAAAGTATTCGGGAAGTTCGCTTCTTTCTAAAAACGCACTTTTAGCATTAAAAACGGGCGAAGGGTATTCTTATATGCTTTGCCCAGAAAGTTTATTTAATGTTTACGCAGGGATTGATCCGGAGTGTATTATTGATACCGTAAAAGATAAAGACGGATTTATGACGTTTAACGAAGAAGTGTTAAATAAATATTTAAAGTTTGATTCTATCTCTGTTGGAACAGGCATGGGCGATTCTAACGAAACTTATAAAATCATTTGCTATTTATTAAAAAATTATAAAGGCAATCTTGTTATAGATGCAGACGGACTTAACGCTTTATCTAAGTACGGCGTCGATGTATTAAAAAAGAAAAAGTGCAAAGTTATTTTAACTCCGCACGTTAAAGAATTTTCGAGATTAATTGATAAAAAAATTGAAGACGTATTACTTAATTTTAAGGATTTCGTTAAGGATTTTGCCTTTAAGTTTAACGTTACCGTCATATTAAAAAGTGCAACCAGCGTTATATCTGACGGAAAAGAAGTTTTTATAAACACTACCGGTACTAATGCTTTAGCAAAGGCAGGTAGTGGAGACGTTTTATGCGGAATAACCGTAGGGCTTTTTTCAAGGATAAAAAATCCGCTTGAGTGTGCAACCGTTTCGGCTTATTTATTAGGTCTATCGGGCGAAATCTCTGAAAAAGAAAATAATGAATATACGGTAACCGCAACCGACGTAATTTTAGCACTTCCAAAAGCAATAAATTCTTTATAATTTATTACGCCAAAACGCCGTATCCACCGTTAAATAAAAGTATTAAAATATAGACGTTAACGGCAATAAAAACCGGCATTAACGTCATCATAAAAATACTTTTAATTCGGTACTTAAAAATAAACATAAAAATAAAAATTCCGGTTGCCCCGCCTAAAATTCCGGCAAGAAGTATTTTGGAATCGCTAACCGCTATATTTTCGTCATCGCCGTTTTGTCTTGCTTTTTTTTGAAAATGTAACATTAGTATTCCGTAAAGATTAATGGCTAAAATATACACGATAATTACAATATATAGTATAGTTGGCATAATTTCTCCTTAAATTATTGTGTTTAATTTTTATTTTTTTATTAATTATTTGTTGTAAAAAAAGTAAAAATATGTTAAAATATAAAAAAACGAAGAGGGCTTAGTATGAAATGCCTTTATTGCGGTTGTTTAGAAAGTAAGGTAATTGATTCCCGTTCGGGTGAAGACGGAACTATTATTAGAAGAAGAAGAGAGTGTCTTAATTGCGGTAAAAGATTTACGACGTACGAAACTATAGAAAATACGCCGGTATTAGTAATTAAATCAAGCGGAACACGTCAACCTTTAGATACGATTAAAATTAAAAACGGAATTATTAAAGCTTGCGAAAAACGTCCTGTTTCTATGGCAAAGATAGACGAATTAGTTGACGAAATACAGAAAAAGATATATAATTCTATGGCACAAGAGATTTCTAGTAAAGAAATCGGCGAAATGGTTATGGACGGATTAAAGAAAATAGACGAAGTAGCATACGTTAGATTTGCTTCCGTTTACCGTTCGTTTACAGATATTTCTTCATTTTTAACCGAACTTGAAAAAATGGTTGGTAAAAAATAGGTTTATTATGGATAAGTGGGATAAAAGATTTATGGAACTCGCCGAGACCGTTGCGGGTTGGTCGAGTTGTTTTCAAGAAAATAGGCACGTAGGCGCTGTTGTCGTTAAAGATAAAAGAATTTTAACAACGGGTTATAACGGTGCACCCTCGGGTATTAAAAGTTGTGCAGAGCGTGGCGAGTGCTTAAGAAGGAAAAGAAATATAGCAAGCGGAACAATGCAAGAAGTTTGCTACGCTGTTCATGCAGAACAAAACGCAATAATTCAAGCCGCAAAAGTAGGCGTTAGTTTAAAAGACGCAGTTATGTATGTAACTCATCAGCCGTGCGTTATCTGTACGAGAATGATACTCAATGCAGGCATAAAAAAAGTCATTTATAAAAACGGTTATCCTGACGAATTTGCTTTGGAATTATTTAAGGAAGCGGGCGTAGAGATAATTAAATATTCAGATTTAGAAAACAGTTAACTATATAATGCTAAATTTTTTTAATACGGAAAGTTGGCAGAGCGGTTGAATGCGGCGGTCTTGAAAACCGTTTAGGTTCATAGCCTACTGGGGTTCGAATCCCTAACTTTCCGCCAAAAAATATCAACTACATTTTTGTAGTTGATATTTTTTTGTATAAATTAAAAGAAGGAGTTAGTGATTCGAACGGAGCGTTAAGAAAATATGCCTGTGGCATATTTTTAGCGGTTGACCGAAGTTTTTTGTAAAGCATAAATTTGAGATAAAGTTAATGGTTTACAAAAAACAAGAGCGAATCCCTAACTTTCCGCCAAGATAAAAA
>JAZUKR010000085.1:0-5469 GCA_045643385.1 Christensenellaceae bacterium | reverse complement strand
CCTACCCGATAATCTTCTCTTTGAAACGACTTTTCTTAACACCGGTCGATTTATTCTTATTATTGATAATTTTATAAATAATACCCAAAACGGAAATTGTAATAAGCGGTGTTAAAGCAACCATTGCGACAACACCGAATCCGTAAGTTAAACTTCCCGAAACTTCGGAATACCCTAAAGAAATAGGTAAAATAAAACTTGCCGTCATAGCACCCGAAGCAACACCGCCAGAATCAAATGCAATAGCGGTAAAAATATCAGGCGAAAAGAAAGTTAAAATAAATGCAATTAGATATCCGCCTAAAAGTAAATAATATACAGAAATATCAAAGTAAATACAAGCCATAGACAGTGCTACCGAAAGGGAAACGCCTATCATTAAACTTAAACTTAAAGCTTTTGTCGGTATTGCACCGCTTGTTATATCGTAAACTTGACGCTTTAATACTTGTACCGCAGGTTCTGCTAAAACTACAACAAAACCTAAAACAGCACCTATCGGAATAATTAAAAATGCAAAGTCCGATTCGGCCACAAAACTTCCGATAAATTTACCCATAGGCAAAAATCCGACGTTAACACCTACTAAAAACAAAACAAGCCCGATGAAAGTATAAGCAATTCCTACGAGTATTTTAATAAATTCACTTTTTGAAATCTTGTTCCCGAATATTAGCGTTATAAAAAAGAAAAGACAAATGGGCAAAAGTCCGATTAATACTTCTAAAAGATAGGTTGGAATTTCACCCAAATACATACTGAATAAATCTACTGAATTATTAACAACATCAAGTTCAATAGGCGTTCTAACTATTCCGTCCGTATTAAAAATTAAAGATAAAATCATAACTGATAATATTGGGCCTATAGAACACATTGCGGTAAGCCCAAAACTGTCTGAAATAGAGGACTTGTCGTTTCTTAAAGCGACAAAACCCGTACCGATAGCGATAATAAACGGAACGCTTATAGGACCGGTTGTAACCCCGCCCGCATCAAAAGCGATAGGCAAAAAACTTTTATCTACAAAAAAAGAAATACCTATTACTATTACATAAAAGAATAAAAGAACTACTTTTAATTTTATTTTAAGAAGCATTCTTAAAACGGCAAAAACCAAAAATATGCCAACGCCTATACCTACCGAAATTATAAGAGTCCAGTACCCTACCGTTTCGGAAAGTTGACCTGCCAAAACTTGCAAATCGGGTTCTGAAATCGTAATTAAAACCCCCAAGATTAAATATGCCGGTATAATAATCCATAATTTTTTAGTGGACATAATAGAACTACCTACGTAATTTCCGATAGGATTCATCGACATATCTACCCCAAGCGAGAATAATGCCATACCTAAAATAAGCAATATAGCACCTAAAATAAACGATAAAAATGCACCACTCTCAATGGGAATAAAAATAAAAGCAAGTATTAAAACACTTACCGTTATAGGAAGCGTAGATATTAAAGATTCTGTTAATTTTTTTGTTAAAATGGACTTGTTGTCTTTAAGAAAATTACGCTTTAACATTACTATCTCCTATAATAAAATAACTGTTTATGTTATCATAACATAAACAGTTATTTTTTTCAAGTCATTTTATAAATTATATAACCAGAATCCGTTTTTAACGACAGTGTGAGTACTAAAATCGTATTCTTCGGGCGTTATATATATTTTCGCTTTTAAGAAATTACAACGTGAACTCCCGCCGACTAATATTTCGAAATATCCTTCTTCAAGAAACCACGTATGTTTTGCCGTTAAATAATAGGTAAATGCCTTTTTATCAAGTTTAACGGTTACTCTTTTTGTTTGGTGCGCTTTTATTAAATCTTTACTAAATGCTTTTAATTCTTTTTCCGGTCTAGATAAAGAAGCCATAACGTCTTTAACGTAAATTTCCGAAACTTCTTTTCCGTCGTAATCAGAATTATTAGTTATATTATAAGATACTTCGTAATCCGTTTCCGATAATTTTTTAACTTCTAAATCCGAATACGAAAAATTAGAGTACGAAAGCCCGAATCCAAACGGGAACAAAACGTCTTTTTTTAGCATATCGTAATATCTATACCCTACAAAAATTCCTTCTTTATATCTATCTACCATTAAATTATCAACGTCTTCACCGGTAGGCGTATCGGATAAACTTAACGGGAACGTTTCTGAAAGTTTACCGCTCGGGTTAGTTTTTCCAGTCAAAATATTAACGATAGCCTCGTTAACACCTTCGCCTGCATATCCAACGAGCAAAACGCCTTTAACCTTATCTATCCAACCGGACATATCTATAGCAGAGCCCGCAAACAATAAAACAATAACGTTTTCGTTATACTTACAAGTTTCGGTAATAACTTTTTCAATACGTTTATAAAGTTTAATACTTTCTAAATCGTGCGCTTCGGCATTTATGGGCGCATTTATTACTAATATTACACCGTCGCTTTCATACGCCTTTTTAAAAGAAGAGTGTCCGCAAGTGATATAATCTACAAAGTCGTCTCTTATTATTATTTGATCGCTTGTCGCATTAAAACCTTCTTCGTTAAGCATTAAATCTAATCTTTTGAATTTATAATCCGTTTTACAAGCCGCAGAGCCACCACCCGTAATTATGGGAGATTTTGAATCGTCGCCGTTTATAAAATACTTTTTATTTTTATTTAGCGGTAAAACGCCGTCGTTTTTAAGTAAAACTATTCCTTCTTCGGCTATTTTAACAGCATTATTATGCCTTTCATCTTTTGTAAAAGAAATTTCCTTTTTAGAATTTTCTACTTTTTCAATTAATTCTAAAATATAATTAACCGCTTCATCTATCTCTTGCTCTGTAATTTTTCCGTCTTCGTAACCTTTTTTAATTTCGTCCACGCCAAAATCGATAAACGGCATTCTTAAACTTAAATTTGCCTTCACCGATTTATATCCGTTTTTAACTGCACCCCAATCGGAAACAACCATGCCTTTAAACCCTAATTTATCACGCAATACGTCGTTTAACATCTCTTTATTATCTGCCATATAAACGCCGTTAACAGGGTTATAACTGCACATAACCGTCCACGGATTTGCTTCTATTGCTATTTCAAACGGTTTTAAATAAATCTCGTTTAAAGTTCTTTCGTCGCATTCGTTGCTTATAGCAATTCTGTCTATTTCCCTATTATTTAAACAATAATGTTTTAAGGAAGTTCCAACGCCTTTATCCTGTACGCCTAAAATATATTCTTTTGCAAGTGTCCCCGCCAAAACGGGATCTTCTGAAAAATATTCGAAATTTCTACCGTTTAAAGGCGTTCTTTTAATATTAACACCGGGGGCTAATAAAACATCCACGTCGTTTTCTACACAGTCGTCCGCTATGGTTTGACCGTCTAAATATGCAAGTTCTTTATTCCAAGTGTTTGCAACAACAGATAAAGTCGGCATAGAAGTAGACGAAACAATTTTACCGTCGTCTCCCTCTTTTCTTAATCCGTTCGGGCCGTCTGACATTCTGATTTGTCTTAACTTTCCGTTTAAGGAACTTGTGTGCCACGTATCAACCCCAACTAAAAGTTCTATTTTTTCGTCTAACGTTAATTTTTTAATATCGTATTTCATTTTTACTCTCCTAGATAAATAATATCACAAATTTAAAACAACGTCTTGCTGTTTTTTGAATATTTATTCTCATTTTTTGACTTATTTATTTTATTTTTCGCAAAATTCTATTGACATTATTCTTAAAAATTGATTAAATAATAATATGGATTCATATTTTGAAACATTTAGAGATAAAAATAATCAAATAGATTTTCAAACGCACGTTAACGAATATAACTACGAAACACATTTTCATCACAGTATTGAAATATTAATGGTGAAAAAAGGAAAAGTTTCGGTATTTTTTAACGGAGAAAAAAAAGAAGTATTAAAGGGAAACGTTTTTTTCTTTAACAGTTACGACATACACGGTTATGAAGGCAACGGCGATATTTTAGCCTACACGTTAATTATTCCTTCCGTTTATTTAGTAGAATTTAAAAATCAATATAAAAACAAAAAAATAACTAATAATTTAATAGAAGATGAATTATTAACTGATAAATTAATTAGTTTATGCGGTGATTTTAATTCTAAAAATTCCGAATACAAAACAAAGTCTTTAATTAATTATATTTTATCCTTGTTAGAAGAAAAACTTTCTTTTAGCGCGTTAAAAAACACGCAAGAAAATAACTTAATAAGGGAAATTTTAATTTTTATTTCCGAAAACTACAATAAAGATATAAGTTTATTAAGCATATCAAATCGCTTCGGGTTTTGCTCAGAATACGTATCTAGAGTATTTCATAAATATTTTAATTACGGAATTAAAACTTATATAAATAAACTACGCTTAGACCACGCTCAAGAAGAATTATATAAAGGTAGACCTATTTTAGAAGCGGTTTTAGATTCGGGTTTTAAAAGTTTAAGTTCGTATTACAGAAATAAAAAAAGCATATAAAAAACGCCACTAAATAGTGGCGTTTAATATTTTTAAGAAGTTATTTTATTTTATTAACTAAAACCTTTTTAAGATTTGCAAATCTAGGAAGTCCGTCTTCTTTTTCCAAAGTGGTTTCACCTTGAATTAAAGGTAAAGCGTATTTAACATATTCGTCCGAAATTCCGGTTCCGTTGTTAATTATCCAATCTTTCGGAACGGTTTTCTCGGTATTTGCGGCAAGTTCTAACGGCAATAATTTATATTCTATTTGATATTTATCGCCTGCCTTTCTTTCGTAGCAAACCATTTTATCGGTTTCACCGTTAACTGCTGCTTTAACCGCTTCTCTTCCTGCCATAAACGTTTCTTCTATATCAGTTTTAGAAGCAGAGTGCGCCGCACATCTTTGCATAAGCGACAATTCTATTCCACGAGTCTTAAATCCAGTTTTTTCTTTAATTAATCCTGCAAGTTGACTTGCAACACCGCCTAATTGTGCATGACCAAAAGAATCTCTTGCACCGGCACTGCCTAAAGTTTCGCAAATTAAGTTGCCGTCTTTATCGTGAATACCTTCTGAAACTACTGCAATACATTTATTGTTGTTTTTCTTACATACGTTTTCTACGTCTTTAACGAATTTTTCTACGTCGAAATCAACTTCCGGTAAATAAATCAAATCAGCGCCTAATCCTTTAACGTTTGCAAGGGCAGCAGAAGCCGTAAGCCAGCCTGCGTTTCTTCCCATTGCTTCAACAACGCATACCATAGGAGTATCATAAACTTTTGCGTCCAAATTTATTTCCATAATAGAAGTTGCGATATATTTTGCAGCACTTGCATAACCCGGGCAGTGGTCTGTTCCGTATAAGTCGTTATCTATTGTTTTAGGAACGCCTATAACGTTCATATCGTAACCGGATTTTGCCATATACTTACTAATTTTATTGCAAGTATCCATACTGTCGTTTCCGCCGTTATAGAAGAAATA
>JAZUKR010000084.1:0-33718 GCA_045643385.1 Christensenellaceae bacterium | reverse complement strand
GTATTTACGGGTTTAGGGGTTGCAGACCGGAAATTTTTAAAGGGAAAATAGAAAGATTTAAAACCGAAGGCAAAAAGACGATAGAGTTAAATTATAACTTCCGTTCTTCTAAAAACGTAATTAACGCAGTAAACGATATTTTTTCTTATTCTTATAGAAAAGAAAACGCAGGTTTAGAATATAAAGAAGGCTCTAAATTAATATACGGCGGATTATTTGACGGTGGTGGAGACGGACGTTTTGGTTTACATTGTTTATTAGATGCTGAAAAAAGACAAAAAGGAATTGAAACGCCGAGAATTTACGACGTTTTAAACGAATATGATAAAACTTTCGAAAAAGACTCTAATAAAATAGCGCCTTTAATAACTTCTTTAATTAACGACGAAGTATCTAATAAATATTACGACGTAAAGGAAAAGACGTTTAAACGTATAAAATTTAGCGATATAGTAATATTAACCCGTTCAAAAGACAGTACGTATATAAAAGAACTTCAAAAAGGATTAAAAGAATACGGGGTTCCCATTTTTTCCGGCGTAGAAGAGAATATTTGCGAATATCCTGAAGTTAAAGTTTTAATTTCCGTCGTTAAACTATTGTATAATTTTAAAAACGATATTCCGTTATGTGCCGTGTTAAAAAGCCCTATCGGAGATTTTACCGAGAAAGATTTGCTATCTATTAAAAATTTTGCCGATAAAAATTCTTTTAAGTGCGATTGTTTTTACGATGCATATAATTATGCCCTTTCTTCCACGGCTTTTCCTTTATATCTAAAACTGAACGCTTTTAACTCGTATTTTAACAGTTTAAGAGTGCTTTTTGATTTTAAGTCTATTGGTGAAATTTTACAAAAAGTATGTTACGATAAAGATTTAACGGCAAGATATTCTGCAAGTCGTAACGGCGAACTTAAAATTGCGAGAATAAGAAAATTTATTTCTTATGCGTATAATTATTCGTCTAATTCGATAGTAGATTTTATATCTCTTTGCGAAGATTCGGAAAACGGAATAACTCTTTCTTTAAATTCTTCTTCTAACGCTGTTAAAATTATGACGATGCACTCTTCTAAAGGGTTAGAATTTCCCGTTGTAATTATCTGCGGATTAGAAAAGCCTTTCTTTTTTAAGGACGATTATGATAACGTTATTTTCAGTAGAGAATACGGATTTTCCGTTTTACATTACGATTTAAAAGACAGAACTATAAACGTTTCGCCTTTAAACTTTTTAATAAGATTATTAAAACAAAAAATAAGAATTAAAGAAGAGTTAAGACTTTTTTACGTGGCTTTAACAAGGGCTATGTATTCATTAAGTTTAGTTTATCAAGGCAAAGAGATTTATAAGTTGCCCGATTATATGAACGCCAACTGTTTTTTGGATTTTATTCCTTACGATTATCCTACGGTTTTACATAATAGCGAAGAGTTTTTGTTAAAAGATTTTAAAAACCCCGTAAGGCAAGTTTTAATTACGGAGAAAAACCTTTCGGAAATAGAAAAATTAAAAAAAGATTTTTCTTTCTCTTACGAGTATAATAAAGACGTTTTGTTGCCACTTAAAACAAGCGTTACGGAAGTTTTAAAAGAAGAAGACGAAGAAGTTTTAGTTCCTTATTATTTTGACGACATTAAGGTAGAAAACGACGCCAAAGAACAAGGAATTTTAATGCATAAGTTTTTGGAACTTTTAGACTTTAATAAGGAATTCGATTGTGAAGTAGAAAGATTAAAAAATACAGAAGAATTAAAAGATAAGTTTAATCTTTTAGATTTGGAAATTCTTAAAAACACGTTAAAATTAAAAGTATTTTCGGATATTAAAAGTAAAAAATATTATAAAGAAAAAGGTTTTATTCTCTCAGTACCGTCTGATTTAATTTATAAAGAAGGCTCAAAATCAAACGTTTTAATTCAAGGCGTTATAGACTTACTTATAGTAGACGGAGATTACGTAAAGATTGTAGATTATAAATATTCTAAAAAAAGTATAGAAAAGTTAAAAGAAACTTATTCTAAGCAGTTAGAATTATACGCTTTGGCAGTGGAGAAAATAACCGGCTGTAAAGTCAAAAGTAAAACTATTATAAGTTTAAAAACAGGCGAAGAAATTACGTTTTAGAAATAAAAACATATTTTTCGACTAATTTTTCGTTATTTTTTAACCCCTTACGTGTTAGCCTTATATAGAGGTGAACATATGCAAGGGGTTTTTTATTTTTTTTCTGATTTTTTCTCCTTTTTTTACGAAGGATTATTAATATTTTTATTTCTAATTATAACTTCGGTTTTTTCTGCACTTTCAATAGTTTTTAACTCTTTAAATATAAACGCAAAAAAGTTTAATTTGCTCTATAAAATAATATCTTTTTCTTTAATATCTTTTTCGATGGCGATTTATTTTTTTAGCGGAAATAAAAATTATATAGCGATATCTTTATTAGAATTGTTTTACTCTCTTATTTTATATATTCCTATTATATTTTTAATAGACAAAAAGCGTAAAATAAAAGACGAAGAAAAAAAACTAATTGACCTTTTAGACGATAAAATAAAAGAAGAGAACGTATTTAAGCGCAAGGTAGAAGAAGTTTTGCCACTTCCAGAAAAATTCGTAGAATTAAAAAACGCAATAGGAGACGTTAAAACGGTTAAACTGACCGAAAAAAAAGAAGCGGAAGAAAAAGAAGCGGACTTTTCACACGTTAAAGAAATTTTGGAAAAATTAAAAGATTATTCTCTTACACAAGCAGAAAAAAAGCAAGTTGATAATTTAAAAACCGTTTTATACGAAGAAGAAAACTCCGTAACAAGCCGAAACAAAATAAACGAAGGTCTTAACGTAATATTAAAAATAATGTCTAAATATCATATTTAATATTTTAATTTGTAAACTTCTCATTAAAGTCTTGATTTTATAAAAAATTTATTGTATAATATCAGCGTAAAGGTTTATATTAGGCTTTGGAGAAGACAATATGTTTGGTAAAAAGAAAAAGAATGTAGAAAAAGAAGACAGAATTATAGTAGACTCTAATATGTTTTCCGACAAGGTGGAAGGCTATAACAGATTAAGAGATAATATTATGTATCTTAATGCGGATAACGATAGAAAAGTTATTCAAATAGAATCTTCCGTTGCGCACGAAGGTAAAACAACCGTCGTTACAAACCTTGCGGTTTCATTAGGGCTTGTAGATAAAAAAGTAATCGTTATCGACTTGGACTTTAGAAAACCTAAAGTCCACCGTAGGTTCCACTTAAAAAGTGAAAACGGCGTTTCTGATTT
This sequence comes from Christensenellaceae bacterium, assembly GCA_045643385.1. Classification (GTDB taxonomy): domain Bacteria; phylum Bacillota; class Clostridia; order Christensenellales; family Borkfalkiaceae; genus UBA1259. Next base: position 30,422 of record JAZUKR010000084.1, on the reverse strand, counting down.
TATGTTAGATAAAATAACCTTAAAAGAAGCGATTAAGAAAACTAAATATAAAAACGTAGACGTTATTACAAGAGGTTCTAAGGTTTATAACTCGGCTGTTATTTTAACGTCCGAAAAGTTTAGAAATTTCGTTAAAGATTTAAGAGAAACTTACGATTACGTTTTGCTTGATTGCGCACCTGTTTTACAAGTTTCGGACTTTATACATATTCTTCAAGTATCAGACGGAGTTTTATTCTTAGTCGCATACGGAATGACTACAAAAAGTCAAGTATCCGAAGCAATTAGTGAATTGCGTAAAAATAATGCTAACATTTTAGGCTCCATCTTCTCTATGTACGACGCTAAAAAGGATAAAGGATATTACGGCTATCACAGCGGTTACTACGGAAAAGGATATTACGGAAAGGGATATTACAGTTATTATTCCACGGGCAAAAACGATAAAGATTTTGCCGAAGAAGAAACTGAAACGGAAAACGTAGAAGATAAAGAAGTTAAAGCAGAAGAAATAAATTCTGCCGACAAAAAGTCTTCAAAAAAATCTAAATAAAAAAAATTCGGTGGTTTATAAACCACCGTTTTTTGAATAAGGTAAAATATGATAGATATTCACGCACACGTTATTCCCTTTGTGGACGACGGAGCAAAAAATCTAAACGAAGCGTTGGCACTATTAAAAAGCGAAGTAGAATCGGGGGTAACCGATATTATTTGTACTCCGCATTTAAGAAAGCAGTTTAATAAAACGGGCGCCGAAATAAAAAATTACTTTTTAGATTTTAAAAAGGAAGTATTAAAAGCGGAAATTCCCGTCAATTTATATTTAGGCAGAGAGATTTTCGTAGACAAAAAACTTTACGAGAATATTAAAGTTAAAGACAATTTAATGAACGGCAAGGAATTTGCATTAATAGAATTTGATTTTAATATAAGTAGAGAAATTGCGGAAATTTGTTATTCTCTTACAGTAGAGGGGGTTACTCCTATAGTTGCCCATTTGGAAAGATATTCTTATGCAAAATTAGAAGATGCAGAAGAGATAAAATCGGCAGGCGGATTAATACAGGTAAATGCAAGTTCTTTTGTTGGCGAAATGAAAAAATACTACAAAAAGAAAGTAGTAAAAATGTTTAAAGAAGGACTTATAGACTTTGTTGCAAGCGATATTCATTACGGAAGAAACAACGTAAACGAAAAGGCGTTTAGTTTTGTAAGTAAAAAGTTCGGCGTTAATGTCGCCGAAGACGTTTTTATTAATAACGCAAAAAAATATCTTATTTAATTTTACTATGGAAAGAAAATTTATTGCAATCGGCGGTGGAGAAATTAAAAACAAAACCACCTTAAAAATAGACGAATATATAGCAAATTTATCTAAAATTCATGCAGGCGATAAAAGGGCTAACGCTTTATTTATAGGTACTGCGTCGCACGATTCTATGCCGTATTTTAACAGTTTTAGAAAGACTTATACATCTGTTTTCGATATAAAAGCGGAAGTCGGATTAATAGTTTACGGCGAGATGGACATTGAGAGAATAAAACTTAAAATCGATAATGCAGATATGATTTATATCGGTGGTGGCGATACTTTGTTTATGCTTAATAAATGGGAAGAAACAGGGCTAAAGGAATTAATTTTATCCGCTTATAAAAACGGAAAAATTATCTGTGGTCTTTCTGCAGGCGCAATTTGTTTTTTTAAAACTATGTTTACTGATTACGAAATTATGCGTGGGGTTAGTTCTAATTACGTTATTAAAGACGGATTAAATATAATTGACGGAGTGTGTTGCCCGCATTTTAATCAAAGAAAAGAAGATTTTTCTTTATCGTTTATAAATAATAATTTAGAGTCCGCTTATTGCGTAGAAAACGATTGCGCATTAGAATTTACCAACGAAAAATTAACCAAGGTTTTATCTTCTGGCGGAAAAGCCTTTATAATGAAAAATCAAGAAGGTAATCCTATTTTAGAAGAGTTATTATGAATAAAGTAAATTACGACCTAAAGATGCAAGAAGAAATAAATAAAAATAAAAGATTAGAAGTTAAACCTAAACTTTTACTTCACGCTTGCTGTGCGCCTTGTTCTTCCGTTTGCCTTGAAAGGCTAAAAGATTACTTTTGGGTTACAGCGTATTTTTATAACCCTAATATGGATACCGTAGACGAATATATAAAAAGATTAGAAGAAGAAAAAAAACTTTGCAATAAGTTTAATATAGATTTAATTAGCGAAGAATATAATCATAAAGAGTTTTTAGATTCCGTTTTAGGATTTGAGAATTATTTAGAGGGCGATAAGCGTTGTTTTATTTGTTATAAATTGCGTTTACTTAAAACGGCGAATAAAGCAAAAGAATACGGATTTGATTATTTTACGACTTCTTTGACTTTAAGCCCCTTAAAAAATGCCGAAGTATTAAATAAAGAAGGGGAAGACGTAGCCAAAATAACGGGTATTAAATTTCTAAATTCGGATTTTAAAAAACGTGGTGGATATTTAAGGTCGATAGAATTATCTAAAGAGTTTGATTTTTATCGCCAAAATTATTGCGGTTGCGAATTTTCTAGGACAAGTATTAAAGGTTAAATTTTAATAAGCGTATAGACAAAATCTTGTTTTTATGATAAAATAATTATATATACAAAAGGAGCGTAACATGGAAAAAGCAGTGTATAAAAGAGTACTTATTAAGTTATCGGGGGAAGCATTGTCAGGAGATGACGGACACGGAATAAACGAAAAAGTATTAAATTCCGTTGTCGAACAAATTAAAAGTGTTAAGGAATTAGGCGTTGAAATAGGTATAGTTGTCGGTGGCGGGAATTTCTGGCGTGGCAGACAAGGCAGAGAAATGGACAGGACTACGGCTGACCATATGGGCATGCTTGCAACCGTAATTAACGCACTTGCTATTCAAGACGCTTTAGAAAGAGTAGGAATTCAAACGAGAGTTCAAACGGCATTAACTATAACTAGAGTGGCAGAACCTTATATTTTAAGAAAGGCGATATCCCATTTTAATAAAGGAAGAGTAGTAATATTTGCTTGCGGAACGGGAAATCCTTTCTTTACGACTGATACCGCAGCCGCTTTAAGAAGTGCCGAAATTTCAGCAGACGCCTTGCTTTTAGCAAAGAACGTAGACGGAATTTACGATTCCGACCCCAAAATAAATAAAAACGCTAAAAAGTACGACACTGTCTCTTATAAAGAATATATCGAAAAAGGCTTAAAGGCCATGGATACTACGGCAATAACCGTTTGTATGGAAAACAATATTCCCGTTTTAGCGTTTGGTCTATTTGAAAAAGACGCATTAAAAAGAGCGGTTACGGGCGAAAAAATAGGAACTTTAATAAAGTAATTATATAGGAGATATTATGAGTATAGAGAACGAACAATTTGAAAACATTATGATGGAGTTAATGGAAAGAGCAGATAAAACCGTTTCCGTTTTAAACGGTGAATATATAACCGTTAGAGCCGGAAGAGCAAATCCGCATATTTTAGATAAAATAACAGTGGATTATTACGGAACGCAAACACCTATAAATCAAGTAGGCAATATTTCTGTTTCGGAAGGCAGATGTTTAGTTATTGCGCCGTGGGATTTATCCATGCTTAAAGTTATAGAAAAACAACTTTTAGTAGAAAATATAGGCATAACACCTACTAACGACGGAAAAGTTATTAGACTTGTTTTCCCCGCTTTAACCGAAGAAAGACGTATAGAATTAACTAAACAAATCAAAAAAATGGCAGAAGACAGTAAGGTTGCCGTTAGAAATATACGTAGAGACGGAATGGACGCCGTTAAAAAATTAAAGAACGATAAAACAATATCGGAAGACGAAGAAAAGATTTGTCAAGACGAAATAGAAAAAACTATTTCGGAAACGATTTCTAAAATAGATAAACTTTGCGCAGATAAAGAAAAAGATATAATGAGTGTTTAATAACCGGTAATTAAAATGGAAGAAAAAGTAACGGTAAAGATTCCGTCGCACGTCGGCATTATTATGGACGGCAACGGCAGATGGGCAAAATTAAGAGGCAAAAAGCGTACTTACGGGCATAAGTTCGGCTCAGAGAACGTGGAAAAGATTGCTTCGCACGCTTTCAAAATGGGCGTTAAAACGCTTTCTCTTTATGCATTTTCTTCCGAAAACTGGTCAAGACCGAAAGAGGAAGTAGACGAGCTTATGCGTCTACTTAAAGTTTATTTTGAAAAGTTTATTAAAAAAGTAGTAAAAAACAAAGTAAAAATCAAAGTCTCGGGCGATATAAACGTCCTTTCAAACGATTTAAAATCCGTTATATTCAAAGCCGAAGAAGAGTCTAAAACGTTTACGGAACACACTTTAAATATTATGTTAAATTACGGTGGAAAACAAGAAATTTGTAAAGCCGTTAACGACCTGATTAAAAAGGGCGAAGAAGTAACAGTGGATTCCATAAGTAAAAATTTATATACTTATGAATTCGGCGAACCGGAATTGATTATAAGAACGGGCGGAGAATTAAGATTATCTAATTTTATGCTTTATCAAGGTGCGTATTCGGAACTTTATTTTACCGAAGTTTTGTGGCCGGACTTTAATGAAGAAGAATTTGATAAGGCTATTAATGAATTTTCAAGACGCAACAGAAGATTTGGCAATATTTAGGAGAAATTATGTTAAAAAGAACGATTTACGGTGCGTTATATTTGGTGGTTTTAGCAGTCTTTTTTGTTTTACGTCAATTTGTTGATTTAAAGTGTTTTGATATTTTAATATGTTTATTTAACGCAATTTCTACTTTTGAATTAACTAGAGCGTTAAAACCCTATTTAAAAAATATAGAATTTTACGTAATTTTGATTTTTGCAATTATTATTTTACCGTTATATTTTATTTTTGATTTATATATTGAAAGTTTTAGTTTAATAATTATTGCAGGCATTATATGTGCATTAATTATTTTTTCTTATATTATAAGCGTTTATTATAAAAAAGATTTTAATTCTTTTAAGTTTAGCATTTTGCCTTACGTTTATCCGACTATATTTTTAATTTTTATGATGCTTATAAACAGATTAAAATTCGGATTTTTCGGTCTAATTTTAGTATTTTGTTTATCAGTTGGCTCAGACGTATTTGCTTATCTTGTAGGAATCACTTATTCTAAAATAAGAAAAGGAAAGGCAATAAAACTTTGCCCAAAAATTTCGCCTAAAAAAACCGTTGCAGGTGCAATAGGTGGAATACTAGGTGGAATTATCGCAAGTTTAATTATATATTTTATTTTCAGATCTTCTATTTACGCTAAAAATATTTCACTTTTAACGTTATTTATTATTATGGGGATTTGTGGAAGTATTTTAGGTCAAGCAGGTGATTTATTCGAAAGTTTAATAAAACGTAATGTCGGAATAAAAGATATGGGTACACTTATCCCGGGACACGGCGGACTGTTAGACAGAATCGACTGCACAATATTTATAGCGGTATTCGTTTACTTTATCGTTAAATTGGTGATTTTATGAAAAAGATTGCCTTAATAGGTAGCACGGGTTCAATCGGAAAACAAGTTTTAAACGTAGTCAGAAGGAATCCCGATAAATTTAAAATAATTTCGTTATCTTGCGGAGATAACGTTTCTTTATTAAAAGAGCAAATTAAAGAATTTTCGCCACTTGTTGCAACTTCTAAAATTTCTTTTGAATTTAAGGAGTTTACGGGTACGGATTTTTATTTCGGAGAAAATTCTTTTACAAACGCCATAATAACTGAAGCCGACGTTGTTGTAGTTTCTTTAGTTGGATTTACGGGATTAATCGCCGTAAACGACGCAATAGATAAAAAACTGAATATTGCCCTTGCAAATAAAGAAAGTTTAGTAGTGGGCGGAGAATTAGTAACCAAAAAGGCAAAGGAAAACGGCGTTAGTATAATTCCCATAGACAGCGAGCATTCGGCAATTTTTCAAGCACTTTCTTACGATTTTAATAAGCCGTTTAAAAAGATAATATTAACTTGTTCGGGCGGTGCTTTTAGAGATTTTAGTATTAAAGAGTTAAAAACCGCAACTAAAAACGAAGCGCTTAATCACCCGAATTGGAATATGGGTGCAAAAATAACAGTAGACTGTGCCACTCTTGTTAATAAAGCCTTTGAAGTAATTGAAGCAAAATGGCTTTACAAAACAGATTTTAATAAAATAGACGTTATAATTCATAGGGAAAGTATCATACACTCTATGGTGGAGTTTATGGATAATTCGGTTATTGCAGAAATGTCTTTACCGTCTATGGAACTTCCTATTGCGCTTGCTTTAACATATCCCGATAAAATAGAAGGTGCAATAAAAAGCATTGATTTTAAAACGTTAAAATCTTTAACTTTTAACGAAGTAGATAAAAAAAGATTTCCTTGTTTTGATTTGATAGTTTCGGCAGGAATTAAAGGCGGGCTTTATCCTGCCGTTGCAAACGGCGCTAACGAAGAAGCGGTAAAACTGTTTTTACAAGATAAAATAGGATATTTCGATATATATAAAGCGATTAGCGAAGCGCTTAATTCTTTTAAGTTAAAAGATAGCGTTACTATAGAAAACTTAATTACGGCAGATAAATATGCAAAAAATTACGTTAAATCTCTTTTTAAGGAATAGTAGATTTTGTTACTTTCGGCTTTTTTAGAAACGGTAGGTTATATCGGTTATATTTTAATAGCGATTTTGGTTTTACTCGTTATGATAACTGTCCACGAATTAGGACATTTTCTAACGGGTAAATTTTTTAATTTTAAAATCGAAGAATTTGCTATAGGTTTTGGACCTAAAATTTTCTGTAAAGAAAAAAAGAACGGTGAAAAGTTTTCTATTCGAATTTTACCACTCGGGGGATTTTGCGCTTTTTACGGAGAAAACGGCGAAAAAGACGACGAAAATTCTTTTTACAATCAAAAACCTTGGAAAAGAATTTTAGTTTTAATTTCAGGCGCATTAATGAATTATCTGCTTGCAATAATAATCATTATAATAATGTTTTTTTCGTTCGGCACCCCCGCTTTTAAGGTGGAAAAAGTAAATACTTTAGACGGCTATTCTGCAGAAAATTCCTTTAACGTTAACGATATAATAATTAAAGCAAACGGCAAAAACACTTATTTAATAAGTGATATTATGGACGTAATAGGCGAGAAAGAAAAAGGAGATAAAGTCAGTTTTACAGTTATAAGGAACGGAGAAGAAAAAGAACTTAATTTTTCTTTATTATGCGATACTTATTTTAGCGGACTTGACGACTTAAAAACTTTTTATTTATCGCTTGGGCTATACGAAGTTAAAGATAATTATATGTATTCCGGATTAGTTTCAGAGAACGTTAAAATAGATTTTTCTTCGGTTATAAATAGAAGTTTTGAATACTCTTTTAAACTTGCAGGCACGGTTTTTAAAGTGCTTGGCGGTTTAATTACAGGCAATATTTCAATTAATTCCGTCGGTGGAACGGTTACAACTGTAACCACCACCGCTAACGCTATTAAAGAAGGGGGAATAAGTTATTTACTAAATATTACTTCGTTAATAGGAGTAAACCTTGCCGTGTTTAATCTTTTGCCCATACCTGCACTAGACGGTTCTCACGTAGTATTTACAATTATAGAGTGGATAAGAAAGAAACCTATTAACAAAAAAGTCGAAGGTATAATCCATACTATAGGTTTTGTTTTACTGTTTGCGTTTGCTATTACAGTCGACCTTTTGCATTTATTTTAAAAAAAATCGATAAATATCAAATTTTTTTTATTTAAAAATATAGTATTTTACAAAAAGTGTGGTAAAATATACAGGTAATAACAGTAAACGGAGGTTTATTATGGGAATTAAAAACAAATACCTTCTTGACCTTTTGGAAAGAACGGAAAAAAGAAATCAGGGCGAACCTGAATTTATACAAGCGGTTACGGAAGTTTTCACTTCTTTAGAACCTGTTATCGAACAACGCCCCGACCTTGTTGAGGCCGGAGTTTTAGAAAGACTTGTTGAACCTGAAATACAAATTATTTTCAGAGTTCCTTGGACGGACGATAACGGTAAAGTACAAGTTAATAGGGGCTTTAGAGTTCAATTTAACTCTGCAATAGGACCTTATAAGGGCGGAATAAGACTTCACCCTTCGGTATATTTAGGCATTATTAAATTTTTAGGTTTTGAACAAGTATTTAAAAACAGTTTAACAACACTCCCTATGGGCGGTGCAAAAGGCGGTTCAGACTTTGACCCTAAAGGAAAATCCGACGGTGAAATTATGAGATTTTGTCAAAGTTTTATGACTGAACTTTATCGCCACGTAGGTGCGGATTTAGACGTACCTGCAGGTGATATCGGCACAGGCGCAAGAGAAATAGGTTATATGTTCGGTCAATACAAGAGAATTAAAAACGAATTCGTAGGCGTTTTAACGGGTAAAGGTATTCCTTACGGTGGAAGTCTTGCAAGAAAACAGGCAACAGGTTACGGACTTTGCTACTTTACTAACGAAATGCTTAAAGCTAACGATATGAGTTTTAAGGATAGTACTGTTTTAATATCCGGTTCAGGTAACGTTGCTATTTATGCTTGCGAAAAAGCAAAGACTTACGGCGCCAAGGTAGTTGCCATGTCTGATAGCGACGGATATATTTACGATAAAAACGGAATAGATTTAGACGCTGTTAAAGATATAAAAGAAGTAAAACGTGGCAGAATTAAAGAATATTTAGAATATCATAAAGACGCAGATTATCACGAAGGTTGTAAAGGAATTTGGACTATTCCTTGCAATATAGCACTTCCTTGCGCAACGCAAAATGAAATTGACGGAGAAAGCGCAAAAATCCTTGCTAAAAACGGTTGTAAAGTCGTTTCTGAAGGTGCTAACATGCCGTCTACTCCCGATGCTATTGAAACTTATTTTGCAAACAAAATGTTATACGGCCCCGCAAAAGCGGCAAACGCCGGTGGTGTTGCAACAAGTGGCTTAGAGATGAGCCAAAACTCTTTAAGACTTTCTTGGAGTTTTGAAGAAGTCGATGAAAAACTTCATAACATAATGATTAGCATCTTTAAGGCTTGCGACGAAAGTTCTAAAAAGTACGGTATGTCGGGCAATTATATGGCAGGTGCAAATATTGCGGGCTTTATTAAAGTTGCAGAAGCAATGAAAGCACAAGGTAACGTTTAATACTTATTTTTAATTAAATAAAAAATCCGTTCTCTATTTTCAAGAGAACGGATTTTATTTATATTTGGCTTATTTATTAATACATTCCGCCCATACCGCCTTGTGGCATTTGAGGCGGTTCGGGTTCTTTAATGTCTGCAACAACGGATTCAGTCGTTAAGAATACTCCTGCAACGCTTCCGGCGTTTTCTAAAGCAGAACGTGTAACCTTGGTGGGGTCAATAATTCCGCTTTCTACCATATCGGTGTATTCGTTTGTTAAAGCGTTAAATCCGTAGTTCGGTTTATTTGCTTTTAATACTTCGTTTAATATAACGGAGCCGTCGAGCCCTGCGTTTATCGCTATTTGTTTTAAGGGGGTTTCAACTGCTTTTAATACTATTTGAGCACCCGTTTTTTCGTCGCCGTTTAACGTGTTAATATATTTTGTAAGCGCTTTAATAGTAGAAATTAATGCAATTCCGCCACCGGGGACAATACCTTCTTGAACGGCAGCTTTGGTTGCGTTTAATGCGTCTTCAATTCTTAATTTCTTTTCCTTCATTTCTACTTCAGTTGCTGCGCCAACGTTAATTACGGCAACTCCGCCCGCAAGTTTTGCAAGTCTTTCTTGTAATTTTTCTTTGTCGTAATCGGAAGTAGTTTCTTCAATTTGAGATTTAATAGCTTGTTTTCTGTTTTCTATCTCTTTTAATTCGCCCGCACCGTTAATTATCGTAGTATTATCTTTATCTACTTTAACCGTGCCTGCTTTTCCTAACATATCTAAAGTAACGTCTTTAAATTCGTATCCTAAATCGGAAGAAATTACCGTTCCACCGGTTAATATTGCAATATCTTCGAGCATTGCTTTTCTTCTGTCGCCAAAGCCGGGTGCTTTAACCGCAACGCAGTTAAATACGCCTTTTAATTTGTTAACTACAAGTGCTGCTAAAGCGTCGCCTTCTACGTCTTCAGCTATTATCAATAGTCTTTGACCTTGTTGAGCAATAGGTTCAACTATAGGTAATATTTCTTGTATAGAAGAAATCTTTTTATCGGTAATTAAAATGTAAGGCGATTCTAAAACGGCTTCCATTTTGTCCGTATTAGTAACCATATAAGCCGAAGCGTAACCACGGTCGAATTGCATACCTTCAACGGTAGTTAATTCTGTTTTCATAGTTTTGCTTTCTTCTATAGTTATAACGCCGTCTTTACCGACTTTTTCCATTGCGTCGGATATTAATGCGCCTATCGTTTCGTCTCCTGCGGAAATAGAAGCGACTTGAGTAATGTCTTTTTTATCTTTTACGGGTTTACTTATTTTCTTTAATTCTTCTACCGCTACGTCTACTGCGCCTTTAATACCTTTTTTAAGTATAACGGGGTTTGCACCTGCGGCAACGTTTTTTAACCCTTCGTCTATCATACTTTGAGCAAGTATTAAAGCCGTTGTCGTTCCGTCGCCTGCAACGTCGTTAGTCTTTGTAGAAACTTCTTTTACGAGCCCTGCGCCCATATTTTCAAAAGCGTCTTCAAGTTCGATTTCTTTTGCTATCGTTACGCCGTCGTTAGTAATTAACGGTGCGCCGTATTTTTTATCTAAAACTACGTTTCTGCCTTTTGGACCTAAAGTAATTTTAACTGTATCTGCAAGAATGTCTACGCCTTTTTGTAAAGCCTTTCTTGCTTCTTCGCCGTGTTTTAATTGTTTTGCCATTTTAATTTATCTCCTTATCTTATTCTACTATTGCTAAAATGTCGCTTTGACGGATAATAGTAAATTCCTTTCCGTCAACTTTAAATTCGCTTCCCGAATATTTTGCATATAAAACGGTGTCGCCTTCTTTAACTTGCATAACGATTTCTTTTCCGTCTATAATTCCACCGGGGCCAACCGCAACTACTCTTGCCATTTGTTGCTGTTCTTGTGCTGCCGACGGAAGAATAAACCCACTTTTTGTTTTTTCTTCTTTTTCTAAACTTTCTACGACAACTTTGTCAAATAAAGGTTTAACTTTCATATTATATCTCCTTTTATATATTAAACGTAAAAATGTTAGCACTCTATAACTTCAAGTGCTAACATTTATTATATACGCTTTAAAATATTTGTCAATACATTATGGCAAAAAAACTTAAAAAAATTAAATTTATTTGTCGTAATCAAATTAAGGTGTAACCCTGTTTATATCTCTTGGGAACATTGTTGCTTCTCTAACGTTCTTAAAGCCTAAAAGGTGCATTGTTAATCTTTCAAGCCCGAGTCCTAATCCGCCGTGTGGGGGAGCGCCGTATTTATGAAGCATTAAATAAGTTGCAAATTCTTCGGGGTCCATTCCTAATTTTTTCATTTTTTCTACTTGCATATCGTAGTCGTGAATACGTTGTCCGCCAGAAGTTATTTCTAAGCCCCTAAAGAGTAGGTCGAACGATAAGGTATATTCGGGATCGTCAGGGTCGTCCATAGTATAGAAAGGACGTTTTTTAGAGGGGTAATGCGTAACGAAAATAAAGTCGCTGTTAAATTCAGACTTAGCGTAGTTACCCAAAATTTCTTCTTCTTTAGGGTCAAAGTCTTTCATGTCGGTAGGAGTATATTTATACTTTTCCATAATGATTTTCTTTGCGTCCATAAATTTAATTGAAGGAATTTCGTTAATTTCGGGAACGTCTGCTTTTAATAGGGCAATTTCGTTTGCGTATTCCGTTTTTAATAAATTCATAATATATTTAAGTGCGCCCGTTTCCATATTCATTATGTCTTTAAAAGAGTTAATAAATCCCATTTCAAAGTCCATAGATATATATTCGTTTAAATGCCTAGAAGTATCGTGATGTTCGGCACGGAAAACAGGTGCTATTTCAAATACTCTTTCGTAAACGCCGACGAGCGCTTGTTTATAAAGTTGCGGACTTTGTGCAAGATAGACTACTTTTCCGAAATAGTCTAACTTAAATACGTTAGTTCCGCCTTCTGCACCTGCAAAGTTTATTTTAGGAGAGTGAATTTCCGTAAAATTGTTTTTTGTTAAGAATTCTCTAAATCCCCTTGCAATGCCTTCTTGTATTTTAAAGATTGCCCTTTCACGTGGATTACGCATAGAGATAGGGCGTAAATCCAAAATAGTGTTAAGCATTATTCCGTCTAATTGTTTTTTATTTATAACAATAGGCAATAATTCTTTAGGAGAAGATAGTATTTCGATATTGTGAATTTGTAACTCATATCTATCGTTTCCGTCTTTATCTTTACTTCCTACAATTTTTCCGGTTACACGGACGCAAGATTCTTCTTTCAAATTTTCGTCCCACCTGTAATCGGAGAACTCGGGAGCGTATACGCATTGAACGGTATCCGATTCCGTTCTTATAATTACGAAGGAAAAACCCGTCATTTCACGTATTCTGTGAATATAACCGTGAATACTTACTTCTTTTCCGTCATAGTCTTTAAAGTCTTTAAATTTAACGTCTTTAACTAAAATTGTACCGTCTATTTTTTCCATAATTTTACTCCATAGAAAACAGTACATATAATATAACACTATTTTAAATGTTTTTCAAGCGTTTAATTAAACAATATAAATTTTTGTTATACAAGTTTGTTTTTTTTTTAGCATTTACGTAAAAAAACTTGTCAAAAAAAAATAAAAGTGATAGAATAAAAAAGATTTTGTGAATTCGGAGGTAATTATGAAAGTAGCAATTTCGGTAGAATCTACTCACGATTTAACACCTGAATTATTAAAAAAATACGATATAAAAGTAATACCGTTTGAAATAGTTTTGGGAAACCAAACTTTTTTCGACGGAGAAAAATCTAATGAAGAAATTTTCGATTACGTCGATAAAAACGGTGTTTTACCGCATACTACGGCGCTTAACGAATATCAATATACGGAATATTTTGAAAATTTAAAAAAGGAATACGACGAAGTAGTGCATATAGCATTATCTAGCGGAATTACGTCTTCTTGCAATAACGCAATTAACGGTGGTAAAAACGTTAATGGCGTTTACGTTGTTGACAGCCAGAATTTAACTTCGGGAATAGGTCTTCTTTCAATTTACGCAAGAGAACTTGCGGATAGTGGTTTAACGGGAAAAGAAATAGCGGAAAAATTAGACGAGAGAAAAAATTCTCTTCAAGTATCTTTTGTAATTGAAACTTTAGAATATTTACATAAAGGCGGAAGATGTAGCACTATTAAACTTCTAGGTGCAAATTTATTAAAATTCCGTCCGAGAGTAGTCGTTAAAAACGGCAAAATGTCTATGTCTTCAGATAAAAGATACCGTGGCAGTATGCCTATGGTAGTAGATAAATATTGTCAAGATACTTTAGCGGAATTTAATACTCCCGACCTTGATAAAATTATAATTACTTATTCTTCTGCATCTAAAGAAATGATAGATACTGTTTATAAGCACGTTAAAGCGGCGGGGTTTAAGACTATTTTAGAAACCGTTGCAAGGGGAACGGTTGCAAGCCATTGCGGAAGAAATACTATAGGTATTATTTATTTTAACGACGGAAAAAAGAATTAATTATTTTATAATTTATCGTTAAAACGTTTGACAAAATTATAAAAGTATTGTAAAATTTTTATGCTTAAAGAAGAAGTAACCCTTCTCGCCGACCAAAAGGATTTGCGTTCGGCTCAATACTAAAAACTTTTATTGTAAGGTTTATTAGCGTATTTCGGGTTACTTTTTGTAACCCGTTTTTTTGTCTATACGGGTAAATAAATTTATTTAAGGGGTACAAAACCATTAAAAAAGAACATCAAATTAACGACGAGATAAGAGATAGAGAAGTCCGTCTTATCGGGGAGTCGGGCGAGCAACTCGGCATTATGAGTTCTCGTGAAGCGTTAAACTTAGCAGACGAAAAGGGTTTGGATTTAGTTAAAATTTCACCTTCGGCACAACCGCCCGTTTGTAAGATTATGAATTACGGAAAATATCTTTTCGAAATTCAAAAACGTGCTAAAGAAGCAAAAAAGAACCAAAAAGTAGTTGAAATAAAAGAAATTTGGCTTTCTATGACTATTGACGTCGGCGATATAAACGTCAAAGCAAAACAAGCCCAAAAGTTTTTAACTTCTGGGAATAAAGTTAAAGTCTCCATTAAAATGCGTGGAAGACAAATGGCTCACCCAGAATTAGGTGTTGAAGTCATGAACCGTTTCTTTGAAATAATCAAAGAATACGGCGTTATCGAAAAACAGCCTTTAACAGAGGGTAGAAGCATCTGGATGATGATTTCGCCCGCTAAAGAATAAATTAAAAATATTTTGACGGAGGATAATAATTATGCCTAAAATGAAAACAAAGAGCGCAGCAAAAAAACGTTTTAAAGTTACTGCGTCCGGTAAAATCAAACGTGCTTGCTCGGGAAAGAATCATATTCTTACCAAGAAAGACAGAAAGAGAAAGAACAATTTGTGTGACGGCGCATACGTAGACGCTACTCAACAAAAAACAATGAAAACGTTGATTTACAATAAATAATAAAGGAGTTAAACTATTATGCGTATTAAAAGAGCAGTTAACGCTGTTAAAAAGCGTAGAAAAATATTAAAACTTGCCAAAGGTTATTTTGGCGGAAGAAGTAAGAGATATAGAGTTGCACGTGAAGCCGTTATGAAGGCTCAAATGTACGCCTATATCGGTAGAAAGAACAAAAAACGTGATTTCCGTTCTTTATGGATTGCACGTATAAACGCTGCTTGCCGTATTAACGGTATTTCTTACAGCAAATTTATGTTCGGCTTAAAGACCGCAGGAATCAATCTTAACAGAAAGGTTCTTGCTGAAATTGCCGTATCAGATGCTAAGGGTTTTAAAGAATTAGCAGAACAGGCTAAAAAAGCCATTGAAAAATAAAAAATTAAAGCCTACCTTAAACGTAGGCTTTATTTGAATTAATGATTACGTCAAGGCAAAATGCTTTAATTAAAGAGATTAAAGCGTTAGAAGATAAAAAATACAGAGACAAAACGGGCAAGTATATAGTAGAAAGCGTTAAAACCGTTAACGAAGCGATTTTTTGCAAAGAGCAAATCGAATTAATCGTGGGAACGAGTAAAGGTTTATCTTTTTTGTGCGATAAATCTTTAAAACAAGAAGAAGTAAGCGAAGAACTTTTTTCGTATATTTCAACTGAAGTTTCTCCGCAAGGCTTACTTGCTATCGTTAAAAAACCGACTCGTGAATTTGTTGAGCCGAAAGATTCTTGTATTTTTTTAGACGGAATAAGCGACCCCTCTAATATGGGTGCGATAATAAGGACGGCGGCTGCGTCTGATTATAAAGAAATTTATATTGATAAAGACTGTTGTGATCCTTATTCGCCTAAAAGCGTCCGCTCTTCTATGGGTGGGCTTTTTAGGGTAAATATAATCAGAATAGATAAAAAGGAATTTTTAAATAAAATTAAATTCCCCATTATCGTTGCGGATATGAAAGGCGAAAACGTTTTTAACTTTAAAATTAAAGAAAAATTCTGTTTGGCTATAGGTAACGAAGCACACGGAATTAGCGATATTTTAAGTAAAAGCGCAAAGTACGTTTTAAGTATTCCTATGCAAAACGGCGTAGAAAGTTTAAACGCTTCCGTTTCTGCAGGTATTTTAATGTATTCGCTTAAAACAATATGTAAATAAAAGGAGAAAAATATGTCAGGTCATAGCCACTCGGCAAATATTGCCGTAAAAAAAGCAAAAACAGACGCTATAAAGGGTAGAATTTTTACCAAAGTAGGTAGAGAAATAGCGGTTGCCGCTAAAAATAACCCAGACCCTTCTACAAACAGTAAATTAGCCGACGCAATAGCAAAAGCAAAATCCGTTAATATGCCTAACGATAATATTAAACGTTGTATTGCTAAAGCCGCAGGTGAATTATCTAACGCTACTTACGAAGAATTAACTTACGAAGGATACGGCCCTTCGGGAAGTGCAATTATTATTAAAACTTTAACAGACAATAAAAACCGTACGGTTGATTTCGTTAGAACGGTAATGAAAAAACACGGCGGTAGTTTGGGAAATACCGGTTGTGTTTCTTTTACGTTTAATACCGTTGGTCTAATCGTTATTGAAAGAACTCCCGCCCTCGACGAAGATACCGTTATGGGATACGCTTTAGAAGCGGGTGCAGAAGATTTTATTTCTGAAGACGACGCATTTATAGTTCACACTTCTCCTTCCGATTTTTCTAACGTAAGAAAATATTTAGAAGATAAAGGTCTTAATTTTTTTGAAGCAGAAGTTACTATGATTCCGCAAAACAAGATTACTCTTGATGGTGAAGAATATGCTAAATTCGAAAGACTTATAGACGCTTTAGAAGAATTAGACGACGTAACGGACGTTTATCATAACGTTGAAATAATAGACGAAGAATAATTTTTATATTTAACGAATAAAAATACCTTACTTGCCTATAATACTTTTATCGGTGGTAAGGTATTTTCTTTATTTAATGAAAATTATATTAAAAAATTACTAAAAATTGCTACCGCTTTTATAAAACCGTAAGGAATAGCGGTAGTATTTTTGCCGTTACCCCTTCGGCGAAAAAAAAGGGGCTTTATGCTCCTTTTTTATTTTATAAAAAAAATAGATATTTTTTTAAAATTGTGCTATAATATAAAAGTAAACATAAATTTTGGGAGAAAAAAATGAAAATTAAATTTTATAAACTGCTTTTAATTACCGTTTCCGTTTTGTTGATTTCGTCTTTTTTTGGCTGTACGGTCGCTTTTAGAACTAATTCAAATCCGAACTCGCCAAACGAAAATTACACTACGGAATCAAATTTGCCGAACTCTGTAGAAAAGAGTGAATATATAACGTATAATCACTCAAACCGTACCGATTCTCCTTACGAAGATTTAGACCTTTTAATTAGTGAAACCAAATTAAACAGGGCTTCTGTTGCCATTTATCTTCCTACTGACTCGGGCTATACCTCCGGTTGCGGAACAATAGTAGATATTTCAAAAAACGGAGAAAACGAAGAAGACGTATATTATATTTTAACGTGTTATCACGTTATTGCAAATAAGGGGGATATAATAGTTTACGTTCCCGATACGAACGGTAGAAATTACGGCGACTTAGATTATGAACAAGACGCACTTGGAAATTACGTTTACGAGTTTAAAGGAAAAATCGGCGGAAACGTAGATAAAACACAAGCAGTTTCGCTTGTTGGCGGAGATAAAGAGTCCGACGTTGCAATATTACGTCTGTACGTTGCCGATAAAAATAAATCAAAAAATATTGTAAAAGCAAAAATAATGAATCCGGAATATACCGTATCTTTAGGGCAAAAGGTTTTTGCTATAGGTAATCCTACCGGCACGCTTCCCGGAACTGTTTCAAGCGGATATATAGCGTATATTAACAGATATCAAACTATAAACGGAATAGGCGAAATTACTCTTTTACAAATTAACGTTGATATTTATGCAGGTAGTAGTGGCGGTGGACTTTTTAATATGTACGGAGAATTAATAGGAATTACCAATTCGGGCAATACGGAAGATATAGGTATAAACTATGCCGTTCCTATTAAAATTTACGACGACCCCGTTAAAGACAACGGATTTTTAAATATAGTTAAACAGTTATTAGGAACGTATTCCGATTATAACTACGGATATATTTCTTCACGTCGTCAAAAATTTGATTTTACGGTAACTCAAAGCGCAAGTTTAGAAACGGTAACTGTTTCCGTAGTTACGTCTGGTGGAATTGCAGACCTTGCAGGGCTTAAGGTTAACGACGTTTTAGAAAAGGTTAAAGGAATTAGAAACGGCGTAGAAGACGCAGAGTGGATTACGGTTTCTAAAAATTCAGATATGACTAATCTTTTAGAAAGTCTTGATTTTGGCGACAGTATTATTCTACACGTAATAAGAGAAGTTACGACCCGTTACGGTTTCGGCTCATATAGAACCACAACGGAAGAACACGATATAACTTTAACTGTCGTTAGAGCGTATTTCTGTAACACAGGTATTTATTCATAAATTTCGCTTTTGTTTTAATAAGGGTTTGCTAAATTGCAAACCCTTTTTTATTGACTTTTTTGTTAAATTGAAGTAAAATAAAAACGTATGATAATTTTAGGTTTTGACCCCGGTCTTGCAACGTTAGGTTACGGAGCAATTAATAAATTAGATAACGGCAAAATCGAAGTTTTAGATTACGGTATCGTTCAAACCCCAAAGGGTGAAAATTTATCGGTTAGACTTTGCATGTTAGAGTCTGCAATTAAAACGATAATAGATAAATTTAAGCCGGACGAAATTGCTATGGAAGAATTATTCTTTGCAAAGAACGTTAAAACGGCGATATCGGTTGCACATGCAAGGGGAGTGTTACTTTTAACTTGTAATAAAGAATGCGGTAGAATTTTTGAATATACGCCACTTCAAATAAAACAAGCGTTAACGGGATACGGAAGGGCAGATAAACCGCAAATTCAAAAAATGGTGCAAATGCTTTTAGGGTTAAAAAGTATTCCAAAGCCCGACGATGCGGCAGACGCTTTAGCCGTTGCTTTAACTCATGCTAAAACGAATAGACTTTCAGAGTCGTTTATTATTTAAGGAGATATATGATAGGTTACATTAAAGGGAAACTTTTACACGCCGATAACGGACTCATATTATTAGAAAACAACGGCATAGGTTACGAAATTACTTGCTCGTCTTTATGCTATTCTAAAATTTGTAAAGACGGTGGCGGTGAGGTTTATACTTATCTTGCCGTTAGAGAAGACGGAGCATATTTATACGGTTTTGAAAGTATTAAAGAAAAAAATATGTTCTTAAAATTAATAACCGTTTCGGGCGTAGGTCCTAAAATGGGCATTACCGTGCTTTCCGGATTATCTTTAAACGATTTAGCATTAAAGATAGCGACAAGCGACGTTAAAGGGCTATCTTCTATTAAAGGTCTTGGCAAAAAAACCGCAGAGAGAATTATATTAGAACTCCGTGAAAAAATAGAAGCCGAAGGTCAAGAAGAGCAAATTTTAGTTAAGGAAAACGAAAAAGAAGTAAACGAAGACGCAGTTATAGCGCTTATGAGTTTAGGACTAACCAAATCTGAAAGTATAAACGCCATTAAAAACGCTCTTAATAACGGTGCTAAATCAATCGAAGAGATAATAACGTATTCGTTAAGAAATTTTAAGTAGGTTAAATATGAAAGACGGGTTTTATATCACAAGTGCAAAAGAAGAATCTGATATAAAAAAAGACGATTCTTCTCTTAAAAGCGAGAGAATTTTATCTTCAAACAGTATAAGTAGCGAAGTTGAAATAGAAAATATTTTAAGACCTAAAACTATGGAAGGTTATATAGGCCAAGAAAAAATTAAAGAAAATCTCGCAATTAGCATTGAGTCTGCAAAATTAAGAAACGACGCATTGGACCACGTTTTATTATACGGGCCTGCAGGACTCGGGAAAACTACGCTTGCGCATATTATTGCAAATACTTTAGGCGTTAGCATAAGAATAGTAAGCGCACCCGCAATAGAACGTGCGGCAGACCTTGCTGCAATAATTACTAACCTTAATGAACACGAAGTTTTATTTATAGACGAAATTCACAGATTAAATCATAACGTAGAAGAAATTTTATATTCGGCTATGGAAGATTTTTCTTTGGACTTAGTAACGGGAAAAGGTCCTTCTGCAACCACGGTTCAAATTAAATTAAACAAATTTACTCTAATCGGTGCGACAACAAAAGCAGGTATGCTTTCCGCCCCTTTAAGAGACAGATTCGGCGTTATAGGAAGGCTGGAAACGTATTCAACCGAAGAACTTTCTTTAATAGTATCCAACGCCTCGAAAATGCTCGGAATTAAAATAGATAAAAACGCTTCTGATGAAATAGCGAAAAGAAGCCGTGGCACGCCACGTATCGCCAACAGATTGCTTAAAAGAGTCAGAGATTACTCGGTTGTATTAAAACACGAGTCTATTTGTTTAGAAGACGCTAAAAAGACTTTAAGCATGCTTGATATCGACGATTTGGGATTAGATTTTATAGACAGAAAAATGTTAACCGCATTTGCAGAAAACTTTAACGGTGGACCGTGTGGACTTGATACGATAGCCGCAGTAATTAACGAAGACGCAAATACTATTGAAGACGTTTACGAACCTTATTTATTGCAATTGGGTTTTATAGCAAGAACGCCACGTGGAAGAGTTTTACTTAAAAAAGGTTACGAACATTTAGGTTTAAAAATACCGCAAAACAAAATTGAACAATTAAGTTTATTAGATTTAGATAAAAATGATGAAGACAAGTGATTTCGATTATAATTTACCCGAAGAATTAATAGCGCAAACTCCCGTGTATCCGAGAGATTCGTCTAGGCTTTTAGTATACGACAGAAAAAATAAAAGTATAGAACATAAGCATTTTTTCGATATTAAAAATTATCTTAAAAAGGGCGACGTTTTAGTTAGAAATAATACTAAAGTTTTGCCTGCACGTATTTTTGCTTACACAAAAAACGGCGGGAAAGTTGAAATATTACTTCTTAAGCGTTTTAACTTAAACGAGTGGGAAGTTTTAGTAAAGCCGGGTAAGAAAGCAAAGCCTAATACCGAACTTATTATTAACGAAGAGTTGTCGCTAAAAGTATTATCCACTATAGAAGAAAGCGGATCGAGAAGAGTTGAGTTTTTTTATAACGGCGTTTTCGAAGATATAATTTCAAGAGTCGGAGAAATGCCACTTCCACCTTACATTAAAGAAAAGTTAAAAGACCAAAGTAGATATCAAACGGTTTACGCTAAAGTAGACGGGTCTGCCGCCGCCCCGACAGCAGGACTTCATTTTACCGAAGAGTTAATAAAAGAACTAACTGATATGGGGGTTATAATAGTAGACGTTCTTTTGCACGTGGGACTCGGTACTTTTAGACCAGTTAAGGCTGAAAATATTTTAGATCACCACATGCACTCCGAGTATTACGAAATTTCTAAGGAATCGGCAGATATTATAAATAAAGCAAAAAAAGAAGGAAGACGTGTTATAGCCGTAGGCACAACGAGTGTAAGAACGCTTGAAAGTGCTTCCGACGAAAAAGGATACGTTAAGCCTGTAAAAGACAATACGGAAATTTTTATTTATCCGCCTTATAAATTTAAGTGTGTTGACGCTTTGATTACGAATTTTCACTTGCCTAAATCTACACTTTTAATGCTAGTATCGGCGTTTTCTTCAAAAGAAGAAATATTAGAAGTTTATAAAACCGCAGTACAAGAAAAATACAGATTTTTTTCTTTTGGCGACGCTTGTTTGTTTTTATAACTTAATTCACTTTTTCGGTATTTAATATGGATAAATTTTATTACGAAACAATTAAACAAGATTCAAAAACGGGTGCAAGGGCAGGAATCCTTCATACTCCGCATGGCGATATTTTAACTCCTACCTATATGCCGGTCGGAACGCAAGGCTCTGTTAAAGGCGTTATTCCAAAAGATTTAAAAGACGCTAAAACGCAAATTCTTCTTGCAAACACGTACCACTTATATATGCGCCCCGGCGACGATATAGTAAGTAAGGCGGGCGGACTTCATAAGTTTATGGCTTGGGACAGACCTATTTTAACCGATAGTGGCGGATTTCAAGTTTTTTCACTCGCCAAACTAAATAAAATTACCGACGAAGGCGTTTATTTTAACTCGCACGTAGACGGAAGTTTGCATTTTATTTCGCCCGAAAAGGCAATCGATATAGAAAACAATTTGGGTGCTGATATCATTATGGCGTTCGACGAATGTTCGCCTTTTGGCGCAGATTATTCTAAATCTAAAATCGCTATGGAAAGGACTCTTTCTTGGCTCGATAGATGTTATAATCACCATAATAACGACAATCAAGCGCTTTTCCCTATAGTTCAAGGCAACGTTTTTAAAGATTTAAGAGAGATTAGTTTAAAAGAAACTCTTCCTTATGCTAAATACGGCATAGGTATAGGCGGACTTTCCGTCGGAGAACCTAAATCGGTTATGTACGACGTTTTAGATTATATGCTTCCTATGTATCCTAATAATATCCCGAGATATTTAATGGGAGTTGGTAGTCCGGATTGCTTGATCGAAGGAGTTAAGCGTGGAATAGATATGTTCGATTGCGTTTTGGCAACGAGAGTAGGCAGAAACGGTACGGCATTAACTTCTAAAGGTAAAGTAGTAGTAAGAAACGGTGCTTATAAAGAAGATTTTTCTCCGCTTGACGACGAGTGCGACTGTTACGCTTGCAAAAATTACACTAAAGCATATTTAAGACATATGATTAACGTAGGTGAAATGATGGGCGGTATGATGATAAGTTTGCATAACATAACTTATCTTAATAAGCTTATGTCTGACATAAGAAACGCTATTTTAGAAGATTCTTTTACAGAGTTTAGAGAAGAATTTTATAAAAAAACTTGCGGAACTTATAAATAAAATATCAAAATTTATCGAAAACGCAAAAACTCGTAAATATACTTGATTAAATTTAAAAAATACTATATAATATTCTCAAATTATTACTTGAAGGAGATTAATACATGAAAAAAATCATTAAAATTTTACTTTGTTTAACACTTATTTTAACTACCGCCGTTATGTTCTCCGCTTGCGGACTTACTTCTAACGCATCGGGTAATTCTATTACCGTTGGAGATTATTATTTATTCGACAAAGACAAAACGGAAGAATCTAACAAAGGATACGACAAAACTAAAAAGATAGTAGTTTTAGATGCTAAACTTTGGTCTGACAATGATAATAAATTAGGTATTTATACCGTAGAAACCGTTGACAACTCTTCAGATTATAAAGTAACGTTTTACGATGCAAACGGAGAAAACGTTTACGTTTGCACCTATGCTAAAAATCAATTAACTTTAGAATCGGGTAGCGTTTATAAAATAGAAGAAACGACTACTTCAAGCAGTTGGACTTCTTGGCTTCCCATTATAATTATCGCAGTATTGTTTATTGCTTACTTTGTATGGCAAAGTATTTCTAATAAGAAAAGACAAAAGAAAGCACAAGAAAAAGTAGATTCACTTAAAGTTGGCGACAGAGTTAAAACAATAGGCGGTATCTGTGGCTTTGTTTCTGAAATCAATAACGAAGAAAATACTTTCGTGTTAGAGACCGAATCTAACGGCAATAAGTCTTATATAAAACTTGACCGTATGGCAATTTATCAAACAGCACCTAACGAAGGCGCTAACGTTCAAGAAAAGAAAGAAGGCAAAAAACCAGAGTAAAAAAGAATAATTTAATTTAACCTCGCATAAGATATATAAATCGTATGCGAGGTTTTTTATGGACAAAGATACCTTTTTAAGTAGTATTAAAGAATTGTTAAAAGGCGTTTTTATCGCTGTTCTTTCGGCAATAGTCGGAATACTTATTTTTGCTTTAATTATTAAAATTACAGACGTTACGAGTTCGGTTATAATGCCCGTAAATCAATTTATCAAAATAATATCGATTTTTTTGGGTTGTTTTTTAACGCTTAAAAACAGTAAAGGATTATTAAAAGGTCTTTTTATAGGGCTAATTTCCACGTTTGTTTTGTATATGATATTTTCGCTTTTTAGCGGAGAAAACCCGTTTACTTTTTCTTTTGTTTTAGATTTGCTTTTAGGAATGATTATAGGCGCTGTTTCGGGCGTTATTTCCGTCAACGTAAAAAAGTAAGTATAAATCAAAAATAATTGACATTTAATCGGTAAAGTTGTAAAATTTTAATAATAGCAAAAAGGAATTTTACAACCTTGTCAATACTTTCGAAAATAAATTCGCCTTTAGATTTAAAAAAATTATCTATTGACGAATTAAAAGTTTTATCAAACGAAATAAGAGAAGAAATAATCTCCGTTGTATCTAATAACGGGGGTCATTTGTCGTCTAATTTGGGAATCGTAGAAACCACTATCGCACTTCATTACGTTTTTGATTTTAAAAACGACAAAATAGTTTTTGACGTCGGTCATCAATGTTACACTCACAAAATTTTATCAGACAGAAAAGATAAATTTATATCTATTCGTACGGGTGGCGGAATTTCCGGTTTTCCGGATATAGAAGAAAGTGAATACGACGCTTTTACAACCGGTCATGCCGGTACTTCTATTTCGGCAGGTCTTGGAATTTGCGAAGCTAGGGACAGATTAAATAAAGATTTTTACGTTTTTTCCGTCGTAGGGGACGGATCTATTGTCAACGGCCTTAATTTAGAGGCGATTACTTCATCAACAAAAAAACCTAAAAAATTTATCGTTTTACTTAACGATAACGGAATGTCCATTTCTAAAAACAGAAACGGGCTTTATAATCTTATATCTCAAAACACGGTTAAGGCAAAATACGTTAAAGGTAAAACGGCTGTAAAAAAAGCTTTGGGAAACTCTAAACTTTCTATTTTCCTTTCAAAAATAAAGTCGAGAATTAAACGTATTTTAAATAAGAATTTCGATTTCGAAGATTACGGATTTAAATACGTCGGTGTTTTAGACGGAAACAATATTGAACAAATGATAAAAGTGTTAACTCGTGTTAAACATGCGTCTAATAACGAGGCGATTTTACTTCACGTTAAAACGCAAAAAGGCAAAGGCTTAAAAGAAGCCGAAGATATGGCGGACATATACCACGGAGTAGGCAAAAAACTTTCTCTTGCTAACGGAATTTACGGTGAAACCTTAGGCGACGAATTAAATAAAATTATAGACGACGATAAAAACGTTTTAGTAATAACCGCCGCCATGAAAGACGGAACGGGAGTAAAAACAGTAGAAGAAAAACACCCCGATAATTTTATCGACGTTGGAATAGCAGAAGAATTTGCAGTTACTTATTCTGCCGGTATGGCATCTTATGGGATTAAACCCGTAGTTGCAATATATTCAACCTTTTTGCAACGTGCATACGACCAAATTTTACACGACGTTTGTATTCCTAATCTTCCCGTTATTTTTGCTATGGATAGGTCTGGGTTTTGCGGAGTAGACGGAAAAACTCATCAAGGGCTTTTTGATTTAAGTTATTTATCGCACTTACCTAATATGCACATATTTGCACCTTGTAATTCCGAAGAGTTAAGAGACGTTTTAAGATATTCTTTAACTCTTAATTCACCGGTTGCAATAAGATACCCTAATACAAGGGAAGAAGTAAAGACCGAAAGGATTTCTTTAATAGATAATCCTTGGCAATACGTAGAAAAGGGAAAAGACGGAACAATTATTGCCGTAGGTCCACGTATGCTAAATTTGGCACTTAAAACAAAAGAACAATTTAAATTAGACGTTTCTGTTATCAACGCAAGAACGGTTAAACCGTTGGATACTAAAATTTTGGACGAGATTAAAGACGGTAAAGTAATAACGTTAGAAGAAAACGTTTTAAACGGCGGATTCGGTTCAACGGTTAAAAATTATTTATTAGAAAATAATACAAACGTAAGCATTAAATGTTTTGGCGTAGACGATACTTTCGTTTGTCACGATACGATAGAAAATCAATTAATTAAAAACGGAATAACTTTAGAAAATATTGCGGAGTTTATTAAAAATTAGTTATTATTTGTAATTATTTGTTTTCATTTTAACTTTACAAACTCTTTAATATATGATAATATATAAAAAAGTGATGATTTAGTTGAATATTGTGGGGGTTATAGATGACCATTAGAGAAATTTGCTCGTCTTTTAACGTTGGCGGAAGATTTATAAGTTGTTCGGAACTGGGAACGGGGAACATTAACAGTACGTATCTCGTTAAGTACATTAGAGACGGCGAAGATAAAGCATATACTGTTCAAAGAATCAATAAAAACGTTTTCAAAAACCCCGAACAAGTAATGGATAATATTATAAAAGTTACCGATTTCGTTAGAGAAAATATAAGAAGCAGAGGGCTTTCTACTAAAAAGTTTGCCATGCGTGCTTTCCCGACTATAGACGGTAAGTTTTATTTTGTAGACGATAAAGGAGATTACTGGCGTTGCTACCGTTTTATTCCTAATTCCAGAACGTACGACAGTACCGACGATTTGGAGATAATAAGACGTGCGGGCGAAGCGTTTGGTAGATTTCAAAGTTGTTTAGACGGATTTGACGCTAATTCTCTTTATATAACAATTCCCGATTTTCATAACACCAAAAAACGCTACTCTGATTTTAAAAAGGCTATAGAAGAAGATCCGTTTGATAGGGTAAAAGTCGTTTCTGAAGAAATTGAAACACTTTTAAGTTTTGAAAAAGAAGCGACGTTACTTCAAGATATGCTTGACAGAAAAGAAATTCCTTTAAGGGTTACTCATAACGATACTAAATGCAACAACGTAAGTTTTGATAAAGTAACTAACGAAGCATTAGCCGTTTTAGATTTAGATACCGTTATGCCGGGTGCAATTGCTCACGATTTTGGCGACGCAATAAGATTTGTTGCAAATTCCGTTGAAGAAGATTATCCTGACCTAGAACTGGTTAAATTAAATCTCGATAAATACGAGGCGTTTACTAAAGGATTTGTTCCGGAAATAATTGCAAATATTACCGAAAAAGAAAAAGAAACTTTAAATCTCGGCGTTTTTGCAATGACTTCGGAACTCGCATCGAGATTTTTGGCGGATTATATTTTGGGAGATACTTATTTTAGAGTTAAATACCCCGGTCATAATTTAGATAGAGCAAGAAACCAAATTGCCCTTGCAAAAAATATTTTGTTAAAAAAAGACCAAATGGATAAAATTATTAAAAAATACTTTTAAGGAGATGATAAAATGGATTCAAACGCTAATAATTCTAAGCAAGATTCAATATCACTCGGTTTAGTTTTTAATCTATTTTTAAAAAATATCGTTCTATTTATTACGGTTTTAGTAATGGCTCTTGCCGTTGCCGTAGTTTATATTAAGTTTAGTAAAACTTCTTACACCGCAACGTATGAAACTAATTATATTGCGACCACCGATAAAAAGAGTTCGACAGACGATTATAATATTACCGTTCAATATTTTGACACGGTTGTAGCTTTTTGTTCCCAACCTATTGTAGTTGATAGGGCAAATTACTATTATTACCAAATAGAGCATAACGCAAAATATATGAATATGACTTCTTTCAACGAAAAGTATAATGCATTTATAGAAGACGTTAAAAACGGTATTATAACTTATAATCCTTCTAATTTACAAGGTAATAAAGATATAATAATAAGTAATTTGTCTACCAGTGCAACGGTAAAAAACAATAACGGTTCGCAAGATACTTTTTATATTACGTTTTCTTACGTAGACAGTGATGCAAATCTTGCGCTTCAAAAATTAAAGTTAATAATTTTATCTGCTAACGAAGAAGCCAACACGGAAGGCGATATTGAAAGTAAATACGCAGAAAGCGATATCAATTTAAAGTATTTCGGTACTTACGTTATAACTATTACGGATATGGAAAGATATTCGTCGTATTCAAATAAATCGAATAGCCGAATAGTATTAATTGCGTTAGTATTAGGCGCAATTATAGGCGGAGTTATTATTTATCTTAAATACGCCTTAGATAGGACGGTACATACTAAAGACGTATTAGAAAGAATAACCGGCGTTAACGTTTTAGCAGTAATAGAAGATCAGGAGGCATAGTTATGGATAAAGAGATTAATAATCAAAACGTTAATAACGAAGATATTTCTTTTCCGTTTTTCAGAATTTTATATATCAATTTAGTTTGGATAATTTTATTTACGATTTTAGGCTGTGCTTTTGGAATTTTTTATGCGGAAAGAAAGGATAAACCCATTTATACTGCGCAAAAAAACGTAATGCTTGTTGTAAGTTATGCAACTGAAACAAAGTTTTCAACCGAACTTAGAATTTCCGAAATATACGTTCCGCAAGTTGCTCACATAGTTACTTCAGGTAAGGTTAGGTCAAAAGCAAACGCTCTATATAACGAAAAATATAACGTAACCACAGGTTTAGGCTCAGGGTCTATCGGTGAAAGACACGGCGGTTCGGGATTAATATTCTCTGTTTCGTATTCCGATTATAGCGAAGAGAGTGCTGAACAAAAACTTGACGTTGTTATAGAGGCTTTTAAAAAAGACTTAACCGAAAACGTTAAACTCTATATCAATGCAGACGCTATTGACCTTGTAGAAACGCAAAGACCAAACGACTATATCGTTTCTTCGTCATCTAGTTACGTTAGATACGTTTTAATTTGGACGTTCGTAGGTTTAGGACTAGCAATAATTGTTGCAATGCTTAGATTTTTATTAGACAATAAACTCAAAGACGTTAAAGAACTTGAAAGAATTACAGGCGTTAACCTTCTTGCTTATATAGATAAACAATAACTAATTTAAAAATAAAATCCCCGCTTATTAAAACGGGGATTTTTGCTATTTTAAATACTAAAATAAATCTTTTTCTTTTTCGAATTTATCAAAAAGGTTATATCTTTCCGGGTGAATTAATGCAGTAAAAATCATCTCTTTTACGTTTGGAATTTTCTTTTTAATTTCTTTAATATAATCTTTAACTTCTTCTCGTTTTGTTTTTTCGTTTACAGGGCAACGGCTAGCTATGATGGGTAAATTTACTGAATAAGTTTCTATATCACTTTCGCTTAAAAATATCATAGGCCTTATAAGTGTTAGATCTGTTTTATCTAAATAACTTTTAGGTGCAAAAGTAGATAATCTTCCTTCATAAAACATAGATAAAAACATAGTTTCTATTAAATCGTCCGAGTGATGTCCTAGCGCCACCTTATTGCAATTATATTTTTTGCAAGCAGAGTAAAGCGCTCCTTTTCTCATTTTAGAGCAAAGTGCACAAGGGCTTTGTTCTTTTCTTACTTTAAAAACAATTTCTGCTATCTCCGTGTTTTCTACGTAAAACGGTATGTTGTCTTTATCGCATAGTTCCTTTATTTTTGTATAATCGCTTCTTTCTCCTTCAAAATTAAGGTCAACCGATATTGCAATTAAATCGAATTTTTCGGGCGAGAATTTTTTGTATTCAATAAGCAATTTTAATAACGTTACACTATCTTTTCCACCCGATACGCCTACGGCAATTCTGTCGCCGTCTTTTATCATTTTATATTCGGTTATTCCTTTTCTTAAAAGGGAAAGCATTTTTTGAGTGGTCATATTTTACCTTTATTTAATAATTATTTGCTTTTTTAATATAATTATATTATACTAAAAAAAGAATAAAATCAACAAAAAGGTAACACATGGTTAATTTTATCAGCAATTTAATAGGTAATAACTATATAGCGACCTTAATCGTTTCTTTATTCCCTTTAATTGAGTTAAAGGGCGGAATAGTTTATGCCGTAGGTAGCGGTATAGATTATTTTATTTCTTTTTTAATTGCATACTTTGGTTCATCTTTAGCGTTCTTTGGTATTTTCTTTTTGTTTATACCCATATTAAACCTACTTAAAAAAATAAAATTCTTAAATAGTTTTGCAAATAAGATAGAAAATTATTTTAAGAATAAGGCCGAAGACACCATTAAAAAAAGACAAGAAAAAAACAAGAAAGGCAATTTTTCGGAAGATTTATTAAAAATAATAAGCGTTTTTGTTTTTGTTGCTATTCCTTTGCCCATGACTGGTGTTTGGACGGGTACAGCCGTGGCAGTATTTTTAAATCTAAAATTTAAACAAGCCGTGCTTCCCGTAGTTATAGGTAATTTTATTGCAGGTTTACTTATTATATTGTTAACTTATATTTGTAATTTAATCAACATAAATTTAGATTACGTGTTATATGCACTATTGATTTTAGCAATAATATTATTTATTATCGTTTTAGTAAAAGTACTAAATAAACCTGTTAATGACGGTAAGGATTAATGAATTTCTTTTTAAGATTATTTAGAAAAAAACCAAAAAAAATAACTCTCGGTTTGGCACTTGGCTCAGGCGGGGCTAAAGGTTATGCGCTTCTTGGCGCAATTAAAGCGTTTGAAGAAAGCGGTCTTAATTTTGATATAATATCTGGAACGAGTATAGGTAGTATTATAGGGGCGTTTATTTCTAACGGTTATTCTTCAACTGATATTTTAGAACTTTTAAACACAGTTAATTTTAACGATATTACTAATCTTTTTATGATTAATATGAATACTTTAG
>JAZUKR010000083.1:0-7554 GCA_045643385.1 Christensenellaceae bacterium | reverse complement strand
CTACAACGTCTACTACACTATCCGATTTGGCGTATTTTAATACGGCGTATCCTACACGTTTATTAAGTATTCCCGATAACAGTTCGTTTTTAGGCAAAAAACTTAAACGCTCCTTTTTGGCGTTTATTATATCAATCGTTTGTTCTGTGGAAAGATTTGGTAAAAATTCTATTAAAATATTAGGATTTTTTGCAACGGTTAAATGACCGGAAATTTGAAATATACTTGAGCCCGATACACCATATTCCGTAAACAAAAGGTCCCCGCAAGTATTTTTTAACGGTTTATTACCGTCAAATGCCGTAACCGAAGCATATTCTTTTATGCCTTTTAAACCTTTAATTAAATCAGTTTCCGTTTTAATTTGAACGAGCGAGGGGTAAAGTTTAGTTATCTTGTGTCCGAATTTTTCTACTAAAGAGTAAGAAGAGCCGTCTGTACCGAATTGTTTGCCCGATTTTCCACCGCAAGAAATAACCAACCTGTTTGCCGTAACAATTTTCCCGTCTTTAGAGTGTACGGTAAAATTTGCACCCTTATTAATATTCTCCGCATAAAAACCCGTAATAATATTTACGTTGTTAAACTCTAAATATGCTCTAAACACATCAAGAACCGAGTTTGCTTGCTTATTTAACGGATATATTTTACCGTCTTTATCACAAGTTAAAGGAATACCGAGTTCTTCTAAGTAAGATGCAACGTTAAAATTAGTATCGAAAACTTTTTTTATAAAAGAAGTGTTTCCATAGTAATTTGAAGGAGATAAAGTAGTATTAGAAACGTTACCCTGACCGTTACCCGTAACTAAAAGTTTTTTGCCGACCCTATCGTTACGTTCTAAGATGACGATGTCAGAGCCCTTTAGGGCATTTTCACCCCGTAATAATTCTATGGCGCACATAAGCCCCGATGCTCCACCGCCTATTATCGCTACTTTAAAAATCTTGTTCATATATAATCTCCAAAAAATGCTTGACTACAAAATAAATATTTATTATTATAAAGTAAAGGGAAAACAAAATGAGTATTTTTGAATATATAAAAAACAACACGACCTATTTAATTACTTTAATAGTTACTTTAGCAGTTATAATATTTTTCAGCATACTTTTAAACGTTATAATAAATAGGAAAAAAGATATTTTTAACAAGAATAAGAATAATATAAAAGAAAGTGAAAAAAAGAGCGAATAATCTTCTAAATAAAAATAAAATGAATCTTCAATGATATTTTACCACTAAAAATCAATAAAATCAAGTATAGATATAGGAGTTTTTGCAAAACAAAAAGCACCGGTTTTTGCTAACTCCTTTTTTGTTCTAAAACCGTATAAAACAGATATACATTTAAGATTTGCGTTTTTTGCGGTTAAAACGTCAGTTTCTCCGTCGCCGATAAAATAAGCGTGTTTTTTATCTACGTTTAGTTTATCTAATATAAAAAGCGTACTCTTTGGGCTTGGTTTTTTCTCGAAAGTCCCGTCCCCTATTATAAAAGAAAAATCAAAATTTTTCAGATATTTATTACAGATTTCTTCCGTAGTTTTTTGCGGTTTATTAGAAATAATATTTAGAGAAAAATCATTCTCTTTTAATACTTTTAAAACTTTATCCATACCTTCGTAAAGAAAAGTTTTGTTATGCCCGCAATTAGTATAATAATCGTTATAAAAGTTAAGTCTATTAAGTAACTCTTGCTCAGTTAACTCCTTACTAGAAGCATTTTTAACAAGGCTTTTTGCACCGTTACCTATTATTTTTTTAGTTTTATTAACGCTTATTTTTTTATCGTTAAAATATGAAAGCATAACGTTCAAACTGTCGGCAATATCAAAAATAGTATTAAAAAGCGTTCCGTCTAAGTCAAAAATAACAGCCTTATTCATTACATTTGTTCCACAGTTTCTATGCCTAAAAGTTTTAATGCGTTAGTTAAAGTTGTTTTTACGCTTTTTGTTATAGCGAGTCTAAACTTTTTAACTTTTTCGTCATCTACGCCTATTTTACAATTCATATAGAATTTATTAAACGCCGTAGATAAATCTAAAGTATATCTCGTAATTAAAGAAGGCTCATATTTCTCGCCTGCACTTTTTACTATTTCAGGGAATTTAGAAATCTCGTTTACAACTTCATATTCAAAATCGTTAAAATCTATTGTATCAAAATCGGAAAAACCGCCGTTTTTATTTAATACAGAATTACAACGTGCAACAGTGTATTGAACGTAAGGGCAAGTTTCTCCGTCAAAATTAAGCGCCCTATCAAAACTAAAGACAATGTCTTTTATCTTATTGTTTAACAATGCACCGAATATAACCGCACCCGTTCCAACCGCTTTTGCGGTTTTTTCTTTATCTATTAGGTTCGGATTTTTTTCTTCTATTACGTTTCTTGCTTTATCGATAGCCTTATTTAATACGTCTTCTAATAAAACTACTTTACCTTCTCTCGTACTCATTGCGCCGTCTTCTAAAGAAACCATACCATAAGAAACGTGGACTAAATCTTTTGCCCAAGATTTACCCATAAGTTCCAAAACCTTAAATACTTGCTTAAAGTGAAGATTTTGTTGATAAGCAACGACGTATAAAGATTTATAAAAATCGTAAGTCTTTTTTCTATAAATTGCCGCCGCCAAATCACGAGTGGCGTATAAACTCGAACCGTCTTTTTTCAATATCAAGCAAGGAGCTAAATCATACTCGCTTAAATCTACGATAGACGCCCCGTCGCTAACAGAAAGTAAGTTCTTCTCTTTCAATTCGTCGACAACGGGTTGCATTTTATCGTTATAAAAACTTTCCCCCGCATAAGAATCAAAAGATATATTAAGCATTTTATAAATTTTATCCACTTCTTCCAAAGTGATTTTCTTAAAAAATTCAAAGAGTTCGCCACTTTCTTTGTCGCCGTCTTCAATTAATTTAAAATAACGCCTTGCTTCATCGTCAAGTTTAGGATTAGTTTCGGCTTCTTTATGAAATTTAACGTAAATTCTCGTCAATTCCTTAAGCCTGTCTTTTAATACGGCTTCTCTACTTGACCAAAGTTTATAAGCAACTATTAATTTGCCAAATTGCGTTCCGTAGTCGCCAAGGTGATTAATTCCTACAACGTTATATCCTAAAAACTTAAAAATCTTAACTAGCGCACCGCCTATAACCGTTGTGGATAAATGCCCTATATGGAATGGCTTTGCAATATTTATCGACGAATAATCTATACAAATAGTTTTGTTATTTCCTATATCTGAAGACCCGTATAAATCCCCGCCATTTATAACTGAAGTCAAAACAGAATTAATAAAACCTTTTCTGTTGACCTTAAAATTTAAGTACCCGTTTATTGCGTTTACGGACGAAATAACGTCGTCCGTTGTAAAATCAGACGCTAAACTCTCAGCAATAGCAATAGGGTTTTGCCTTAAAATTTTAGATAACTTAAAACAAGGAAGCGCAAAATCCCCCTTTTCGGTATCCGGCGGAGTTTCTAAAAACGAAACGACGTCTTTTATTTCTAACCCGCTAATATTTAATTTTTCAGCAATATAACTTTTATAATCCATATTATTTCCTAAAAATATTATTAATAACAAAATTGTAATGTTCAACTAAGTTTTCCGGTGGAATTTCAGAGTGAGCCATTCCAAAAACTTCACGATAGATAACGTTAAGATTTCTTTCTCGCATTTTTTTAACAAGCACGTCAGAATTATCACTTTTAACAATACACATATCTCTATCACCGGAACAAATATAATATGGAATATTTGGAAGTTTTTCCACATTATAATTAGGAGAGTGAAGTTCAAGACTTTTTATATAATCTATATTCTCATTGCCGTAAGCACTTAAAAATATTCTATTGAAATCGCTATGTAAATCTTTAATTTTAACCAAATCACAGCAGGGCGAATCAATGGAAACACAGCAAAAACTGTTTTTATGCCTTGAAAGAAATGAAAACATTAAACAGCCGTATCCACCCATACTTGTTCCCGTTAAAGCGATAGGAAGACGACCGTATTTTTCTTCTAAAACATCTAAAATTGCATCAATAGTATTAACGGCAATATCGTTTAAAAAACACCATGGGTTTGTGTTCGGTATTATCGAGATTATGCCTTCCTTTGCGTATCTGTATTCAAACTGAAAATGCGAAGTATATAAAGTCAAATCGTTACAAGCACGAATAATTAATACAATACCTTTTGGCGATGAAGAAAGTAAATCTTCGTTAGTAAAAGCAAAATCTTTATAAGTTTTATTTGTAATGATTTTTTTGTAATCCATTTAATACCTTTTTATTTTTTTATATTAATAAAATTAAAAACAATTTAAGATCTTAAAGTAAGAGTGTTTCATCTAAATAAATAATAACACAAAAACGTGTAAAATGCAACGTAAAAAACTTGAAATATAACTAAAATTAAGTTATAATAAAAGAAAAAAGCACGGAGATATAAAATGAAATTAGGTGTAGTAGGATTGCCGAACGTAGGAAAATCAACTTTATTTAACGCTATAACAAAAGCAGGGGCAGAATGTGCTAATTATCCGTTCTGTACAATAGAGCCTAACGTTGGAATAGTTGCAGTTCCCGATTACAGATTAGAAGTTTTAGGCAAGTTATATAATACTAAAAAAATAACTCCGGCAGTTGTTGAATTCGTTGATATCGCAGGTCTTGTTAAAGGTGCAAGTAAGGGCGAAGGACTTGGAAATAAGTTTTTAGCAAACATAAGAGAAACGGACGCAATAGTCCACGTCGTAAGATGTTTTGAAGACGAAAATATCACCCACGTAGAAAATTCTATAGACCCGTTAAGAGATATAGAAACAATAAATTTAGAGTTGATTTTAGCAGATGTAGAGTCAGTTAAAAAGCGATTAGATAAAGCATTAACAATGGTAAAAACAGGCGACAAAAAATATAAAACAGAAGCCGAGTTTTTAGAAAAACTTTTCAATCATTTATCGGACGGAAAATCTGCAAGAACGTTACAGACTACGGACGAAGAAAAAGAATATTTAAAAGATTTGTTCCTTTTATCGAATAAGCCCGTAATTTATGCCGCAAATATCGGCGAAAACGATATGGGGAAAGACGAAAACTCTCTCCCACTTGTTAAAAAAGTTATAGATTTTGCTAAGGAAGAAGGTTCTAATTATATAGTTATCTGCGCAAAAACGGAAGAGGAATTATCTTCACTACCTATTGACGAACAAAAAATGTTTATGGAAGAATTAGGCGTTAAAGAGAGTGGTCTTAACAGATTAATTAAAGCGTCTTACTCACTACTTGGTTTAATAAGTTATTTAACCGCAGGCGAGAAAGAAGTTAGAGCGTGGACTATAGAAAACGGCACCAAAGCTCCGCAGGCTGCAGGCAAAATTCACAGCGATTTTGAAAAAGGATTTATAAGAGCAGAAATTGTAGATTATGACAATTTAGTAGAACTAGGCTCATTTAATAACGCTAAAGAAAAAGGAAAAGTCCGTTCGGAAGGAAAAGATTACGTAATTCAAGACGGCGACGTCGTATTGTTTAGATTTAACGTTTAATTTTTATTTATATTTTAAAGCGTTGCTTAATTTTTTAAGCAACGCTTTATTTTTAATTTAACTTAAACGCTTTTTGTGGCATACGCTTTTTATTTACGTTTTTAAGTTGTTTACCTTTTGTCTCTCTGTCTTCAATAACTATTTCTTCGGAATTAACGGAAAATGCTATTCCGAACGAATCGATAACCGCTATATCGACGGGGTCTTTAACGTGGTATGCAAAAATAACTTTATTGTCTTTTCCAAGCGTAACTATTTTAACTCCTTTTCTGCCACGTGTACCTATTTCAATATTAGAAGATATAACACGTTTATAATTTCCGTTTTCGGTTATTATTAAAATTTCGCCTTCGTCGTCTATTTCGGAAACGAATACTATTTCGTCACCTTTACTTAAACCCAAACCTTTAACTCCACCCGAAATTCTGTGTTGAATAGGAATATCTTTTTTTTCTACGTTAGAAACTAATCCGTTTTTGGTAATAAAGCAAATACCGGTTTCGGCTTTATCTTCTTCTACTTTAAGAAGTTCGTCGCCGTCTTTTAGTTTTATCCCGCTAAAACTACTTTTATTAATATCGTATTCAGGCCACTCTGTCTTTTTAATTAAGCCGTCTTTAGTATAGAAAAGTAAATATCCTTCGGGAATTTTTTCACTTATAGCAAACATAGAAACAATCATCTCGTTTTTAGAAATATCGCTAAACACGGTATTTAACTTCATGCCTTTATCTCTATATCTACACTCTTCTATTTGATCGATATTTACCCTATAACAGTTACCGAGATTTGTAAAAGCCAAAAGTGTTTGACCACTTTTTGCTTTAATATTAAACTTAATAAAATCTAAATTAGTAGTTGATTCTTTAACCGATTTGTCAGAATTTTTAAAATTCTTTTCGGTCATTTTCTTTAATAAATTACCGTCCGTTATGCCAACTACAAAATCATCTATGACCTTTAAATCGCTTTCTATATCTTCGCTTTCTAACTCTTTATTTCCTTCGATAATTTTAGTACGTCTGTCGTCGCCGTATTTTTTCTTTATCTCTTTAAGTTCAGATTTAACGACGTTCATTTGGAGTTGCTTGCTTTGAACTATTTTAGTTAATTCTTCTATTTTTTCTTTTAACTCTTTTAATTCTTCTTCAAGTTTATATACTTCTAGTTTAGTAAGTCTTGAAAGTCTTAAATCTAAAATGGCAGTTGCTTGTGCGTCGCTTAATTTAAACCTGTTTTTTAATTTCTCACGTGCATCGGTTGTATTTTCGGCGGTTTTTATTATCTTAATAACTTCGTCGATATTTTTTACCGCTATTATTAACCCTTCCAAAATATGTGCTCTTTCTTTGGCACGCTCTAAATCGAATTTACTTCTTCTAAGTACTACTTCCCTTTGATAATTGACGTAATAAGAAATGATATCTAAAAGCCCCAACTGACATGGTTTTCCGTTTGCAATGGCAACCATATTAATACCGTAAGAAATTTCTAAATCGGTATTTTTGTAAAGATATTTTAATATCTTTTCGGCTTCGGCTTCTTTTTTTAATTTAATAACGGCACGCATACCGTTACGGTCAGACTCGTCTACAACGTCGTTAATGCCAAAAAGTATATCTTTCTTTTCTTCTTTTAAATCTGAAATCTTTTTAAGTAGTGCCGATTTATTGACTTGATAAGGTATTTCCGAAATTATTAAATTTTGTTTATCCTTATCTTTTTCGATATTGACTCTTGCCCTAATTTTAATTTTGCCCCTGCCCGTTTTATAAGCGTTTTCTAAATCTTCGTCTGCAATTATGTATCCGCCTGTAGGGAAATCGGGGCCTAAAATATATTTCATCATTTCTTTAAGTGAAATTTTAGGATTATCAATAAAAGCAACTGTCCCGTTAATTACTTCACTTAAATTATGGGTAGGAATATTTGTGGCAAGACCTACCGCAATACCCATTGCACCGTTTACAAGTAGGTTAGGAAA
>JAZUKR010000082.1:0-2562 GCA_045643385.1 Christensenellaceae bacterium | reverse complement strand
TTATCCTTTCTGTTGGCGTTGCGATACACCGCTTTTGTATTATGCAAGAAGCAGTTGGTTTATTAAAATGACCGCTGTTAAAGATAGATTATTAAAGGCAAACGATTCAATAAATTGGATGCCCGAAACAATTAAAAACGGAAGAATGGGAAACTTTTTAGAAAACGTTATCGACTGGGGAATTTCCCGTGAACGTTATTGGGGAACACCGCTTCCTGTTTGGGTATGTAATAAATGCGGTAAAATTCACGTTATAGGCAGTAAACAAGAATTAAAAGACTTGTGCCATATTGATGGAGATATAGAACTTCACCGTCCGTATATAGATAATTGTACTTTCGATTGCGAATGCGGTGGAACGTTTATAAGAGAAAAAGAAGTTGTAGATTGCTGGTTAGATTCAGGCTCTATGCCTTTTGCTCAATATCACTATCCGTTTGAAAATAAGGAATTGTTCGAAAAACATTTCCCTGCAGATTTTATTTCGGAAGCAATAGACCAAACTCGTGGTTGGTTCTATACTTTACTTGCTATTTCTACTTTGCTTTTCGATAAAGCGCCGTTTAAAAACTGTATAGTTTTAGGGCACGTTAACGATAAAAACGGTATTAAAATGAGTAAGCATAAAGGTAACGTTGTCGACCCGTGGTCGGTATTAGATAAACAGGGTGCAGACGCAGTAAGATGGTATTTCTATACAGGGTCTAGTCCGTGGCTTCCATCGAGATTTTACGACGAAGCCGTATCTGAAGCACAAAGAAAGTTTATGGGTACGCTTTGGAATACCTATGCCTTCTTTGTTCTTTATGCGGAGATAGATAAATATAATCCAAAAGATTACGATATTAAAAAATGTAAACTTTCCTTAATGGATAAATGGGTATTAAGTAAATTAAATACCTTAATAAAAACGGTTGATAACTATTTAAGTAAATACGATATATTTAACGCATCAAGGTCACTTCAAGACTTTGTGGACGATTTATCAAATTGGTACGTACGTCGTGGTAGAGAACGTTATTGGGCGCACGATATGGACGACGATAAAATTTCCGCTTATACTACCTTATACACGGTTTTAGTAACGGTTGCAAAACTTTCCGCACCGTTTACACCGTTTATGGCGGAATCTATTTATCAAAATTTAGTTCCTAACTTCTATAAAGAACAACCTATATCTGTTCACTTATGTAAATATCCCGTTGCAGACGAATCTATGATAGATTCTAAACTCGAAGAAGAAATGCAAACGGTATTAGACATAGTCGTTTTGGGAAGGGCTGCAAGAAATACTTCAAACATTAAAAACCGTCAACCGCTTTCAAAAGTATTCGTATGCTCTGAAAGAAATACCCAAATGTCTAGCGGATTACTTGAAATTGCAAAAGACGAATTAAACGTTAAAGAAATAGAGCATTTAAAAGAAGCGTCTAAATTCGTAAACTACAAAATCAAACCGCAATTAAAGACGTTAGGACCTAAATACGGCGCAAAATTAAATAAGATTCGTGCTTTCTTTGAATCTTGCAACGCCTTAGAAGTTGTAACTACCGTAAAGAGCGGTAATAATTATATAGCAAATTACGACGGAGATACTTTTGAATTTTCTTACGACGATTTACTGATAGAAAGTTTAAGCGAAGAAGGTTATACTTCTGCAAGCGATAAAGGCATTACGGTTGTAATGGATACGCATATAACTCCCGAATTAAAGGCTGAAGGTATTGAAAGAGAACTTATTTCCAAAATTCAAACTATGCGTAAAGACGCAGGCTTTGAAGTTACGGATAAAATTATCGTTAATTTCGTTACCGATAGTGCGGATATTAAAAACGCATTTAATAACGGAAAAGACTTAAAGCGTGTAGTTCTTGCAGAAGTTATTAAAGAAGGAAAAGAAGAAGGTTACACCGATGAGTTAGACGTTAACGGTGAAAAGGTAGAAGTTACCGTTAATAAAGTGGTTAAATAATGAAAGTCGCCGAGTGGAAAGATTATTCCGTTATAGCTTCCGGCGACGGATATAAATTAGAAAGGTGGAAAGACGTTATTTTACTTCGTCCCGATCCCCAAGTTATTTGGAAGACAAAAGTCGATATGGATTCTTATAAAGGGCTGTCTGCCAAATATTTAAGAAGCGAAACGGGTGGCGGAAAGTGGAAGATAAAATCTTCTTTTCCCGAAGAATGGGTAATTTCCTATAAGGATTTAAACTTTAAAATTAAGCCTATGGGTTTTAAACATACCGGTTTATTTCCGGAGCAAGCGGTAAACTGGGATTTAATGACAGAACTCGTTAAATCGGCTAATAGAGAAATAAGCGTTCTTAACCTTTTTGCCTATACGGGCGGTGCAACGGTTGCCTTAGCAAAAGCGGGGGCTACTGTTTGCCACGTAGATTCGGCTAAGGCCATGGTAGAACGTGCGGGTGAAAACGTAAGACTTTCTAATATAGAAAATCCGAAAGTAAGATATATTATAGACGATTGTAAAAAATTCGTTGAAAGAGAGATTAGAAGGGGTAAAAAGTACGACGCAATTTTAATGGATCCACCGTCTTAC
>JAZUKR010000081.1:0-4505 GCA_045643385.1 Christensenellaceae bacterium | reverse complement strand
ACGAGAACGTTTGAAACAAAAGGAAATGAGAAAACGGGAACGTAAGGCTTGGTGGGAAATGTATAAAATGAAAGTCATAATCGTTTTATGCGTAATCATTGGAATTGGCGGTGCTTTCCATTCTTATTACGGCTCCGCTCGGAGCAATACTAATGGATTTAAGCTATAAAAAGTTATTGAAATTATCTTGATAAATCCTAATTTTTCGGGCTGTTGCCTAAAAACATTTTTCAAAAGTATAACACACTATACTTTGCAAGCAAAGTCGTGTAAAATATAAAGATAAAATTAAAATGATAGCGAAAATTTTCGCTATCATTTTATTATGTTTCAAAAAATCTCTATGAGAAGGCCACAAATGCAACGCTTTTTTTTTGTTTAATAAACTATTCTGCCTTTTTCGTAGCGGTTTTTTTAGCCGTTGTTTTTTTAACGGCAGGTTTCTTTTCTGCGGGCTTTTCTTCTTTTTCTGCAGTTTTCTTTACGGTTTTTTTAGCGGGTTTAACTTCTTCTTTAACTTCTACTGCTTCAACTTTTTCTTCAATCTTTTCTTCCTTTTTAACTTCTTCTTTAGAAGTGGGGATGCAGGCATTTACTTTTTTAGCAAGTTTTGCTTTTTTATTAGAAGCATTGTTTTTATGGAAAATATTTTTAGAAGTAGCGGAATCGATTGCTTTAAACGCTTCGTTTAATGCTACTTTAGCGCCTTCTAAATTTCCTTCTTTAACTAATTGGTCAACCTTTTTGATAGCAGTTTTTACTGCAGAACGAATATTTTTGTTTAATTCTGTTTTATTTTCGTTAACTAAAACTCTTTTTTTTGCTGATTTGATATTAGGCATTTTTAATGCGCTCCTTAATTTCTTTAATTTTCGTTTAGTATTTTACCATAAATAAAATAATAATGCAAACAAATATTACGTTTTTTTATTTTTTTTACATAAATTCTCCATATTTTTTTTAAATCTTCATAAAATTTAGTATGGAAAAAGAATATATTGGAGTTTTAGATAGTGGAATAGGAGGTTTATCTTTGTTACGTGAACTAGTAAAAGCCTTTCCGAAAGAAAACTATATTTATTATGGCGACAATAAAAATGCTCCTTACGGAAATAAAACCGTCAGAGAATTAAAGTACAGGGTTTTTACAATATTGAACGAACTTAACGACTTTAATATAAAATGTATAGTTTTTGCGTGCAATACTTTAAGTATTAATTTGATTAACAAACTAAACGATATAACGGATATTCCGATAATAGGAATTTTCCCGCCGATAGAATATTACGTTTTGAGAGATAAAAAAACTTTGCTACTATGCACTCCGTTAACAGCAAGTAAAATAAATAAACAAAAAAATTTAACCGTTCTTCCGCTAAAAAACCTTGCTTTCGATATAGAAAATAATTGTTTTAATCTAGAAAAAGTCGACGTAAAAAAGCAAATTTTAGAAGCTTTTAAAAGTAATAATATTGACATAAGCTCAAAATATGACGTCTTAATTTTGGGGTGTACACACTATGTTTTTGTTAAAAATAAAATTTTTGACCACTTTGTAACACAAAAAACCACCGACGGCGCAATTTTTACGATAAATAAAGTTAAGGCGATTATAAAAACACATAAAAACATTAGTAAAAATAAGGGATTTAGCGTTATATTTTGTGGTGATGATAAGATAAAAAACGAGAAGTTCTGGAATAAAATAAACGTTAATAATAATAAAATATGACAAAAAATATTAAAAAATTTTAAAAAAATGTTAAAAAGGGGTTGACAGTGGTTAAAATATATGATATTATTTCTATGAAATCAAAAAGGGAGTAGTCTACCTACATGACAGGGAAAAAGTATTTGCATCAATTAGATGCCAAAAACAGAATGAGAATACCTGCAAAAATCCGTGAGGAACTCGGTGATACTTATTATATTACCGTAGGGACGGACGGCTGTCTTTTTGTTTGTACAGAAGAGCAAATGGCTAAAAAGAAAGCCTTTTTAAAAAGTGTTAACGAATATAATAAAGAGCAAGTTAAAGTTGCAAGATATATACTTTCTAATATTTGGCAAGCAGAAGAAGATAATCAGGGCAGAATATTAATTCCTGAAGATTTAAGGGCGTATGCCAAATTAAATAAGAACGTAAAAGTATATAAGGGACCTAATTACGTTGAAATATGGGCGGAAGAAGTT
The DNA here is from genome assembly GCA_045643385.1 of Christensenellaceae bacterium. Taxonomy (GTDB): domain Bacteria; phylum Bacillota; class Clostridia; order Christensenellales; family Borkfalkiaceae; genus UBA1259. The sequence continues at coordinate 2,312 of JAZUKR010000081.1, read as the reverse complement.
TGGGACAGTTACTTTAACGACGTTGATTTTAGCGTTTTAGCGAGTGCGTTCGACAGTTTTGAAGGCAAAAATGACTGAGTTAAAGCACGTATCCGTATTGCTTAACGAAAGCATAGAAGGGCTAAACGTTAAAGACGGCGGAATATATTTTGACGGAACGCTCGGTGGTGGTGGACATTCATACGAAATTCTAAAAAAATGTGCTCCTAGCGGAAAACTAATAGCCACCGATTTAGACGAATTTGCGATAAAAAAAGCAAAAGACAGGTTAAAAGAGTTTGAAGGTAGATTTACAATTGTTAAAGATAACTTTCATAACTTTAATAATATAAAAGAAAATCTTAATATCGATGGGTTTGACGGAATTCTTTTAGATTTAGGTGTATCGAGTTTTCAGTTAGACGATAGAAGTCGAGGATTTTCTTATTTAGATAACAATATAGAACTTGATATGAGAATGAGTTTAGACAATCCTTTGACGGCAAAAACCGTCGTCAATACTTATTCTGAAAAAAGTTTAGAAGAAATATTTACAAAGTACGGAGAAGAAAAGTTCGCAAAACAGATTGTCAAGAATATTGTTTTGTTCCGTAAAGATAAGCCCCTTAATACCGTTGGAGAATTAAACGGGATTATAGAAAAATCAATTCCCAAAAAATTCCAAAACAACGGACATCCCTCCAAAAAAGTTTTTCAGGCCATCAGAATTGAAGTCAATAAAGAGTTAGAAGGACTTTATGAGACTGTAATTCTAATGGCCAGAGGGCTTAAAAAGGGTGGAAGGCTTGCGATAATATCGTTTCATTCGTTAGAAGATAGAATAGTAAAACAAGCATTTAAAGAATTAGAAACAGACTGTATATGCGATAAAAGTTTACCTATTTGCGTATGCGGAAAGAAAAAAGAGATAAATATTATAACTAATCACCCGATAACGGCAAGCGAAGAAGAGATTAAGATAAATCCACGTTCAAAGAGCGCAAAATTAAGGATAGCCGAAAGGGTATAATAGGAGAAATTATGATAGTTACAAAACGTTCAACAGAAGAAAACAACACGGCTTTTGTTCAAGGTCAGGCGAGAGTAGGATTGCTTGAAAGAAAACCGACTTCGGCAAACGAAGATTATTCTGCTTGTGAAAATCAAGATTTATCCGAAGCAAAAGCGAGAATGCAAAGAAATCTCGACAAAATAATGAATTACGATAATGAAGCGGTTTTAGAAGAGATAAATAAAAGTGAAGCGTTAGAAAAAGACACGTTAGTTATGGGACCGAAAGAAGACGATATAACGCCTACTTCTACGACTATGCAGTTTGGCGACGCAACGGATACGGATATAAGAAACGAAATAAAAAGTATTCCAAGCGAAAAAACCAATTCAAGAATAAAATCTAAGTTAGCAATAGTTTTATATGCGTTATGCGTTACTGTAGTATTTGCTTTAATAGTATTAAATACTGGGATTTTATCGTCTTTAACAGACATACAAAACGAGAAAGCGCAAGAATTAAACGAATTAAATCAAAGTTATTTAAATTTAAGCGAAGAAATAGACAGTATATCTAACGATTCGCACGTTTTAGAAGTTGCTAAAACGGAATATAATATGATAGAAAAATAAAATATACCGATTGCAAAATTTTTCATAACATCAAACAAAAAAGGTTACTGTTAAAAACGGCAACCTTTTTGTTTTATATTTTAACAATTATTAGTTGAAAATTAATATTTTATATGATATACTTTTAAAGATTAAATTAGGAGGTAGATATTTATGAAACAGTTTCATGTTCCGTCTGTTCCGCTTTTTAACGTAGACCCGTATTTTTCTGTTTGGGGAAGAACTAACGTGCTTAATGCAAGTGCTACAATGCATTGGACGGGTGCGCCAAATAATATTTTAGGTCGTATAGAAGTGGACGGAATAACCGCAAACTTTTTAGGTTATGAACATAATTGTAAAAAATTCAAGCAGACGTATTTAAAAATAGACGCCTTATCAACTAAAGCCGTTTTCGAAGGGTATAATATTCGTCTTTACGTTCGTTTTTTTACTCCCTTATTTATTGACGACATAAAATACTTATCCCGTCCTGTTTCTTATATGGAAGTCAAATGGGAATCTTTAGATAAGCAAAATCATCAAGTTTCTTTATCGGTTTTTGCCGACGATACGCTTTGTTTAAATACGGCAAAACAGAAACCCGTTGTAATTAAGGAATTTAATTTAAACGGCGTGTCGGGATTATTTATGGGGGCAAAAGAGCAGAACGTTTTAAATGCTTCGGGCGACGATATTCGTATCGACTG
>JAZUKR010000080.1:0-26425 GCA_045643385.1 Christensenellaceae bacterium | reverse complement strand
GATTCACCATACTATATAGTATACTTAATTTAGTGTTGTGATAATCAAAGTATTTGCCTTTTTTATAAAAATGATATATAATTAAACTGAGTTGTTGTGTTTGGGGATAAACTTAAAATATTGAAAAGCAAAAAGACATTTTTAATAAATCATATATGTGTTTAATGATTTTACAACATATAAAGTTGTTTTGTAAATGTTGTAATAAAATTTCAGAAGGATTTTTATAATATGACGCATAAAAAATATCAAACAATAAGATGGATAAGTTTACTGTGTAATACTTTGTTAATCGGTACTGTTCTCGTCTGTAGTGTTTTTGCAATAATAAACGACAATGTGAATAGAATTATTCCGCTAATAATTGTAGTTGGAGTAATATATTTATTTCTTATTTTATTTTTAGGAAGAATTTTTTGCGGAATCTATTGACACTGTTTTGATGGCATGCTACAATAATTTTAATATTTAAAAAGGTAGGTTATTTATATGCTTTTTGTAAAAAATGAAAAAAATCCTATTTACGGAGGTCCTGTTCGAGGCATTTGTTTTGACGTTTACGTTACAAAGGTGGAGGGAAAATACCGCATGGATTTTTCATGGCGAGATAATAAGTCCGTCGCCGTCGCATTCAGCGATGACGGCATTTCTTTCGGCGAGCCGACGGTTACGTTATCGCCCGATCCCGATTCGGACTGGGAGAGCGAGCACGTCAACCGCAATTGCGTACTGTATATCGACGGTATTTATAAAATGTGGTACACAGGTCAGGCGAACGAAAAGAGTTGTATCGGTTATGCGGAGAGCGAAGACGGTTTGACTTTTCATCGTGTACGTCGAGATCCCGTTATGGTACCGGAAACCGCATTTGAAAAAGATTCGGTCATGAATCCGTGCGTTCTTTACGAAAACGGCGTTTACCGCATGTGGTATGCCGCAGGCGAAACCATCGAACCGAACGTTCTTTGCTATGCCGAAAGCACAGACGGCATTGTGTGGAAGAAGTACGACGGCAACCCTATTTTTCAAAAAGGCGCCGAAGAGTTTGAACAAAACCGTGTCGGCGGTTGTCAGGTTATCCATACCGAAGATATGGGCTATCTTATGTTTTATATCGGTTACCGTGACATTGATACCGCCTGCATTTGCGCCGCACGGTCGGACGACGGAATACATAATTTCGTTCGTTCTCCGCTCAATCCGATGTTGTCCGCCACGCCGGGTACGTGGGATGAAGATTCTACCTATAAGCCTTCGATGCTATGGGAAGAAGATTTGGGAATTTGGCGTGTTTGGTACAACGGCAGACGTGTGGACAGAGAATATATCGGTTGCGCAGATCACAAAGGGAGGAATTTGTTCTGATGGCGGATCTTCGGTATTATACGGAAAAATTCAATCGTGCGGACGCCGAAGAAATCAGCCATGCGATTTCTAACAGTGAAGTCGCCGAGTGGATGGAAAAGTTCCGCCGGAAATAATCGAAGAATTTGTTGCTACGATTGTGCCGGAAGAGGACGGAATCCATTTCAGTTGGTTCTTGACCTTGGATGATGAAGAGTATCATCAAACGTTTTGCACATTAGAAGGACGGAGAAGCACGTTTAATCTTGATTTTCAAGAAATAGACGAAAAAGAAGGTGAATTACCCACTTTTTTTCACAATCAGTATTTCACGGAAGTTGAAAGTATAGGTAAAAATCCCTTTCAATGTGGAGTACTGCACAAGCTAATATCAAAAACCCAAGAAAGTAAATTTTAGGTAAAAAACAAATAAAAACACCGATTTTAAATGAAAAATCGGTGTTTTTTAATATCTAAAATCAAATTGATAGTTGGTCTTGCCGTAGTATAAAATAAAACGCAAATTCAAGTGAATATGATTTTTTCATACGCACAAGTTACATTCTTAAAATTCCCCTTTTAACGCTATTAGACGAGATATGATAACTGAACGATTTTAGATTAGTTGTAAAATTATGAGTTAGGGTCTTGTAATTTTCAATAAACACTGATATAATATTACTTAAATAAGGAGTACGTTTATGAAAAAGAAAACATTTCTTACGAAATTTTTACTTATATTTTTATCGCTAACTATGGCTATGACGGTATTTAGCGGTTGCAAAAATGATTCCGAAAACTTTGCCGATTTAGTGGTTTATGGAACAATTTATACCGCCGAAGACGAAAACGACGGTTTAGCGGAAGCGTTTGCGGTTAAAGACGGTAAATATATTTACGTTGGAAGTAGAGAAGGTGCAACAAAATATGTAAAAAAAGGCAAAACCGAAGTGATTGACAGAACTAATCAAGGTTTAATTATTCCCGGTTGCACCGAAGGGCACGCACATTATTTTAGCGGAACAGGTCTTAATACAGTGCTCCCCGGCGGTGGAAAAAGTTATACCGAAATATTGTCGATTTTAGAAGAAAAGGTTAGAAACGATAATATAACGCAATTCCTTACTTTCGGCTGGGAAACTATGGAACTAACAAAAAAGAGAGACGAAGGATTTAGTTTTGCGGAAGAAATAGAATTAATAGCTCCGGGGATTCCCGTCGTTTTATTAGATAATTCAGGGCATAGTGCGGTATGCAATACAACGGCATTAGAACGAGCAGGCTTACTGGAAAATCCCGAAGTTCGTGGTGGCAAAGTTTATCTTGACAATGAAGGAAAGCCAAGTGGATACGTTGGAGATCAAGCAGTATTTTACGTTACCGATAAAGTAATAAGTAGACCGCTTACAGACGAGCAGTATAAAAACGCATGTTTATATGGTATGAATAAATTACTTGAATTAGGTTATACCAATACGTTGGACGCTTTTACAAACATGTATGATCCGACGGCATTATATGAAACGTTAAAAAATATGGACGATAAAAACGAACTGAAAATCAACGTTGCCGCTTGTTTCAATATAAAAAGTTTCGACTCGAATATTTATAGACAGAGAGTAGACGAAGTTGCACAAATGGTTAAGGATTATTCAAGTTCACACTTAAATCCGGCATACATAAAACTTTTTGCCGACGGCGTAGTAGAAAGTGGAACGGGTTGGATTATAGATAAATATAAAACGTATGAAGAAGGCAAAGAACACGGCAATATAGTTTGGACGCAAGAAGAATTAAATTCAATCGTTAAATATGCAAACAGTAAAGACATAATAATACATACGCACGCTTATGGCGACGGGGCATGTAGGGCAATGCTCGATGCATATATTTATTCAAATACGGAAAATAACAAAGAGTTTCGTAATTGTCTTGCACACGTTAGAAATATTAGATTAGAAGACGTTTTAAGGGCAGCGAGCAACAAGATTCCTATTGCCGAAAATTTAATATGGCACACCGACGTTGACGAAACCGACCCTGTTCAAAAAGCCATGAAAGATTATGTATTAGGCTACGTTCCGGAAGATATATATTATAGCGGATATCCTATGAAAACGTTGATTGAAAACGGAGTAGTAACGACTTCTTCAACCGACGCACCGGCAGCCGAATCCGTTATAGGAAGCATAATGAACGTTATAGAAGTTGCTGTTACGGGAATTGCTCCGCAAGACGTTAACTCTACTACCTATGGCGAAACCGAACTTATTACCGTTAAACAAGCATTAAAGGCTTTAACTATTAACGGAGCATGGCAATTAGGGTTAGAAAAAGAAAGAGGCTCTATAAAAGTTGGGAAATATGCCGATTTCGTTATTCTAGATAAAAATTTCTTAAATTACGAAGGTGAAAAACTTCGCACGATACATGAAACAAAAATATTGAACACGTATTTTGAAGGCGAGAGTATATATAGCGCAAACAATATTGCAGGATAATATTTTTCCGTATAATTTGCGAAATAAAAATAAAAACTTTTTAAAAAGGGATAGGGATAAACTCTTTTTCAAAGTCGTTTTACCCCTATCCCTTAAATTTGACCCCTTTCATAAACTCTTTACCCCCCAAACCCCTTAATATTTAAGGTGGGGGGGGGGGAAAAAAAAGAAAATATTTTATTTTTTTAATTCTTATTTAGTCAAAAACAATATTTATTGATGAATAAAAGTATAAAAACAAGAGAAAAATAAATTTGTCGTATTTGACTTTTGCAGGGCTTCTTGTTATACTATCAAAAGCAGATATAGTCATTTTATTTTGAGTATTATTTTAAGGAGAACGAAAATGAAAAAGCAATTAGTTAAAGCATTTGCAATGTTGCCTATTTTGCTTATTTTTACTTCTTGTGCTTGTCAAGAAAAGGCGCAAAACGTAACAAAAATAAAGCCGTATATTTATGAAGTTGAAACGTATACGGAATTAGACTGGGATTATGCCGATAAATTTTGGGCAAAAGACAACGATAATTGGAGTGGTGGCGGTTGTAGTGCAATTACTAAAATCGTGGAAGGCGATAGGCGTTTAATAGGACGCAATATGGATCTTAATATTTCCGAAAACTGTGCATATATTGTAAAAACAAATGCTGGCAAGTATAAAACTATAGGCCTTCAATACACTTTCCGTGACGTTTCGCCCATTTATTCGGAAGTAGAAAAAAACGGAATATCCGAAACGTGGAGTAAACTTTTACCTTTTTATTGTGACGACGTTATGAACGACCAAGGTTTTTATATAGAAGTTAATATGCGACACGGCGAATATTATCCAAACGGCGACGATATGTTTGCTATAAAAAGCACTAATCCAAACGGGGCTAGAAGAGTTCATATGTTTGAACTTCCTCGTTATATTGCCGAGAATTGTGCGACTATTACAGAAGCAAAGGAATATGTTAAATCTTTAGATATTTATTCAAAAAACAATTATTGGAACTATTGTTTCGTGTTAGCAGATGCCACCGGTGCTTCTAGTTTACTTGAATTTTGTAATGACGATTTATTCGGGTCAAACGGTATTTATTGGTTTGACGAAACTTTAGACGGCATATATTTGGAATCTAACGGCGAAAGAACTAAATTAGATACTTCGTATTTAAACGAATATCAATATTACGGAGATCTTAATTATCATGCAATCGGTCAAACGAATTTTTTCATTAATAAATACGGATTTTTAAGACAAGACATTAAATCGGGATTCGGAAGATTACAAACTTTACAAAACGGCATAGACGAAGTAAATAGCAGAAAAGATATGTACGATTTGATTAATAAGGTTTCTTATAGTCATTTTTATGATACTTACGACGAATGTAAAGAAAATCATTTCGACCCGAGAAGTGAGCAAGTAGGTGAACACGGACCTATTCCTTTAACTTCCGGAGTAGTTATGAATCCTACGCTTGAACCGTATATAAAAGAACTTATGGACGTATATACCGAATCTATTAGGGCAATGTCTCGTGAAGAAAAACGCTCTAAAAACGAATTTTGGGAATCGACTTTTACCGAAGTCGTTGACATTAAAGAAAAAGCAATTTTTGTGAGAATATACGAAGACGAAAGTTTAAAATTTAAAATTTCTTTTAACGGAATATCGGAAATAGATAGCATAGATTAAAATTTTACAGCGACGGTGATTAAAAATAATTGAATAGGTCTGTTTTTGGTATTTTTTCATACTTGTTTTAATAAAAAAATAATATTATAATAAAAATATGAAAATAATTAATTTTGGGTCTATAAATATAGACAACGTTTATAACGTAGAGCATATTACGTTAGTAGGTGAAACTAATCAGACAAACGAGTTGTTTGTTTATCCCGGCGGAAAAGGATTAAATCAATCAATTGCAATAAAAAAAGCAGGTTCAAACGTTTTACACGTGGGGAAAATAGGTAAAGACGGGTTGTTTTTGAAAGATTTAATGAATTCTATCGGCGTTGATACGAGATACGTTAAAATATCAAAAAATAAAACCGGTCATGCGATAATTCAAGTCGATAATAAGGGTAATAATGCGATATTTGTTTCAAAAGGGGCAAATTTCGATTTCGATACCGAATATATAGACGGCGTTATCGACAGTTTGGAAGAAGGGGATTTTTTAACTATTCAAAACGAAATTAATAACGTACAATATATTATTGAAAAAGCATACGATAAAGGGGTGAAAGTATTTTTTAATCCTTCGCCGTTTAACGATAGCGTATTTTCAATAGATTTTAATAAAATTTATTGTTTAATCGTAAACGAACATGAAGGGGAAAGTTTGCTAAGTTTCAATTCTGTTGACGAATTTTTATTGAATATGCGTAAAAAATATCCAAAACTTAACGTTTTAATTACTTTAGGTGTAAATGGTTGCGCTTATATAGACGATAGCGGTATTTCTTATGCAAATTCTTTTATTGTAAATGCCGTTGATACGACTGCTGCCGGCGATACTTTTACCGGATATTTTATTTCGTCACTAAGTAACGGAATGCAAGTTAAAAAAGCGTTAAGATATGCAAGTTGCGCATCGGCGCTTTGCGTTTCCAAAAACGGTGCGGGTAGTTCTATTCCAATTATGGCAGAAGTAGAAAGTGCATTAAAAGTCCTTAAAGAAAATAAAAAAAAAGAAATTGACTTAATTGATAAAATTAAAATATATATTCAAAACAATATAGCCAATGTAAATTTATCTTCTTTATCAAAATATTTAGGTTATAGCAATAATTATGTTTCTAAAATAATAAAAGATAAACTAAAACTTTCGTTTGTTGAACTGTTATTAAAAATAAGGTTAGAGCAAGCAGAAAACCTATTAACTACGACAACTTTGCCTGTAAGTGAAATAATTAATAAGGTGGGTTATTCTAACGAAAGTTATTTTAGGAAAGCATTTACGCTTTGTTACGGCAAAAGTCCACTACAATACAGAAAGGGCAAGTAATTATTAAAATATAAGTTTTTTAAGCTCCGCTAAAAATATCGGGGCTTTTTATAAGAATTAAACAATAATTTTTCTTGTTTAATTTTTTTCTCATGTTATAATACTAAAAGTGTTTTTAAAAAGAAAAAAATAAGGGGAGAAACTAAGTGAAAGTCGTAAATAAAAAGTACGGAAAGTTTTTAATCTTCGTAACGTGTTTTGCATATTCCGTAGCATATTTATTAAGATATTCTTTTGCTGCGAACACAATAGCTATAGCGAGAGAATTGGAATTTTCTAACGACGAATTAGGGCTTATTAGTTCGTTTTTATTTTTTTCTTACGGTTTTGGTCAAATAATAAATTCGTTTTTGGCTAAAAAATATAATCCTAAAATTATTTTTACGCTAGGAATGTCCGTTTCGGTAGTATGTAACGTATTATTCTTATTTGCCAGAACTATACCTTTTATGTGCGGACTTTGGTTAGTTAACGGATTATTCCAAAGTTTACTATGGTGTAACGTTGCAAACGTTCAAGCAAAATATATTTCACAAAGCCAAATAGACGCTTGCGTGTTATTCGACGGGTTTACTTATTGTTTCGGAACGTGTGTTATATACGGGCTATCTTCTTTATTTATAGACATAAATTGGCAAATAACTTTTTACATAGTATCGGTTATAGGAATTATAACGGTTATATTATGGTTTATTTCAGTTACCGTTGCCGAAAAAATGGAAAAGGAAGAAGACGTTTTAGTAAATAATATTGAAGGCGTTACAAAAAACGAAAGTGAAAAGCCTATTAAATTATTTACAAAATATTTTTGTTTTATATTTGTTTTTGAAATATTAATAGCGTTATTAATCTCGTTTATAAGGGACGGGGTAACGACGTGGCTTCCGAAGATTTTAGCAGACTGTTTTGGAATTTCGGATGAATATTCAACGCTTACAGTAATGTTAATAGCTATTTTATCCGTTTTAGGCGTTATGTTAGCAAAGAGTTTAGAATACAAAATTAAAGGACATTTAATATTACAATCGGTTTTTATAATAATAACCGAAGCGTTATTAATAAGTGGAATTGTCTTCTTTAATATTAAATCAGTTATTCCGTTTATAATAGTTTTCGTTTTGGCCGTTTGCCTTGTATACGGCGTAACTAACATTATTACAAATCAAATTCCGTTTAGAATAAGGGCATACGGCAACGTTGGCAGTTTTTCAACTATGCTCGACGCATTTTGTTACGTAGGGAGTATGATTGCTACTTATGTGTTCGGTGCGGTATCCGAAAGTTACGGTTGGCTTTCCGTATTAATAATTATAAGCGTTATAGGGCTTTTGGCGTTTATAATTGCTATCGTCGGCGGAATACTTGCTAAAAAACAACCGTTAACGAAAGAAGTATTTTAAACGGGTAAATAAGAAAGCATTTCAACTTTTTATTTAAAATATTAAACAGCGTTAAAGAGTTAAAGCTTTGAATTAAACTATAAAAAATATAATTAACGAAAATATTTTATTAATAAATATATAAAAAAGAATTTAGGAGGATAAATTTATGAATAAAAAATTAACAGTGGTTATTTTATCTGTTCTTATGTTATTTTCTATGTGTTTATCATTGACCGCTTGCGGAGAAGAAGAGATAAAGCCACAGCACACGCACGAGTTTTCAACCGAGTGGACTTACGACGATACTTATCATTGGCATAAATGTATAGGAGAAGGCTGTGCCGAAATTAAAGATAAAGCCACACATAATTACGTTAACGGCGTATGTGTTTGCGGGAAAGAAGAACCTGCTCCTTCTGCCGATTATACCGTAACTAAAGAAGAGTGGAATAATGCTTTAGGCTTAGATAAACCTTTCTTTTTTGCAGACAATTATAAGTTAACTATGCAAAACGTTACAGGTGCTGAAGAGTCAAGTCTTTCTTTAACGGTTGACGGATTTAAGGTAAAAGGCAATATGGTATCGGGAAGTTATAATTATACTGAATATTGTTCTTATGAAAACGGCAAATATTATGTTTTCGATAATTACAAAGGAGTCTGGGAAAAAGAAGAATACGAATCCGGTAATCCGATATATGATGTTATTGAACAAGGCATATATCCGATTATGATAGAAAATGCCATTTTTGCTTTTACGTATGACGAAGTAACTCACACGTATAACGCCTATGATATGTTTGTCGATGGGATAACCTTAAAAAGTGTATCCGTTAAGTTCGAAAACAAAAAAATAACAGAAGTTAATTACGTTATAGATTCAATTAGTATGACGAATACGACTACTATAGTTTACGGTGGACAAAGTGTTGAACTTCCTGAAGTTTCTCTTTTACCTACCGGTGAACAAGTAAGTGAAACTGAATGGAAGACTGCCTTTGGCGATGATTATCCCTTCTTTTTTGCCGAAAATTATAAAGTTACGACCATAATGACAATGGAACAAATGCAATCTTCTGAAATTTTTGAGATAGACGGCTTTAAAGCAAAAGAAACTGCAACCGACGGGTTAAGGATTGAAGAACATTATTACTTATACGATAATGATAACGAAAGTTATTTTATGTATTCTAAAAATGGTAGCAACTGGGAAAGAATTGAAAATTATTCAAATCCAATTTTAGGGCTATTAATTTTTATGGCACCATTTTCGGATACATACTACGATGATTTTATTTATAACACGACAACAAATGCATTTGAATGTGATTCAATTACTGTTAATAATCATACGTTTACAGATTTATCAATAAAATTTGCAAACAAAAAAATTACCGAAATTTCTTTTAACAGCGTAAGACCTGTGTCTGAAACTGAAAATGCACCGTTCCATATGTCAATAACGTTTGAATACGATGGACAAAGCGTAGAAATTCCCGAACTTGCACCTTCTTCCACTAAAAATATCGTAACCGAACAGGAATGGGCTGATGCTTTTAATAAAGATAAGCCGTTCGGCTTTGACGACAACTATAAAATGACGGAAAATATGAGTGCGGAATATGGCGGACAACTTTATACTGCGCAAACTATTATTTACGTAGACGGAAATAAAATGAAGATGGAAGACGTTTATGACGGCGGTTTTACAGACGTTGTTTTTATTTCGTATGAAGAGGGTAAATATTACATGCATGCTGAAGAAAAACGTGAAATTTCATGGAACAGCAATCTTGCAAAATTTGCAAGCAATTTTTCTTCGTTTACATATGACGAAGATACTGATTCGTATATATGCAGTTCTTTTGATGCAGATGATAAAGTAACTTGTTTTGATATAGTAATGAAGTTTGAAAACAAAAAACTCGTTTATTACTCTCACAGCCATTATGAAGATTCAGTTGTCGTGAACGTTGAAGGCACGGTAACGTACGGTGGGCAAACGGTAGAACTTCCTCAATTCTAACCCGTGAAGAGTTTTTAATATACTTTGGCGGAGAGAAAATATCGGTCAAAAAACGTTTAAATTATTTTTATTTAATTAAATTAAGGCGCTTTTAATAAAAGTGCCTTTTTTTATGGAAAATTTTATTATTTATACTAACTTATATATTACTTGACTTTTATATTATTTTAAGTATAATATTTATAGTTATTTGTATTTATTCGGCAAAACACCAAGGAGTAAAAATGGAAGATTATAAGGCTAATAAATTTTCGTTTTTTAATAGCAGAAAAAAAAGAATTTTTCCTGCCGTTTCCATTTCCGTATCTTTACCGTTTTTGCTGTTTATTGCAGTACCTTACGATATTTTTTGCAATAATATAGCCGAATTTGAATTTTCAGTTTCGAATTTTGCGCTATATTCTTTTTTATTCTTTTTAGGTTTTGCTATAATTAATTTTATTATATTATACTTTACCCCGAGAATTGTTTACCGTATTTTTTCGGCGTTTTTTATTGCTTTTTTAATAATGAGTTTTTTACAAATGACTTTATTAAACGGCAGTTTAACTACCTTAAAAGGCGATGACCTTGGGGAATCTTTTTCTAATTCTACCGTAATATTTAACGCTATTTTTTGGATAGTTGTTACACTTTTATTAATAGCAGGTTTTATTTGTATTCCTAAGAAAAACTTTTTAAGAACGTTTACCTTAATAGTCGCAATAATTTTATTTATAACTCAATTCGTAAACATTGTTACTTTATCTTATCAAACTAAAGGAGCAAACGGAACTTCGCTTTCGAGAATTTTAGAAAAAGACCCCGACTTTGTTCCTACATTTTTAACGACTAAAGATATGACTACGCTATCTAAAAACAAAAACGTTTTTGTTTTTTGCGTAGACCGTATGGACGGCATGGATTTTTTAGAGCCTGCCCTTAAAAATCACCCCGAATATTTTAACGAACTTGAAGGTTTTACCTATTTTACCGATAATACTTCTATGTATGGGCACACGTATCCTTCCGTTTCTTATATGATAACGGGTAACGAATTCGACGGCAGTTTAAGAGAAGATTATTTTAACTTTGCATATAATCAAAACAAAACTATTTCTCGTTTAAATGACGAAGGATATATGATTAATATTTACACCGATTCTTACTACGGCTATTATAACGCATATTATCTTCCGGATTATATCAACAATAAAGAAACGGCAAGTTTAGAAAGCATATCGTTTGTTAACAACACCGCTCCTTATATTTTAGCGCTTAGAATGGCGCAAATAGGATTTTACCGTTGTCTTCCTTACGCATTAAAGGATTTAGTCGGCAACGTTTCTTCTTCCGCTTTAAACAGCGAAGTTATTTATTCGAGCGAAGAACTTTCTAATCCCGAAAGTTCTATCGATATGAAATTTATATTCGATAACGTAAAGAAAAAAGACTTTTCTTTAACCGAACAAAACGTTTATTCGTTTATTCACTTAAGCGGTTGCCATAGTATCGATTACGATACTAATTGGAACAAAACTTCCAAAATTAAAGATATAAACGTTTCTATCGATAACAGTTTTAAGATTATTAACGAATACATTAAGGCGATGAAAGAATTCGGCGTATACGACGAAGCGACTATAATTATTACCGCAGATCACGGTAACTGCACGGCGGCGAGCGATTTAACGGCATTAAAAAATCAAAGGCTTGCGGCACTTTTCGTTAAACCGTCTAAATCTTCTAGGGAATTAGATTATCCTAAAAAAATAGATTATTCTTCAGCATACGTTTCGCACGAAGATTTATGGGCAACTATTTTTAACTCCGAAGGACTAAATAAATACGACGATTTCGGCAAGTCCGTTTTCTATTATAAAGATAACGAAGATTTATCTAAAGAAAGGGTAAGGAAATTCGTTTGGCACACTTGGAATTTAACGGCTTCTTCTTCAACGGAATATTTGTATTCTATTTTAGGCTCTGCAAGAGATTTTAAAAATTGGACGGTCGTTAATAAAAAGATTTTCGACAGATATTTATTAGATTAATTTAGGTTTTATTATGTGGGACGCTTTTATGTATTATTTAAGCATTCCTTTCGGCTATTTAATGAAAGGGTGCTGGCAAATAGTAGGCAATTACGGGTTAGCGATAATTTTATTTACTATCGCTACTAAAATCGTACTTTTGCCACTTTCTATTTGGATACAAAAAAATTCAATACTTATGGTTAAAATTCAACCCGAAGTAAACTTTATTAAGGCAAGGCTTAACGGGAATATGGACGCTATTGCAGACGAGCAGGCTAAACTTTTTAAAAAGCATCATTATCACCCGTCTTTATCGGTTATTCCACTCGTTTTGCAATTAATACTTTTACTTGCGGTTATTGAAATTATTTATCACCCGTTAAGTTATCTTTTCGGGTTTAGTTCGTTGAATTTAGAAGCACTTGCAAAATTTATAAACGTAGACGTTTCGTCTTCCGGTTACGAACTTAAGGTAATTGAAGCAATTAAGGCGGGAACTATTACTTCGTCTTCCGAAATAGCAGGCGTTTCCCCTAAAGTTTTAGCGGAAATTATTTCTAAAGTACAAGATTTTGACCTTAATTTTTTAGGTATGAATTTAACGGTAATTCCTACCGAAGTTTTCGGTCTTTATATGCTTGTTCCTATAATTGCCGGTCTTTCTTCTTGGCTTCTTTGTTTTACTCAAAACTTAGATAACGTTATTCAGCACGAACAAAGCAAGTTTAATAAATACGGAATTATGGCAATAAGCGTTGCGCTTTCACTTTATTTAGGACTTGGCGTTCCTTCGGGTATTGCCTTTTATTGGATACTTGGAAACGTTACTTCCATAATACAAATGTATTTATTAAATATAGCAATTAATCCTAAAAAATACGTCGATTACGTCGCTTTAGAAGAAAGCAGAAAAGCACTTGCCGACTTAAAGTCTTTAGATACTACAAAAGATAAAGATCCAAACTACAGAATAAATAAACGCCGTGAAAAACAAGACTATAAGCGTTTTATGAAAATAAACAATAAGCACGTAGTTTTCTATTCGGAAAGGAGCGGGTTCTATAAATATTTTAAGCCTTTAATAGAGGAATTTTTAAGACTTTCTAATCTTCCCGTTCATTACGTAACGAACGACCCAAACGATTGTATTTTTAAAATCGCAGAAGAAAACCCGAGAATTAAGCCTTACTACGTCGGTCTAAAAAAGACTTCTATGCTTATGATGATGTGCGTAACCGATATTTTCGTTATGACTACTCCCGATTTAGATAAATATTACTTAAAGCGCTCGTTCCTTAAAAAAGATATAGAATATATTTACGTTCCGCACGATATGATGAGCGTTCACATGAGTTTTAGAGAAGGCGCTTTCGACGCTTTCGATACGATTTTCTGTACGGGCCCGCACGTAGAAAAAGAAATTAGAGAGATAGAAAGGGTTTATTCGTTAAATAAAAAAACTCTCGTTAAATTCGGCTATCCTTTAGCAGACGATTTAAGGGCGTTAGGGGAAGAAGCAAACAAGAATAAAACGGATAGTAAAGTTAAAGATATTTTAATTGCACCGTCTTGGCAAGAAGATAACCTTCTCGATTCTTGTATAGATAAGTTAATCGAAAAACTTTATTGTAAAGATTATAGAATTACCGTTCGTCCTCACCCCGAATACGTAAAAAGATACCCTAATAAAATGAAATTACTTTGCGATAAATATAGCGATTACGATAAAAATTTGCTTAACTTTGAATTAGATTTTTCAAGCAATAAGTCTATATATTCTTCCGATTTAATAATTACGGATTGGTCGGGTATTGCTCCCGAGTTTTGTTTTGCGGTTAATAGACCTGCGCTTTTTGTTAATACTTTAATGAAATGCCCAAATCCTAACTATACTAAAATTCCGCTTGTTCCCGTAGAAATTTCTTTAAGAGATAAAATAGGAATTTCAGTTAATAAGGAAGATTTAGATAAAGTAGACGAAAAGGTTAAATATTTATTAGATAACCAAAATAAATATAAATCTGTTATAGAAGAAACTTACGATAATATGATATTTAATCACAACACGGCAAAAACTGCCGGTGCAAGATATTTAATTCAGTCTTTAATCTATAAGAAAAATTAAGAGGTTATTATGATAGAAATTGTTTCTACTAACAACTTAATGTACATAGACCCTGCGGCGACTTCCGCTTTAATTTCGTCAATTACGGTTATTGCGGCGGCACTCGGCGCAACGTTTATTATTTTTTGGAGAAAGTTCAAAAAATGGTTTACCGCAACTTTCCATTTTAATAAGATTTCCAATAAAAACCTTGAAGAAGAATTAGTCGTAACAGATGCTACTTATTCTTACGATTATCCGTCCAAAAAAGACAAGATAAAAAAGCAAGAAACGGAAGAAGATATTAAACTTAAAAAATACCGAAAGAGTTTAAGATATAAAATAAAAAAAGACGATGAAGAAAATATGGGGAATTATTAAAAAAGTTCGTAACGGAAGTTACGAACTTTTTTAATCAGTAAGTATTTTTATTTTTGTAATTCTCTTAAAATCGTTTTAGACTTAAATAGAATAAAACCGAATACGGCGACTAACGTAACGTCTATTAAAACGTATAAATTATATAAACTGCTGTAAGCCAAAAACCCGTTATAACCGTTATCTAATGCGTAAGCCCCGAAAGCGAAAATACCAGACAGAACGTGAGAAACGTATCTTAATAATCCCGATATAAATGCACCTAGTAAAAATTTAACGTTTGCTTTATTAAATTTATCTTTTCCCTTAAAAATTCCGGCAAAAGCGATAGATGAAAATGCAACGGGATAATCTAAAATAAACTGTGCGGGGTGAATAACGTACGGCGATTGAACGGCTTGTAACAGTCCGTAAATTATTCCTATTAAAAGCCCTTTTTTTGCGCCGTATAAATAGGAATACGTCATAATAGGAAGTAGAGACAAAAGCGTAATCGATCCGCCTTGTGGCATTTGGAATATTTTAACGAACGAAAGCGCAAACGAAAGCGCAATTGTAATTCCCGCAAGAGATAAAGTTTTGGTGTTAAAGGTAGTTTTGTCGGCTTTATCCGTAATTAAAGAAACTAAAATTAAAACAGAAATTAAAATTCCTGCCGAAAGATACAGCATAAAAGAGTTTAGATTTCCGTAGTCTTTAGACGAGTAATAATCGTCTTTGCTAATAGAAGTAGAATAATAAACGGCAATTAAAACAAGCGAAGTAATAATTAAAGTTATAAACATAATTAAAAAGATACGCACGTAAGTCTTTAATTTTTTTTCGTTTGTCTTTGAAATTACAAAAAGGAAAATGCCCGAAAAAACCGAAAATAAAAGGGTTATTATTAACGGCAAAAACACCATATAAATAACTTTTTTATTTACGTAATTTTTTTCTAAATAACTCAAGTCGTAATGCTTTAATATTTCTAAAATTAAAAAAATAATTCCGAAAACGGCAAAGAGTAGAATAATTATGTTTAACGAAATCTTGGTAATTTTATTTTTAAGTTTTTTAGTTTTAATATAGGCGAATAAAGAAATCACCAAAAAAGCCACGATTAAAAAAAGTGCGAAATATAAAATATAAGGTTCTATTAAATCAATAGCGTAAGAAGAAAGAAAGTTATTCATAATGCTCCTTTATTTCGCCATAAAAAAAGCGCCACTAAGTTAGGTGCGCCAAATAAAAAATCACTTTCCCTTCAAGAATTACCTTGCGGGTTCGATGGTATAATCTCAGCTTAAAAGCACCCATAGCGAAATATTAATTTTTATATTTTAATTGTATCATAAAAAAAGCATTGCGTCAACTGAATTTTTGTGTTACAATATTAACCCAAGGTGAAATATGTTTAAATTTTTTGCGTATCTGAACAGAATGAAAAATATTAAGCGCTGGTCGTTAATGCGTTCTATAAAAGAAGAAAACATTATGGAACACAGCCAGCAAGTAACGGTTATTGCCCACGCATTAGCCTTAATCAGTAATAAAATTTTTAATAATAAAGTAGACGAAAAGAAAGTAGTTTTACTTGCTACTTATCACGAAGTAGGCGAAGTAATAACAGGCGATTTGCCAACGCCTATTAAATACTTTAATCCGGAAATAAAAACTGCTTATAAAGATTTAGAAAATAAGGCGTGTGAAAGAATACTTAATATGCTTCCCGAAAACTTAAAAGAAGAATACAAAGAATACGTTATTCCTAACACGGATACTTATGAGTATAAATTAGTAAAATATGCCGACAGGTTGGCAGCATATTTAAAATGCGTTGAAGAAGTAAAAGCAGGCAATTCGGAATTTAAAAAGGCAAAATCGTCGATCGGGAAAGAACTACTTGATAGCGATTCTAAAGAAGTTCAATATTATCTAAAAGAATTTGCTCCCGCTTACGAATTAACTCTAGACGAGTTAGATTAATTTTGTGCAAAATGACGGTGCAATTAATCTGCGTTTAATGTAAAATAATATAGTAAATTATGTATTGACAGGAGGAGAGAAAATGTCAAACTTAGAGTTAAAAAGTATTTATAAAATTTATCCTTCGGGCGTCCAAGCCGTAAGCGATTTCAACTTGGCGATCGAAGATAAAGAATTTATCGTTTTCGTAGGACCTTCCGGTTGCGGAAAATCTACTACTTTACGTATGATTGCAGGTCTTGAAGAAATTACAGACGGTGAACTTTATATCGACGGAAAGTTAGTTAATAACGTCGCTCCTAAAGATAGAGATATAGCAATGGTTTTCCAAAACTACGCATTATATCCTCACATGACCGTTTACGATAACATGGCGTTCGGTTTAAAGTTAAGAAGAATGCCTAAATCTCAAATAGACCAAAGAGTTAAAGAAGCGGCAAGAATTTTAGGTATAGAAATGTACTTATCAAGAAAGCCAAAGGCTTTATCAGGTGGTCAAAGACAACGTGTTGCATTAGGAAGAGCAATCGTTCGTGAACCTAAGGTTTTCTTACTCGACGAACCGTTATCTAACTTAGACGCTAAATTACGTTCTCAAATGAGAACCGAAATTACAAAACTTCATAATAGATTAGCCGCAACGTTTATTTACGTTACGCACGACCAAATCGAAGCAATGACCATGGGTACTAGAATCGTTGTTATGAAAGACGGTTATATGCAACAAGTTGATACGCCTATCAATTTGTACGATCACCCTGTTAACCTTTTCGTTGCAGGATTTATCGGAACTCCGCAAATGAACTTCTTCGATGCAAAACTTACGGGAACTGCTAATAAAGTTAACGTTGAATTCGGTATGGATAGTTTACCACTTCCTAAATCGGTTGTTGAACGTATCGTTAATCTCGATAAATATTTAAATACAGATAAACCTTTAGTTTTAGGTATCCGTCCTGAAGATTTCCACGATAGTGACAGATGGGTAGAAAATCCGGATCACCCGCAATTAGAAGTTAAAGTCGACGTTTTAGAAAACTTAGGTTCAGAAATATTGTTATACTGCAAAACTAAATCCGAATATTTAAATAACGATAGTGAAAAGAGTATCGCAGAAGACGTTTCTAACCTTGTTGCAAAAGTTTTCTCCCGTTCTAAAACTGTTGCAGGCAATATTATTAAAATTGCTATCGATATCGACCACGTTCATTTGTTCGATAAAGAAACCGAAATTACTGTTTTAGCTACGAATAAGGGCGATAAAGAAAATATTGAAGCGCTTCAACAAAAAGCGTTAAATGAAGCCTTAGAAAAAGCTGAAAAAGAAAAGCAAGCAGAACTTTCTAAACTTAACGCTGTTAAAAAGAAATTCAAAGGTTTAAAGAAAAATAAGTAATTTTATACGATTTTAACAAAAAATACTAAAAGCCGAGTCAAAATGACTTGGCTTTTTTGTTTTTTGTGTTACAATAATATGAGTATGGAATTTGTTAAAGAAGTATTATTAGACGCATTATTAGATTCTCTAAAAATTTTACCGTTTATCTTTTTGATTTACGTTGTTATGGAATTGATAGAAAATTTAAAAAACAAAGAAAAAACAGAAAAAGCGTTTCAAGGCAAGTTTGCACCCGTTATTGCATCGCTTACGGGCATTATTCCCGAATGCGGTTTTTCGGTAATGTGTTCTAAACTTTTCGAAAACGGTTTAATTACTGCAGGCGCATTGATTTCCGCATATATATCTACAAGCGACGAAGGATTAATAATTTTAATTTCGGGTGGGGCAAAAGTAGTTACGGTTTTACTTCTCATCGCAATAAAAGTCGTTTACGCCGTATTAATAGGCATTTTAGTTAACTTAACTTGTAAAAAACTTAATATCGAACACGTTTGCCCTAAAGATGGCGATTGTGCAGAGTGTGGAGAACATCACGGCGAATTTTTCGATAAGTATTTTTTGCACCCGTTTATTCATGCAATAAAAGTTTTTGTTTACATTTTGATTTTTAACGTCGTTTTCGGTACGCTTATTTATTTTATCGGTGAAAACGCTATTAACGAATTTTTAGATTCGGGAAGATTAATAAGCCCTGTAATTACTTCTTTAATAGGTTTAATACCTAACTGTGCGTCTTCAACTTTTATTGCAGAAGCGTATTTAACGGGCGGTATTCCTTTCGGTGCATTAATTTCAGGGTTATCAGCAAACGCTGGACTTGGGATTTTATTACTTTTAAGAAATAAAGTAACACGTAAAAAAGCAATTTATATAGTTATTATCTTATTCTTGTCGTCATTATTTTTAGGATATTTAACTTTATTTATATAATTTTTTCTTCTTTATTGAAAAAACAAAAATATGTGATAAAATAATATTAGGTTATATGGATAAAAAAGTGATTAAAAAAAGTGAATTATCTAAAAAGGATTTTATTAAATTATTCTTAACGGGCGAAATAAAAACCGATGATATTAAAGAGCAATTAAAAAAATATTCTTTTCCTTCAATTCCTTTTGCGGTATTATTAATTAATTCAAAATCGGGTAAAATAAACGAGGTTGTTCAAATAGTAGAAAACTATTCTGATAAAAGTCCGGATTTTGTTGTTCCTATTTGCGATACGGAGTGCGTATTAATTAAATTCAGCGATAAAAGTAGTGAAGATTATAGGTCTTTTTCGGAATATGCGGATTTTTTAAGTCAATCTATTTACGATGAACTCGGCAAGAATATAGATATTTATATCGGGGGAACGGTAGATTCTTTGGATAAACTTTTAGAGTCTTATTTTCAAGCGGTAGATACTTTAAGAATGAGTGAAAAGTACATGATAAAAGGCAACGTTCACTCTTACAAAGAGTTTATTTTAATAAAGACCTTAGAAGGATTGGATAAAGAAAGCCTAAAGGGATATTTTTTCGTTTTGGCTGACGAAAAGACTGTAAAACTTTTTAAAGACGACGAAATGATTACTACTGCAGAAGAGTTTTTAAATAACAATTTAAATATAAGCGAAACGGCAAGAAAACTCTTTCTTCACAGAAACACTTTAACGTATAGACTTGAAAAAATAGAGCGTATTACGGGGCTTGATATAAGAAAGTTTTCAGACGCTGTATCTTTTAGAATGATTTTGTTATTATTAAAGATTTTATAAGGAAATTATGGAAAAAATAAAAGAAAAATCCACTAAAAAAACGATTAACAAAAAAAGTAAAAACATTTTAATAATAATTTTTACGTTAATTTTCGGGTTGATTTGTTTTTTCGGTGGTTTTTTTATTAGAAAATTTTATACAAACGACGCAAAATCTACTTTTTCGTGGGTGTATGATTTAATAGACGAATACGGCTGTTATTTTGATGAAAACGGCAATCTTATAGAGTTTACGACAGAAGACTATATGAACGCCATTAAAGACGGCTTATTAGACAAATATTCCGATTATTATTCTAAAGAGAATTATGAAAAAATACTTTTAGAAGACGAAGGTTATCAAGAAAATTCCGGACTTTCCTTTTATAAATATTCTGACGACACGGTTATTTTTGACGTTTGTTTAAATTCTCCGGCATATAGGGCGGGCGTAAAAAAAGGAGACGAAATAAAAGCGGTATATTTTAATAACGTAAAAACTGCAATTTCAACGAGAGCCGAACTTTTTAGCGTTTTACCTAGTATTCCGATTAACACGGAATTCAGTATTTTCGTTAAAAGAAAAGATAGCGAAAACGAACTTAGTTTTACGATAAAAAAGGAAGCGTACGTAGAAAGTTTTGTTTTATATTCGGATAATGAAGTTACGGGTGAATTTATAGGAAGCGATAATAAAATGCCCGAATTTAACGTTAAAAACGGTGCTTTAATACAAGGTTTAGGCGAAAACGGGTGTTATATTTTACTTTCTTCTTTTTCGGGAAACGCAGATAAAGAGATAAAAGACGTTTTTAAGTATATAAAAGAACACGATAAAACTTCTGTAATTTTAGATTTGCGTGGCAACGGCGGTGGACAAATGAGTATTCTAAAAAATATTGCGTCTTATTTTATTAAGGATAATTCGGGGAAAGACGGTGTTGTTGCAATAACTGTTGGTAAAGACGATAAAAAAACTTATTTTTATGCAAACGGCGATAATTTTAATGATAAAATTATCAAAGTAGTCGTTATAGCAGACGAATTTACCGCTTCCGCATCAGAGTGTTTAATAGGCGCTATGCTTTATTATAAAAATTCTTTTTCAATAGATAATCTTTTAATAGTAAATAAAAATTATAGCGTAAACGCAACGACTTTCGGGAAGGGAATAATGCAAACTACTTACAAAAATTACGTAATGGGTAATGCATTAAAACTTACTACCGCAAAAGTATATCAACCGGACGGAGTTACTTGTATTCACGGCGTAGGGATAAAAGCAAAAGAAGAAAACTCGTTTACTTCGGGCGATTTAGCGCTAAAAAAAGCAATTGAATTAATCGCTTAAATTACCGAAATATCTATTTAAAGTGTAAACGATTTCTTTATCTGCAATATTAGAAATGGGTTTTAGCCCCGATTCAAACACGTTTTGAGTCGGGGTATTATTTTTCTTAAAAAACTCCATAACTTTAGGCATTGCCTTTTCTAAAGAAAAGTTTTGCATTACTTTTTTTATATCGTAATCGTTTTCTTTAAGTAAGTTAATAAAAGGTTTTAATTCTTCGTTATTATTGTTTTCTAAAAAGAAATTAAGTAAAAATTGTAATATTTCCATATTTTTCTCACTAACATTATATTATATGAACTTCATACAATAAAATTGATGAAATTAAAAGGAGATTTATATGAACGATTTTAACGATTTTGTAAAAAACGGCAATTCTACCTTTAATAGCGGTAATATTTCGGATTTAATTAAAAATATTACTTCTAAATACGACGGTAAAAGCACAAAAGAATTAATTTCGGCGATAAAAAAAGAAGCGATAGAAAGAAAGAAAAACCATATTCTTTCTAATGATGATTTAGATAAATTTAAAAATACTTTATCGCCTTTTTTAGATAATCAAAAGAAAGCCTATTTAAATAAAATTATAGACGAGTTAAAAAAGATTTAATTATTTACTATTTCTTTAATCGCTCTTAAAAAAGTGTAAATTTCACGAGTGGTATTTTGAACGGATAAACTGGCTCTTATAAGTCCTTCTTTATCCGTTTTTAAATACTCGTGATAAAGTGGGGCACAGTGAAGTCCGCTTCTTACTGCTATATCGTAATCGTAATTTAACTTATCGGCGACTTCGTTAGAGGATATATCTTTAATTTTAAACGCAATTATTCCGCAAGGGTTAGGAACGGAATAAACCGTTATATTATTTATGCTTTTTAATTCTTCTATCATAATTTCGGAATAAGATAAAAGCGTTTTGGAAAACGTTTTTATATTAGAAAAAGCATAATTTGCGCCTTCGAAAAGAGAAACGATAGCAGGGAGATTAAGAGTTCCGCTTTCTAATCTGTCAGGGTAGCAACTTGGCTGATTAAAACTGAAAGATTCGCTACCCGTTCCACCGAAAGTCAAAGGCTCTATATTAACGTTATCGTTAATACATAAAACTCCGCTTCCCATAATTCCGTATAAACCTTTATGACCTGCAAAACACATTGCGGAAATACTCGTATCTTTAATATTAAAATTAATATGCCCGCCCGCTTGCGCCATATCTAAAATTAAAAGAAGGTTGTGTTTTTTTGCTAACTCTTCTACTTCTAAAACGGGTAAAATTTCTCCCGTAACGTTTGAAACGGCGTTTAATACTATAAGATACGTCTTGTCGTTAATCTTTTCTTCTATTGCCTTAACTAGGCTTTTATTTCCATTAGGTGCTACAACGTCTAATTCTATTAAGCCTTTGGTTTTTAAGTAATAAAGTGGTCTTAATACGGAGTTGTGTTCGTAAACAGTTGTAATTACATGTTTAAAAGGCTTTAACGTGCCGAAGATTGCCGTATTCAAACTCTCAGTACAGTTTTTTGTAAATATTACTCTTTCGTTATTTGCGCCGACGTAATTTTTAAAAATTTCTCTTGTACTCGTAACGATATTAGCACCCGTTAATGATAATCTGTGTCCGCTTCTTCCGGGGTTAGCGTTTAAATATCTAATAACGTTTTCTACGGCGTCGGTAACTGCTCTTGGCTTAAATCCGCCCGTTGCCGCATTGTCAAAATATATCATATTTTCACCTTTAACAAAAATTATTCTTCTTTAATAATATGTAGTATGTGCCGTAAAAATTCACGGTAAAAACACGAAGGAGAAAACTTTTATGGAATACGCTATTGTGTCTTTTAGGTCGAGAAGCGAAACTATCGGATTTTATTCCTTAATTAAAGGTAATATTGCTTCTAAAATTGTCAATACTCCGAAAGAGGTAGGAATTGGTTGCGGTTTATCCGTTAAAACTTCTATCTCGTACTTAAATATTTGTAAATCCGTTATTTCTAGGAATAATTTTAAAAGTTTTGCGGGATTTTTTAAGATATCCGAAAAGTACAACAAAACTTTTATTACGCCTATTTATTAATAAAACGCTTGCAGAAAACGCCCGAGTATGATAATATATTTTTGTAATGAATAAAGTAAAAGCAGAAAAAATTATAAGTATTTTATCGGGCGTTTTCCCTAATAAACCGGCTTTAAATTTTAATTCGCCTTACGAACTTTTGGTCGCTGTAATATTATCTGCTCAATGCACGGACGAAAGGGTAAATAAAGTTACTAAAGAATTGTTTTTAAAGGCAAATACCCCTAAAAAAATGATTAAACTTTCCGTTAAGGAATTAAGTAATTATATTTTTTCTTGTGGACTTTATAAAACTAAAGCAGAGCATATTTTGTCCGCTTCTTTTGATATAGAAAATAAATTTAACGGACAAGTTCCTAATAATATAAAAGATTTAATGAGTTTATCGGGTGTGGGTAGAAAAACCGCCAACGTAGTTTATGCCGTTGCTTTTAACGGTAACGCAATAGCGGTGGATACTCACGTTTTTAGGGTTAGTAACAGAATAGGGTTTGTTAAAGAAAAAGACGTATTAAAAACCGAACGGGGTTTAATGAAAATAATAAACGAAAACGAGTGGTCTAAATCTCACCACTATTTAATTTATTTAGGCAGAAATTATTGTAAAGCGAGAAATCCTTTATGTGAAACCTGCCCGATTAATGATTTGTGCGAAAAGCATTTATAAGGAATAGTTTATGTTTGTAGACAGAGCGATAATAACAATAAAAGCAGGGGACGGCGGAAACGGTATTACTTCCTTTTTACACTTTAAAGGAAAAGTCGGCGGTGGGCCTGACGGTGGCGACGGTGGTAAAGGCGGAGATATAATTTTCGTTGCGGACAGGCATATTTCGGGCTTAACGGATTTTTATTATAAAACCAAATACGTTGCGGAAAGCGGAAGTGCGGGCGAGCCTAAAAACTGTTTTGGAAAAGCGGGTCAAGATTTAATTATAAAAGTTCCTTTAGGAACGGTTATTTCCGATAAAGAAACGGGCAGTATTATAGCCGATATGTTTTACGACGGAGAAAGAAAGGTCGTTTTAGTCGGAGGTGAAGGTGGAAAAGGCAACGCTAGATTTACAAACTCGAGAAGACACGCTCCGCATTTTTCTCAAACGGGTGAAAAAACTGATACAAAAAAAGTAGTTTTGGAATTAAAAACTATCGCAGACGTCGGATTTTTAGGTTTTCCTAACGTAGGGAAATCTACTCTATTAAGTAAATTAACAAATGCTAAACCGAAAATAGCGAATTATCATTTTACGACGCTATCTCCTAATTTAGGCATAGCGAGATATTACGATAAAGAATTTACCGTGGCGGATATTCCGGGGCTTATTGAAGGTGCGTCTTTAGGTCAAGGTTTAGGTTTTGAATTTTTAAGGCACATAGAAAGAACGAGAATTTTAGTCCACGTTGTAGATATATCCGGCATAGAAGAAAGGGATCCTTACGAAGATTTTGTTAAAATAAATAAAGAATTAGAAAAATACGATAAAACTTTATTAAAAGTTAAACAAATTGTTGTCGCAAATAAATGCGATATTTACGGGGCTGAAGAAAAGTTAAAAGAATTTAAGAAAAAAATACCTAAAAAATATAAAGTCGTGCCGATTTGTGCTTTAACGGGATTCGGGTTAGACGATTTAAAAAGCGTAATAGTTAAAGAATTAGATGCTCTTCCACCGCTAAAGCCTATGGAATTTGAAGAATTTAAGTACGTTAAACCTGAAAGATTATCTTACGAGATATTAAAGGAAGGCGAAACGTTCGTTGTTATAGGAAGTCTTGTAGACGTATTAAAAAGGAATGTCGTTATGGACGACATGAACTCTCTTGCCTACCTACAAAAAGTATTAAAAGACAGGGGAATAATAGACGAATTAAAAAAAATGGGCGCTACTGAAAAATCGACTATAATAATAGGCGGAGAAGCGTTTGAATTTGTTGATTAAAGGAGAAAAGAAAATGAAAATTTTATTTTACGGTGATTCTATTACGGATATGGGAAGGGAAAGAGTAGAACATATGCCTTCTTCTATGGGATTCGGCTATCCGTTTATCGTTTCTTCAGAGTTATATAAAATAGACCCCGAAAAATACGATATTTTAAATCACGGCGTTAGTGGGGACAGAACGATAGATTTGTATGCAAGAATTAAAGCTGACGTTTGGAACGATAAGCCGGACGTATTAAGTATTTTAGTCGGTATTAACGATATACTTCACGAAGTAGAAGATTGGCATAACGGGGTTGATATAGTTCGCTTTGAAAAGTTTTATCGCATGATTATAGAAGATACTTTAGAAAGATTGCCTAACGTTAAAATTATGCTTTTAGAACCGTTTGTTTTAGACGGTAAACTTTCGCATCAATATTTAGACGAGTTATTAAAGATAAAAGACTATGCCAAAATAATTAAAAAACTTGCCAAAGAATATAATCTTGTTTTTGTTCCTTTGCAAGAAAAATTTGACCAAGCGACAAAAAACAGAAAAACGGACGTATATTTATTCGACGGTATTCACCCGACTATTCAAGGCTCTAATATAATCGCCGGTGAGTGGCTTAAAGCCTTTAAGGAAAATATAGATAAGTAGGAGTTATTATGTTAACAAGTAAAGAACGAGCAAATTTACGGTCTATTGCACAAAGCGTTTTGCCGATTACTCAAATAGGTAAAAACGGAATTTGCGAAAGTTTAATAAATAGCGTTGATTCGTGTTTAGAAAAAAGAGAAATAGTAAAGGTTACGGTTTTAGAAAATTCGGGATTAAATCCTAAAGAAGCGGGAATTGAACTTGCCGACAAATTAAACGCCGAACTCGTTTGCGTAACCGGCAGGAAAATCGTTTTGTACAGATTTAGCAGTAGGGAAGACGTTCAACATATAGAGTATTAATTTTCTTTTCCGTAAAATTTTGATAAAACGGAGAGAATTAAAAGTAAACTTCCAAAGAGTATATAATATAATTTATATATCGCTATAAAACTGAATAATGTTAGAAATATGCCTGAAATTAAAAACTTTAAGGCATTTTTCTTTTTTAAATATTTTTTTATTAAAAACTTTTTCTTTTCTTTTTTCTTAATAAATTCTTTATTATTGATTAAGTCGACATTTTTTAATTTTAAATACAGTTTT
>JAZUKR010000079.1:0-2577 GCA_045643385.1 Christensenellaceae bacterium | reverse complement strand
GATGAGAAGGTAGTGTTCCGTAAACAAGAGTTTATAGAAAAAATAACGGATTCTTATTCGCTTTCGTGGTTAGTGCCAAACGCACAAAAAAACGAAATGGAACCTATACTTATTAAATTAAACGCCGGGCAGTCTACAGATGAAGATATTCCGCATGAAGGTGAGGAATTCGGTTACGTTTTAAAAGGCGAAATAGTTTTATATATAGGTAAGAAAAAGTATATAATAAAAAAAGGCGAGAGTTTTTATTTTTTAGCAAATAAATCGCACAAAATATTTAATAAAGGCAGTATAGACGCAGAGTTTATCTGGGTATCGTCACCCCCGACATTTTAATTAGGAGAACGCTATGACAAAAGACAATGAAAAAATAATTGAATTAGTAAACGTTAAAAGAGAATTTGAAGACGGGGTTGTGGCTATTGATAATTTAAACTTATACGTTAGAAAAGGTGAATTTATAACATTTTTAGGGCCTTCGGGTTGCGGTAAAACGACAACACTTCGTATGATAGCGGGTTTTGATAAACCTACCGAAGGTAAAATTTTATTAAACGGGGAAGATATTAGTGATTTGCCACCGAATAAAAGACCTATTAACACGGTTTTTCAGCGTTATGCCCTTTTCCCACACTTAAACGTTTTTGATAATATTGCTTTCGGGTTAAAACTTAAAAAAGAGAAATTGTCTAAAACAACTATAAAAGAAAAGGTACAAAAAGTATTAAAAATAGTAGATTTAGAGGGGTTTGAAAAAAGAAGTATTTCAACTCTATCCGGCGGTCAACAACAGAGAGTTGCAATAGCAAGAGCAATAGTAAACGAACCTAAAATTTTACTTTTAGACGAACCGCTCGGCGCACTTGACTTAAAGATGCGTAAAGATATGCAATTAGAGTTAAAAGAAATGCATAGAAAGTTAGGTATAACTTTTATTTACGTAACGCACGACCAAGAAGAAGCGCTTACTATGAGCGATACAATAGTCGTCATGAAGGACGGCGTTATTCAGCAAGTAGGAACTCCTACCGATATATATAATGAACCCAAAAACGCTTTCGTTGCGGATTTTATAGGCGAAAGTAATATTTTTACGGGATTAGTTGTAGGCGATAAAAAAGTAAAATTCTTAAATAATCACATATTTGATTGCGTAGACGAATTTAACGTTAACGACAAAGTAGACGTGGTAGTTCGTCCCGAAGATATTTATTTAATGGACGTAGATAAAGGTCAAGTAAACGGTAAAATCATCAGTTCGATTTTTAAGGGCGTTCATTATGAAATGATAATGCAAGTAGGCAAAACCGAAGTTGTTATTCAAGATACTATTGAAAGAAAAGTCGGAGAAGAAGCGAGCTTATTTATTAAACCCGATGATATTCATATTATGTATAAGGAATACACGAAGAATTTTTACGACGGATATATTACTAAAAAGAATACCGTTTGTTTTGGCGACGGGGAATTTGCTTGCGACGTAACACAGTTATATCCAAATTCAACAATAGACGAAGAAGGATATTTAATTACTGCTAAAGGAGAAAAAATCGACCTTACCGACGTAGACGTTAAAGTTGAAGTAAGTTTTAAGGCTATAACAATATCGGATAATCAAGACGAAGGCGGTGCAATAGGCAATATCGTTTCAATTATTTATAAGGGCGACCACTATCAAATAATAGTAAGAACAGAAGAAAATGAAGAAGATTATATACTAGATACCGAAGACACGTGGAACGAAAACGACAGAGTTTCGGTTATTATCCCCAAAGATAAAATTAAACTTTCTTTAAAAGGAGAGATTAAAAAATGATTTCCGCTAAAAAATCTTTTAAGCGTTTATCGTTTAATAGGGGGCAACTTTGTATTCCTTACGCAATTTTTTTACTCTTGTTCGTAATATTTCCTTTTTTCTTAATTTTATATTATGCTTTTACGGCTAAAACGGGCGAATTTACTTTTTCTAATTTTGCTTGGTTTTTTACCGAGTCGTCTAATTTAACCGCACTTTATAAAAGTTTAATTTTAGGACTTGTTACTACGTTTTTCTGTTTATTAATCGGTTATCCCGTTGCTTACGTTTTATCAAAAATAAAAAGCAGTAAAAGAACTATTTTATTGTTACTTTTTATTATGCCTATGTGGATAAATTTTGTACTACGTGCTATGGCGATGAGAGAATTGTTATCTTTATTAGGCTGGTACGGTGAATATAACTATCTTAATACCGTAATAGGTATGGTGTACGATTACGTGCCGTTTATGATTTTATCTATTTATACGGTTTTGATAAAAATAGATAAATGTTATGAAGAAGCGGCTTTTGATCTTGGCGCAAACAGATTCAATGTATTTATAAAAGTAACGCTTCCGTTGTCCCTTCCGGGTATTTTAAGCGGAATAACTATGGTATTTTTGCCTTCTATGACTTGTTACGTTATAAGCGACACGTACGGTAGCGGTAAGGTAATGATTATCGGTAAACTTATCGAAACTTGGTTCGGTATGGGTAGTAACTGGCATTACGGTTCGATAGTTGCGCTTGTTCTTCTTGTTATTATGTTTTTATCTTCT
>JAZUKR010000078.1:0-8544 GCA_045643385.1 Christensenellaceae bacterium | reverse complement strand
TATTTAGACGTTTCTAACGTTTACACTATGGCTAATATGTTCGTTAATTTCGGCAGTGCCGTACTAACGTTTAACTCAGTGCCGAACGTAGAAAAGTGGAATACTTCAAACGTTACAAGCGTGTTGAATATGTTTGGCGGTTACGGAGCGAGTTCTAATTCCCTTAATTTTACGTTAAACCTATCCGGTTGGAATTTAAATAAAGTTACTAATTTTGTTAATATGTTTATTAAAGCAGGTGAAAATGCTACCAAATGGAACGTAGTAATACCTGTTACTTCAAGCGGAAAAACCAATACCGAATCGCAGTGGTTCGTAGGCAATGGGGAAATAGCTATTTCCCCTGCAGACGATAGAAGTTTTACTTTTAAGCAATTTAAAGCGGTTTACGATGAAAATGACGAAGCAAACGTTCTTACTTTCTATTACGACGCAGTAGACCACAGCGGAGAAAAGAAAACCGTTTACGATCTTCCTTTAAATGCAGCTGCAAGTGGCAGTTGGGGTTACAATGAGAAACGTGGAGAAATTAAGTCGGTTATATTTGACAAGTCTATAGAAAATTTCCATGGTCTTACTTCTACGATGTATATGTTAAGCGATATGGGAAAAGCCCAAAATATTACGGGTGCGGAATATTTAGACGTTTCTAACGTTCAAAATATGGCTCATATGTTTGCTGGTTTCGGTGGTGACTTAACAACTTTTAACGTAGTGCCGAACGTAGAAAAGTGGGATACGGGAAAAGTTATGGATATTTCAAGTATGTTCACACAATACGGTTATAAATCTACTTCCCTTATTGCGGTACCGAACGTAGAAAACTGGAACACGTCAAACGTTACAAACGTGGCGAGGATGTTTATGAATTACGGAAACGAATCAAAAGTTCTTGATTTCACGTTAGACCTATCCGGTTGGGATTTAAATAGAGTTGGCAGTTGTGATACCGTGTTTAACAACGTAGGTATATACACTTCTCAATGGGAAGTAATAATACCTGCTACTTCAGGCGGGAAAACTAATACGGATCAAAACTGGTACGTTGGTAAGGACGGAACGAAATTTATTTCTGCACCAATTCAAAGAAGTTTTACGCTTGTTGATATTTATACTATTACCAACGCAACGCCTAAAACGGAAAAAGAACAAAACGGCGGTTATATTACCGTTATAGATAAATCTCCTGCAGACAAAACGGTAACGGTAGAAGTTGTCGCAAACGAGGGTTACTTATTAAAAATCCTTATTTATAACGACGGAAAAAAACACGATATAACCGATTTAAAATCGTTTACAATGGGTGAAAACGACGTAACGGTTACGGCAGTATTTGAATTATGTACCGCTCACGTAGATAGCGATAAAAACGGAATTTGTGATAAATGCGGTGCTTTGTGCGACGTATCGTGCAAACACGAAAGCACGTTCGTATCGTACGGCCTTGATGAAGGTAATGGAGCTTGCACGGCAAAACTTATTTGCACCGATTGTCAAGAAATTTTACTTACCGAAACGGTAGAGATAAAACTTGTTGAAGACAAGGAAGCAACTTGTTTAGAAAAAGCAAAAGGGCATTATAAAGCAACCTTTACGAATCCTTTATTCGGCGTTAAGGAAACGGAAGAAAACAGCGTAGAATACGGCACACCGCTTGGGCATAACTTCGTTGATTATGTTTGTAAGCTTTGTAATGCGGAAGATATAGACGGTGCTAAAACCGATTCGAAAGACGCTATCGATACGCTTGTAAACGGTAGTACGGATAAATACGTTAATTTGATTGCAAATTCAGCAAAGGCTGAAATTGATAGCGAAGAAACGAATTCTCTCGAAAAGATATTTAACGCAAGGGATGAAGGCATAGAAGCAATCAAAAAACTTTTGGGAACAACTCACGAACATACTTTTGACACTGCGTGGAGCTATAACGAATTAAATCACTGGCACGAAGCAACTTGCGAGCACGATTATTTCGTGGCTTCGAACTTTGGTAAGCACGTGTTTGACGGTGGCGTAAAGGTCGGAAATAAAACTACGTACACTTGTGTTTGCGGATATTCTTACGTCGATTACAGCACTTTTGAAGATACCGAGTCTGAAGTTATATCTGAAACCGTTAAATTTAAGGGATATTCGTTAACTTTATCAAGCGATATTTCCATAAACTTCTATATGGAACTTACCGACGAACAAGCCTTAAACGGCGAAATGAAGTTTATAATCGGCGATAGAGAAATAATAGTAAACGCAAGTCATAATGCAAACGGATATTATTTCAGATGCCCGCTTAACACTTTGGAAATCGCAACTACGGTTAAAGCAAAGTTTAAATATAACGGAAGTTCGGTAGAAAAAGAATATTCCGTAATGGATTACGTAAACAAAGTAGTAGCAAACGAAAAGGGCGAGTACGACGAAAAGTTAATTAACCTTTGTAAAGCGATAGCAAACTACGGTTATTACGCTCAAATAGAGTTATCTTCTATTCACGATAAGGTTATAATAGGCAATAGCGGTTATACGGAAATGTCGCATTATGGTGAACTTAACGTAGAAAGTGCTAAATTAGGCTTAACTGATTTCGGCTTTACCGACGATAAGAAAAACTCTAATATAATAGGCGTAGGTCGTTCGCTATCTCTCGACGATAAGGTTGCAATGAATATCTATATTCAAGTTAAAGACGGATATACTTTAACTAAAAATATGATAACGGTTACGGGCGATAAAGAATTTATTTTATCGCAAGTAGAAGACAATCAATACCGTATAACTATTCTTAATATAGAGGCTACGAATTTAGGAACTGACTACACGATAAATATTGACGGAGAAAGTATAACTACTTCGGTTTTATCTTACGCAAACAAAGTGGTAAACGGCACTTTTAACGCTAGTTCTCAAAACGCAATGACTGCGCTTTACGAATATTATCTTATGGCAACGGAATACGTTAAACCCATTCCAACCTACACCGTTACCTTTAACGTCGGCGACCACGGTGATCCTATCGATCCCGTTGTAGTAGGGCAAGGCGATAAAGTTATTAAGCCTACTAACCCTACGGCAGACGGCTGGGAATTCTACGGCTGGTATACGGACGATAATTACACAACTTCTTGGGATTTCGATAACTTTGTAATTACCGATGACACCACTATTTATGCTAAGTGGGTTGAAGCTGACATTGGAGAAGAAAAAGCCAAAGCCAGAGATGGAATTATTAGTATAGTAGATACTGCAAAAGCCACTATATCCAATCTTAAATGGTTGTCTGAATACGATAAAGAAGAAATTAATCATGACTTAGATTTGATACTATACGATGCATGTGCTGATATAAATAGGGCTGAGATGGTAGATGCGATTAAAGATGTTCTCTCTGAAGCAAATTCTAACATATTAATGAAAGTAACAGTGGCACAACTTTCCGACCAAAAAGAAAGTGCAGAGTGTACAGTTACAGCTATGAGAGAAATTGACAACTATAAAAGCGAAAAAGTGAAAATTATCGAAGAGATGACTTGGCTTGAACAGGCAGACGTAATCAAATATAAAGAAGATATCGGTTTAATATGTCGTAGTGGGCTAGAGGATATCGAGGCTGCCACTTCCAAAGCCGATGTTGATAAAGTTGTCGCTGACGCCAAAAGTGCTATCGCTGAGATTGTTGCAACCGCAGAAGCACAAGCATTGTAATTAACGGAGTGATAAAAAATGAAAATTTATGAAAAACCGACGATAGATATAGAGACATTTGAGACGCCTGACGTGTTGCTTACGAGTGGCGATCCGTGGAATCCCGATATAGAAACACAACCTATCTGGGAAAAATAAAAAGGAGAGAACTGATGAAAAAATTATTTACGGTTCTATTGGTGGCAGTATTTTTAGCAATCGGTTGTTTTGCGTTTTCTGCTTGTGATTGTAACGGTAATAATAATGAAGAACAGCACGAACACAACTATATCGAAACCGTAGTAAACCCGACTTGCACCGAACAAGGATATACTTTATATAAGTGTGCTTGCGGAAAAGAGTATAAAGATTCTTTCGTGGGTGCTACAGGGCATAATTACGACACGCCCACTTACACTTGGAACGGGAAATTCTGTACTGCAAAAATGACTTGTATAAACGGGTGCGGACATTTTGAAACCGAAACTGCGGAAGGCATATACGTTTTAGACACGTACGCCACTTATTCATCTCCTGAAATGGGACATTACGTTGCTAATTTTAACTGTAAAGCGTATTATTCGCAGGCAACGGAGAAAAATTCCGTAATCAACGGCGAACTGCTTAATCCTAATATAGAAACACCTATTATTGAAGATTAGACACTTATAAAATAAAGATAGTAGGCAATGAAAAAAGCGATTCTTAAAATTTCAATATTAGTTCTTAGCTAAAAACGTAATTTTAACATTAAAAGATACAAAGAATATCAATAAATAGCAAAAAAACTGCCTAAAAGTGGGGGATATTTATAGTAAAGAGAGGTACGAGCCAAAAGTGGAAAGATGGGCATTTAGACGTAGGGAAATACGTAGCGAGTTTCGTCGGTTTTTTCCCTGTGGATAATCCAAAGTATTTAGCACCTGTAATAATAGACGAACCCGAAGGAAGTTATTACGGAAGCACCGTTGCGGTACCTTACGCAAAACAAGTCTTTGAAGGAATAATAAAACTTAAAGATATTAAGCCGTGTTGTTGATTTATTCGTAAACAAATAAATAAAGTTGCTTAACGCAACCGTCCACAATAAATTGTGGCAACACTCTTTTGAAATTTCATCAGTTTTGCTTGTAACCCCTTTGGGTTTCCAGACAAAACTTCAGAAATTATTAAATTAAAAAATATACAGCCGAATCTCAAGTAGATTCGGCTGTATATTTTTACTTATTTCAAAAAAATGCTGTAAAAACGCCATAAAATCACATAAATAAACCATTAACTCCAAAATACATGACTTTTTTAAAAAAGGGGAGGGTAAAACCATTGCAATTTTTGTTAAAATAATGTATAATAAAAAAAATGTAGTATAAGTAAACTTGCAAAATATCGTTTGGAGGTAAGTTTTTAATGTTAAAAAGTAAAAAGACAATTTTAGGCATACTCTTGTGTGCCGTAATGATGCTTTGTTCTTTAATTGGATTTATGAGTGTAAATTCTTTTAAGGTCGAAGCAAAAGCTTGGAAAGGTGAAGCGATTATTCAATTCGATTCAACTTTAGGTCATATTGAAATAGATGGAAATTCTAAGACTACAAGTCCTGTTACAATTTCTATGGAATTAAACCCGACTATGACGTTTTCGTATGACGTTTATACAGGTGAAGAAAATCAACTTAAACTGACCGATATTGGACTTACATTTGTTATAGATGCAATTCCTGACGAGGGTTATGTTTTTGCGGGCTGGAAGGTAAACGACGAAACTCTTACTTATATTGGTGATCTTGATTCAGGAACTACCATTACCGCAGTGTTTGAAGAAGTAGGTCCTGCTACTTTTGAAGCGGAATTTTATTTTTGGGATCAAAACGGTGACGACGTTGAAGGAGCAACGTTAGCGTTTGTTGACGCAAGTGGTGCCATTCTCGTTTCCGGAGCTACCGATAGTGACGGTTTGGTTAAGATTAACGTTCCGCTTCACCAAGTAGGTCACTTTGAAGTAAGTAAAGACGGATACTTAACTATCGAAGATTTATTTGGCGAAGGCGATCTTGTATTTACTGATCCAACTGATATTGGTCCATATTTATCTTTACTATCTGTTGAATTAACAAAAATTGCTGACGCTGTAGAAACATTACTCTATGGTTGTACGTATGAATATTCTCCTTCGATCGACGAAATGAGTGACGTAGAAAGCATAGTTTTAGGAGAAGTTTGCAGTTACTATGATGATATGCAAGTTACCTTGGTTGATGAAGATGGCAACGAAGATTATATATATTTAAAGACGTCTTGGGTAAGTGGTATTACTAAAGAAACAGGAACTTATCAAGATACTGATTATAACTATAAAGTTGAGATAAATATTCCAAAAGACGAAAAGGGTGTTTATAAACAAGTTAGAACTGTTGAATCTACGCTTTACGTTTACGTTATGGTATATCTGCCGGATGTTAACGTATTTTTTGACGTTTACGATCGTGATTACGGCGACTTAGATAATTACTATTTATACTTAGCTTACGGCACGCCTTATTCGGTTGACGGAAACGTTTTAAGGATAGGCGAAGAAACCATAACCGCTACTGCTAACGAAGGTTATGAATTTTCTCATTGGGAACTTAACGGGTATCCGATAACAAGCGGAATTATTGACGAAGAAGGAATGTCTTTCTATGCAGTGTTTGAAGAAGCTTCGGCTCACGATATTACCGTTACAAAAGTAGATGGCGGAACGGCTGTTGAAGGTACGGTAGATTCTCACGACGGCGCTGATTACTACTGGGACGACGATACTCTTTATATCCTTAAAAGCGGTTTATCCGTTTCAAGTACGGCTACGGGAGAAAAAATTCAAGTTACGGAAAACGTAACCGATTTAACTCTCGCAGGTGTTAATTTAGCGGGTAAGTTACCGTTAACTCTTGAAGGTGAAGAAGTTGAATTGATTTTGGTAGAAGGCACTACGAATACCTTATTTGCTGAAGGTGATTACGGTGTACTTATAGGTACTAACGTAACGATTAAAGGAAAAGGCACATTAGATATTTCTACGGCAGATACCGATAACGATGACGGAACTTCGGGTTTAACTTGCACAACGTTAACGATTGAAGATGCTACTGTTATTATAGCGACAGGAGAATCTGAGATCGCAATAAATTACGGAATTTACGTTGGCGAAGGATTTACGTTAAATTCCGGTTCGGTTGATATAACCGCTAACAGCAGTGGCTCTGATGATAGCTACGGAATATACGTAGATGACGAAGAAGGAACAATAACCGTAAATGGCGGAACGATAATAGCACGTGCTTATAATCAAGCCATGAACGTTGCGCCTACGGGAAATGTAGTGCAAGCAAGTGTAAATCGTGGAGGAAATTCTCCCGTTGCAACTTATAATGCAGAAGATCTTGCAACTTATAAATATTTAAAGATAGTTGCTCCTGTTGGCGCAATAACAGTTGCCGATATTTTACCTTCATACTTCCCGACGTCTTTTGAGACGGGCTGGACTGATAAAACGAATAATGCCGCAATTAATTTGGGTGAAGGCATCTATAAAGTATTCGTTTCTAACGGCTATTTGATTTTAAGTAAAAACGGTTCGGAAAATATTTGTTCTATCGCAATCGATACTGAAATAGAAAAGGTTTGGGAAGATTTTTATACCGCAAAAGATTCTAATGAAAACCTTTATAATTTTGACTTAACTAACGGAATTATTTCAAACATCAGCATTACGGATTCTAATAGCCATAATTACGGTGCTTATTATATAGGTTTAACGGACGTTATTTCAAAGAGTAAAGAAACCTTCCCTACTGACGTGGAAAACGGTTGGCTCGGTGATAACGGTTTAGTATTATATGCAGATAGAAATGATAGTCTTATGGCTCAAGCTTCGAAGGGCAAAAAGGGAATGCTTAAAGCCAAGATAGGCGAAGCAAACATATCGGTAATGTATATTATACAAACTAATGACGGCAATTACCTTTTCGTTGATAAAACGACGGGAGGAAACGTTCTATTTACTATTACTAACAATTATCTAACTTCCATTACGATATCAAATTATATGGGTCCGTTCGCAGTAGCTAACGGCACGTATACCGCTCCTACACCTGCTATAACAGTTGAAAGTATATTTAACACCGTTGATAACGTGTGGAGTTGGACTAGTGATAAGGGAGAAAGTTTAGGCTATGTATTAAGTCCTGATATATATTCTGAACTAGTAACAACGGCTGATAATTTAACTTATACCCTCTCTTATAACGGTATGAATATATCTTTAGTAACTGACGGAACAACACTTCAAAGCATAACTATTGTAGGTGCTAGTTTTGCTAAATACGACGGCACATATACCGCTCCTGCTCCTACTTACGCTGCCGAAATTGATTGTCCGATTTGCCATGGAGATGGTCTCGCCCAGTGTTCAGAATGCTATGGCCTTGGTTGTGATGCTTGTAGCGGGGGAAATGTCCCTTGCACAAATTGTGGCGAAACAGGCAAAATTTCTTTTACAACTTTAAAAGATGCTATTAGTGCAGTTACATATTATGGCAAAATTACTCTTCTTAAAGATAACAGCGAAGAAATTAAAATTTTAGAAGAAGCCGTCTTTATTATTGATAAGGCATCATTTACTTTTGATAAGAGCAAGATAACTGCCGGAATGGGATACGATGTTTCAACAAGAGAAAATGGAACGGTTCCAACCTCACTAACCGTCTCTCACCTCTTTTCGATGCGAGCAGCTTGCATCCAGACTGTGAAACCAACGGCTTACGTTAAAAAGATTCTACAACCACATTAAAGAAGACAAGACATTACAAATCTGAATATCAATTCT
>JAZUKR010000077.1:0-7045 GCA_045643385.1 Christensenellaceae bacterium | reverse complement strand
CTTTGTCTTCCTAAGACCGCTTGGCCCTCCGACTTAGAATGTTTTGGTATGGGTTGTGATAGTTGTGGCAGGACAGGAAAAGTCCCTTGCACGAACTGTGGACAAACAGGCAAAATTTCGTTTACAACTTTAGAAGATGCGATTAGTGCAGTTACGTATTATGGCAAAATTACACTTCTAAAAGATAACAGTGAAGAAATTGAAATTTCACAAGCAACAGTCTTTATTATTGACAAGGCAACGTTTACTTTTGATAAGAGCAAGATAACTGCCGGAACGGGATACGATGTTTCAACGAGAGAAAACGGAACGGAAACGACGTTTATCGTAACACTTCAAAAAACCGTTGCTGATATTTTACCTGCCGATTTCCCAACCGGCGATGACGATTTCCCTGCAAATTCTTGGGTTAACGAAAACGGATCAAAGTTGATGCTTTGGGCAGGGAAACTTTATGCCCACAACGAAGAAGGCGGAGATTATGTGTCAGATGACGTTACGGCTATAACGCTTACAAAAGACGGAAATAACTATAAATATACCGATAATGATGGCACTACGGTAACCTTCATTATGTCTGACAGCGGTGCATTAATAAGCATAAAAATTGAAAACTGCGCTGATGGAGCCATAAACGTTAATTACACCGCTCCTGCTCCTGCAATCATGATCGTTACGGCAGAAAATTACGAGGGCTTCTATGACGGTAAGTCGCATAATATCACGTTTACCGTGACTGACGCTGAGGGCAACAAGCTCGAGCCGGATGAGGTATATATGCGTGAAGCAGGTACGGCCGAGTGGTTCCCTGTTGCTGATGCTTATTCCTATCGTGACGTCTGCGACGAAGCAATAACCGTGGAAGTAAAGGTAACAAAAGCGGGCTATGCCGATGCGATGGCTTCCGCCACTGTGAAGATCAACAAACGTATCGTAGTGTTGCACGCAAAAGACGGCAGTTGGGAATATGACGAAATGGAACACCGCCAGCCAGATTATTTCGAGGATGAGGCTGCAGAAGTTGAGGCATCTATGCGAATTTATGGCACAGCCGACAATTCCACCGGTTTCGTCGAAGGCGAAGGTCTTAGCTGTGTTGCCATGACGGACGAAAGTTTCATCACTGATGAGGGCAGAACGGAAAACTGCATTGATCCGGATAGAATTGAGCCTGCATCAGGCACTAATTTGGATAACTACAAAATTTTCTACATAGACGGAACGTTGGAAATAACCGCTTCTTCTTTCACCGTAACGTATACAGGTGATTATGAAGGAACAGACACCGCAACTTACGGTGGTAGCGTAATGCTTCCAAGTTGCCAAGAAGACGGATATCACTTTACGTTCGAGGCAAACGGTCAACCGTGGGACGGACAGGATATTACAAGTGACGTTACAGTAACAGTTACGAAGGTAGTAAACACATATACGTTAACAATCAATTACGTTGACCAAGGCGGAGATACGTTAAGTCCTTCTCACATAGAAAACTTTAACGTTGGCGAACCGTATGCTGTTCCGTCTCCTATAGTTTTAGGTTATACGCCTGAAGAAGAAGTTGTAGAAGGCGTTATGGGTACGGAAGATATAAATATTTTTGTAACATATAATATAAATATTTATACGTTAACAATTCATTACGTTTATGAAGACGGTGGTAAGGCAAGTGAAGATTATGTAGACAGCATTGAATTTGGTGGAACTTACAGCGTTCCGTCTCCTGTAATTTCAGGTCATACGCCTGATCATGCAGTTATAGACGGCACTATGGACCAAGAAGGTAAGACTTTTACCGTAGTATATAGTGTAAATACTTATACGTTAACAATCGATTACGTTGACGAAAACGGAGATACGTTAAGTCCTTCTCACATAGAAAACATTGACTTTGGTGGAACTTACAGCGTTCCGTCTCCTGTACTTGACGGTTATACAACGGCTCAAACGGTTGTAAGCGGTGTTATGGGTGCCGACGACGTAACTGTTTCCGTAGTTTATACGGCAAACGGTTATACGGTAACGTTTGACAAGAACGGCGGTGATACAGATGCCGATCCAAAGACTATCAGGCAAATTTACAGTAAAAAATACATTTTACCTTTGACTAACCCAACGAAGACAGGCTTTAACTTTATAGGTTGGTTTACGGAAGCAGGCGATGAGATAACGGCAAATACCGACGTTACGATTACTTCGGATCAAACGCTTTACGCTCATTGGATTGAGAAACTTCCACAACCTGACGTAACGGTTATAATGAGCGGTTATACTTACGGTGCTACACCTTCGACTCCTACGCTTTCTGCTACTGTTAACGATAGCCCGGCGATAACTTATTATTATAATACGGCTAACACTAACGTTGGTGGTACAGAGTGGAATGATATGACTCCTACGACGTTAAACGCCGGTGACTATTACGTTTACGCTATAATTTCCGAAACCGACAACTACGTTGCAAAGACGACTGCCGTAACGAAGTTTACGGTTGTAAAAGCAACGCTTACCGTAACGGTTAATGCTATAAGCATTTTCTACGGCGAAGGAATTCCTGCCTTCACGGTTTCGTACGACGGATTTATCGGTGGTGAGAACGAAAGCGTTCTCGGTGGCACGTTAGCCTTTGATTGCGACTACTCGGTGGGCGACGGCATTGGAAAATACGACGTAACTGCACAAGGTTTGACTGCAGTTAACTACGATATCACGTTCAAAACTGTTGACGCTCTCACGGTTAACCGTGCAAAGACGGCAGTTGAGCCGACGGTTGCTTCCGGACTCGTTTATAACGGTTTCGAACAAAACGGTTACACTGACGCAGGTGCTTTCGTAACGCTTGAAAACGTTAAGTCGGCAACAGATGCAGGAGAATATGAGTTTACTGCAATTCTTGACGACAACTACGCATGGAGCGACGGTACGACCGGGTCAAAGAATTATACTTGGGCAATCGCTCAAGCAATCGGCGCAATTACGGTTGACACTACAACGATTACAAAGACTTACGGCGAAGCAGTAATTCTTCCTATCGCAACTTCTAATTTTGGTACGGTTACTTGCGATACGTTAGCAACCGATTTAGTAAACGCAAATACTTACACCGTAACTTACACGTTAGAGGAAACTTCTAACTACACGGGAGATACTAAAACTCTTACCGTTGTAATTAACAAAGCCGAAGTTACTAAACCTAATGCTGATACTACGAACTTTATTTACACAGGATCTCCGCTAACTTATAACGTTACTGAAAACACGCTTTACACGGTAAGCGGAAACGTTCAAACGAACGCAGGCGAATATATCGTAACCGTTTCACTTTTAGATAAGGCAAATTACAAATGGGCAGAAGGAGATAGCGAAGATTTATCTTACTCTTTCGTAATTGCTAAGGCAACGGGTGCAATTACAGTTGATACTACAACGATTACAAAGACGTACGGCGAAGCAGTAACCCTTCCTATTGCAACTTCTAACTTTGGTACGGTTACCTGCGATACGTTAGCAACCGATTTAGTAAAAGTAAACAGTTACACCGTAACTTACACGTTAGAGGAAACTTCTAACTACACGGGAGATACTAAAACTCTTACCGTTGTAATTAACAAGGCCGAAGTTACTAAACCTAATGCTGATACTACAAACTTTGTAGATAACGGCGAGGCACAAACCTATACTATTGAGGCGAGTGATTACTATACGGTTGAAAATAACGTTCAAACTAACGCAGGCAAATATACCGTAACCGTTTCTCTTAATGATAAAGAAAACACGGCATGGGCAGACGGCACGACTGACGACTTAACGTTTGATTTCGTTATCAATCAAAAAGCAGAAGAAGTTCAAATTAAAGACGAAACAGGTGAAGAAATAACTGATTCAAAAGTTATGATAGTATCGGGCGAAAACGGAATTAAACCGGGTGCCGTATTCGTAGTAGAAGTTATAAATCTTGAAAAAGAAGAGGATACCAAGCAAACTGAAACTCTTCTTGTAAGCGGTAATAAGATTGCTGAAAACGAAAAGATTTACGCTATTTACGACGCAAAACTTTTGCTTGACGGTGCTTCAGTTCAACCGAATGGAACTATAACGATAAAGATGTTTGTTCCCGAAGAACTCCGTGACAAAGATTTCAAACTCTATCATATTCATAACGGAATGGAAGTATTTGAGATTGACAATTACACCGATGCCGGAGACGGATACATAACGTTTGAAGTTGATAAACTTTCGCAGTTTGCGTTCGTTGCAGAAAAAGATCAAGTGTGCTTTATCCACTGGATACTTATTGCGTTGCTCTTAATCGGTGCGGGATTATTCGTATTCTTCTATTTCTTTATGAAGAAAGACTTGTTTGCACTTATCACTTGCGGAGTCGGACTTGTTGCAAGCATCGTTCTATTGATTTTAGGTTCTTGCACTGTTTGCACCGTATTCGGAATTATAGATATCGTTGCGTTTGTTGGTGGACTGGGATATACGGCTTATAAAAAATATTTTAACAAAAAATAAGTTATATCCTTAATGGCTTTGTCTGTTGTTTTAAAAACTGTTTTTAAAAAGATGTTAACTCAATAAAATTATAGACAAATTGAAAAAGAAATTATTTTAATAGAAAAAATCAGACTCCTTTTGGAATCTGATTTTTTCTTCGCTTGAAAGTGCAATTTCTTATAAATTTT
The DNA here is from genome assembly GCA_045643385.1 of Christensenellaceae bacterium. Classification (GTDB taxonomy): domain Bacteria; phylum Bacillota; class Clostridia; order Christensenellales; family Borkfalkiaceae; genus UBA1259. The sequence goes on along the minus strand of JAZUKR010000077.1, from coordinate 2,357 downwards.
TAATGTTTCAAAAAATCCCTAATAGAAGAGTGCTTTTCTTCCGTCTTTTTTGTTATAACGAGGCAAGTTTACAGTTGCATAGCCACTGCAAGCCGAGCGATGAAAACTGACGGTTTTTAGATGCTATTGCAAGACTTATTATAATTTTGACTTAATAGATTTTTTGTATAAAATTTATATCGCTTTATCATACATTGATATGGCGATAATATTATAATAAAGTGGGTTATTCTAACGAAAGTTATTTTAGAAAAGCATTTACGCTTTGCTATGGCAAAAGCTCACTAAAATACAGAAAAAAAATAAATAATAAATTGAAATTATAACAAATTATAGAATATGACAATTAAAGTTCCGCTTATAATTTAAGCGGAATTTTTTTGCGCTTTTATATAAAAGAATAAAACATAAAGTTATTCATATAAATATTCATTATAAAGCATATAATGAAAATTTATTTAAAATTTTATAAAATTATGCAAAAATCATTTGACAAAATAAAATGGGTGATGCTATTATGTATCCATAAAAAAAAGAACGGCAACAATTTTAGCCGAAAAGGAGAATTTTATGAAAAAGACGATAGCATTATTAATTGGCATTTTGTTAAGCTTATCTTGCTTAATGGGGCTTACGGCATGTTCGAACGAACAAGAAGACGACGGCGCAAATGCGCAGTTGACGGAGATTTTAAAAGAGATATCCAGTTTAAAAACTAAAATCGAATCGTTAACAATAAAAGAAGACACTGCACCCGTCAATTACGCAACGGAAGCGTATGAGTTTATAAAGTATATAGATAAGAACATATCTGACCGTGATTGTATTAGCGGTGAAAATTTCAACTTTGCAAAAAAATGGATAGAGTGGAATTTGTTTGAAGCGGGTTATAAAGAAGAAGATGTTAGCGAGCAAGCTTTTACTTTTAATATGTACACTAAAGAATCGAATTTAGATGATGAAGTTGCGCCATACGTTACTGACGGAAAACATTATTCAAGTAAAGGTTGGAAAATGGTAGAAGATGAACAAGGTGAATATGTTTATGCAACTTTAACGTCTTATAATATATTAGCAACTAAAAAAGGCAAAACGGATAAACAAATTATAGTAGGCATGCACTATGACGGCGATGGAACGGGCGATAATGGCTCGGGCATAGCGCTAGGATTAATTACCGCAATGAAACTCTTTAACGTTGAAACCGAATACACTTTAAAGTTTGTTTTCTTTAGTGCGGAAGAATACGGTTTATACGGCTCAACTTATTATGCGGAAAATATGAGCGACCAAGAAGTAGCTAATACGCTTTATATGATAAATATGGATTCTTTAGTTTGCGGTGATTATTGTTACTTATACGGCGGAGTTCAAAACGACGAAACGAAAACGATAGAAAAAACCGAAGCATACGACAACGCACAAAAGATAGCAACTAAACTTGGTTTAACGTTTAAAACCAACCCTTGGACGTGGGAAAACCCTGCTCCGGGATACGATGAACCCGATTATGCTTCGCCGTCTACGGGAGATTGGAGCGACCACGTAGGATTTAAAGAAAAAGGTATTACGTATTTATATTTAGAAGGAACTAATTGGGAAATCCCAGGTCCATATTATGAATACGACGGTTACGGTGAAACGTATCTTATAGGAATGCTTATGAATACGCCTAACGATTATTTAGAGTATATAGAAAAATATTTTCCGGGACGTATTCAACATCACTTAGAACAATTTTCTACTTTGCTTACGGCACTTTTAACGCAAAGCGATTATAATGCATAATTAGTAGAATTCAGTTTAGAAAAGACGCTTGAATTGATAAAGCGTCTTTTTTAACGTTATACTATCGCTTTTATAATAAAAATGGTATCACAGTTAACATATACGGAGGTAAATCTTAAATGGTAAAAACAAAAAAGACAATTTTGGGCATAGTTTTATGTGCCTTAATGGCGTTGAATTCAGCGTAACCAAAATAGGGAACTTAGCATTTGCTGAAAATAGTAATATAAAAAACGTTACTTTATCTGAAGGGTTATTAAGTATTGAGAGGTATGCATTTGCTTCTACTTCGCTTAATTCATTAACAATTCCAAGCACTGTAAATAACATAGATTACATGCCAAGTTTCTCTTTGCTCAACTTGGATAAAAAATTGTCAAGTAATAACTTGACAATTTTTTTTTGGTGTGAAGGATGGGACTTGCTCCGTCCGAAAGCTACGGCAAGTGGAAAAGCGGACTATCACGCCGGCCCCTAAAAATATGCCACAGGCATATTTTCTTAACGTGGCGTTCAAGTCCTATTATATTTATATAAAAAAACAACCCTAAATTGGGTTGTCTTTTTTT
>JAZUKR010000076.1:0-6956 GCA_045643385.1 Christensenellaceae bacterium | reverse complement strand
AATTGTATCTATTATTATATATATAAGTAAATATAAGGAGATTTATTTATGTCTAGTAATAAAAACGGTTGGAAAAAGGAAATGCAAATCAAAATCGATTACAATAATATGATGGCTGATTTTATAGGTAACGAGCAGGGTATAACCGATAAAGATATAGTAAGCGGTAAAAAGGTTATTTTAGATGCTTTTAATAAGGTGAAAGAAAACCGTGGCAAAAATATGATGGGTTGGACGGAACTTCCTTATAATCAAAAAGAAATCGTTGAAGATATAATAAAAACAGCAAAAGATATAAAAAAGAATTTCGATAATTTCGTTGTTTTGGGAATAGGCGGTTCGGCTTTAGGTCCTATTGCCGTTTTTAATGCGCTAAAACATTTAAGATTTAACGAATTGAAAAAATCAAAAAGAAAATTCCCAAAATTGTACGTAGAAGACAACGTAGATCCCGAAAGAATGACTGCGCTACTTGACGTTATAGATTTAGATAAAACTTGTTTTAACGTTATAACAAAGAGTGGAGCGACAAGCGAAACTATGTCGCAATACTTAATAATAATGGATTTATTAAAGAAAAAATACGGCAAAAACGCTTCTAAGCATATGATTGCCACCACTTCTTTAAATAAGGGCAATTTAATTAAACTTGCAAAAGAAGAAGGGCTTAAAACTTTCTACATCCCGGACGGTGTAGGCGGAAGATTTTCCGAACTCTGCCCCGTAGGGCTACTTCCTGCTTGTGTTGTTGGAATAGATATTAAAAAATTATTAAACGGCGCAAAGTATATGGATAAAATTTGCTCTAAAAAAGACGTTTATTTAAATCCCGCTTTGCTAACTGCGTTTTTACAATATATTTCCATGCAAAAGGGCAAGAATATATCGGTTATGATGCCTTATGCAGATAGCCTTAAATATATAGCCGATTGGTATTGCCAGTTATGGGGCGAAAGTTTAGGTAAAGCAGACTCCCTTTTTGGGGAAAAAGTATACGTAGGTCAAACGCCCGTTAAGGCGTTAGGGGTAACCGACCAACACTCTCAAGTTCAATTATATAGGGAAGGTCCTTTTGATAAAGTTATAACCATAATAGGGGTAGAAAACTTCCGCTCGACAGTTACTATAAGTAAAGGGTGCGAGTCTTTCCCGGACGTAAATTTCTTATGCGGACACACTATGAACGAACTTATAAATACAGAAAGAAAAGCAACCGAATATGCATTAACAACCGCTAAAAGAGCAAACTATACTATATTGTTACCCGAAGTTAACGAATTTACAATCGGAGAATTGCTGTATCTTTTTGAAATGGAAACGGCATATTGCGGAGCAATGCTTAATATAGACACGTTTAATCAACCGGGTGTTGAAGGTGGTAAAAACGCAACCTATGCTTTATTCGGAAGAAAGGGTTACGAACAAACTAAAAAAGAAATGGACAATGCTCCTATTAAAAAATCGAAATATATTATTTAAGGGAAAATAATGCCAACAAAAAAGAAAGTTTCTAAACTTAATAATAACGATTTACCCGTTTTTTTATTTCATCAAGGAACGAATTATAAAGCATATGAATTTTTTGGGGCACATTTTACCACTCAAAATAACGTTAGTGGCGTTATGTTTAGGGTATTGGCTCCTAATGCTGACAGAGTTTCTGTCGTAGGGGATTTTAATTCTTGGCAAGAAAACGAGTTTATTATGACAAGGATTAGCGACGGCGGAATTTACGAATTGTTTATTCCGTCTATTAAAGAATACGATTCATATAAATTTGCCGTAACGCATAATAATAAAACTGTTTTTAAGGCTGACCCGTATGCTTTTCACTCCGAAACGCCGTCTAAAACGGCTTCTAAAGTATATGATTTAGAAGGTTTTTTGTGGACGGATAGCGAGTATATTAAAAATAAAACTACGGTTTACGATAAGCCCGTAAATATTTACGAAGTAAACCTTGCTTCTTGGAAAAAACACGATAACGGCGATTATTACTCTTATAACGAATTAGCAGATGAACTTGTAGATTACGTTTTCGATATGGGTTATACTCACGTCGAATTTATGCCCGTATCTGAATATCCTTTCGACGGGTCTTGGGGCTATCAAGTAACCGGTTATTATTCGGTCACTTCGAGATTCGGCACGCCAAAAGATTTCATGCACTTAGTAGATTGCTTTCATAAAAAAGGAATAGGTGTTATTTTGGACTGGGTACCGGCACATTTTCCTAAAGACGAACACGGACTTTTTGAATTCGACGGAACTCCTTTATATGAAGATTCGGGATTCGGCAGAATGGAGCATAAATCGTGGGGAACTAGAATTTTTAATTGGGGCAAAAACGAAATACAGAGTTTTTTAATATCAAACGCTATGTTTTTGTTCGACAAATTCCACGTAGACGGATTAAGGGTAGATGCCGTTGCGTCTATGTTATATCTTGATTACGACAGACAAAAAGGCGAGTGGGTACCAAACTGCAACGGCGGGAATTATAATTTAGAAGCTATCGCTTTCTTACAAAAATTAAATACTGTAGTTTTTGAAAAATACAATAACGCACATATGATAGCAGAAGAATCAACCGCTTTCCCGTTAATTACTAAACCCGTAAGCGTTGGCGGATTAGGTTTTAACTTTAAATGGAATATGGGTTGGATGAACGACGTTTTATCTTATATGAGTTGTGACCCTTATTTTAGGTCTGGCAACCATAATAAAATAACATTTTCCATGTATTATGCGTTTAGCGAAAATTTTATTTTACCCATATCGCATGACGAAGTAGTACACGGCAAAAAATCTTTACTTGATAAAATGCCAGGTGATATAAATACTAAATTTTCTAATTTACGTGCGTTTAACGGCTATATGTTTTCTCACCCGGGTAAAAAACTTTCTTTTATGGGTAACGAATACGGTCAGTTTAAGGAATGGAACTATAAAGAAGGATTAGAGTTTTTTATGAAAGATTTCGATTTACATAATAAACTCTCGGTATTTAATAAAGACCTAAATTATATATATAAAAACACTTCGGCTCTATTTGAAATAGAAGATTCTTGGGAAGGGTTTAAGTGGATTTCTGCAGACGAAAAAGACAATAACGTTATTTCTTATTCGAGATTTGATAAAAAAGGCAACGAATTAGTAGTTATAGTTAATTTTTCCGGTTATACTTTCGATAAGTATAGGCTTGGAGTAAATTACGGCGAATATTCGCTTTTATTAAATACGGACGATAAAAAATACGGCGGAGAAAACAGAATTAAGAAAAAAATTTATAAATCTGTTAAAAAACCGTCTCACGGAAAAGAAAATTCAATAATGATTAAATTGCCTTCTTTTACGTGTCTATATTTATATAAAATTAAATAATTTTTAAGGAGAAAATTATTATGATAAGGAAGAAAAAATGCGTCGCCATGCTTCTTGCCGGCGGACAAGGAAGTAGGCTTTATGCACTAACAAACAATATTGCAAAGCCTGCCGTATCTTTTGGGGGTAAATACAGAATAATAGATTTTCCGCTTTCTAATTGCGTAAATTCGGGAATAGATACGGTTGGTGTTTTAACGCAATATCAACCGCTTATATTAAACGATTATATCGGTAACGGGCAACCGTGGGACTTAGATAGGACGTTTGGCGGTGTTCATATTTTATCGCCTTACCAAGGCAAGCACTCTTCCGACTGGTACAAAGGAACTGCCAACGCAATTTATCAAAACCTTCATTTTATAAAACAATTCGATCCCGATTACGTTTTAATTTTATCGGGCGATCATATTTATAAAATGAATTATTCCCTTATGCTTAATTATCATATATTAAACGACGCAGATTGCACGATAGCGGCAATCAACGTTCCTAAAGACGAAGCGTCTAGATTCGGAATATTAAACGTAGATAAAAACAATAAAATTTACGAATTCGAAGAAAAACCCAAAAACCCGAAGTCTACTTTGGCGTCTATGGGTATATACATTTTCTCTGCAAAAAAACTCTACAAATATTTAGAAGAAGATAACGCAAATCCAAATTCTTCTAACGATTTTGGCAAAGATATACTTCCCAAAATGTTAAACTCTAAAGAAAAAATGATGGCATATACTTTCGAAGGATACTGGAAAGACGTTGGAACTATAGATTCTCTTTACGAAGCGAATATGGATTTATTGGGAGATTCCCCTAAATTCGACGTTACCGATTCGTCTTGGAAAATTCAATCAAGGAGTCCGCTTGCTCCACCTCAATTTATGGGAAGTGAGTCTAAAGTATCGAACAGTATTATAATGTCGGGTTCGGAAATTTACGGCGAAGTGGAAAATTCCGTGCTTGCAAGTTCCGTTATCGTTAAAAAAGGTGCTAAAGTAAAGAACAGTATCATTATGTCGGACGTCATAATTGAAGAAAACGCCGTTATCGAATATTCTATTATTGATGAAAACACGGTTGTCGGCAAAAAAGCAAAAGTAGGCGAAATTAAAGAATCTAATAAAGGCATAACCGTTTTAAGCAGAAACATAAAAATTGCAGACGGCGTTAAAATAGACGGCGGTGCAATGATAGATAAAGACGTTTTAAGGGAGGATAAATAATTATGAGAGCAGTAGGTATTATTTTTTCTAATATTCACGATTCTGCAGTTCCCGAACTCGTTAGAGTTAGAACGTTAGGGTCTATTCCTTTTGGCGGAAGATACCGTTTAATAGATTTTCCGTTATCTAATATGGTAAACTCCGGGATAGATACGGTAGGTATTATAACAAAAAGCAACTATCAATCCTTAATGGACCACGTTGGCTCGGGTAAAGATTGGGATTTGGCTCGTAAAGACGGCGGTGTTATTATGCTTCCGCCTTTTGGAGACGTAGAAAGCGATAAACTTTATACTTCGAGATTAGAAGCCTTAAAAGGCGTAACGAGTTTTTTATTCCGTGCTGACGAAGATTACGTAGTTATGACCGATTGCGATACCGTTTGCAGAATAAACTATAACGATATTATTGAAGAACACATAAAAAATCATGCAGATATAACTTTGGTATATAAAAAGTTTAAAGCGGACGAAAGCACCGACGAACCGGTTACAAATTTAACTATCGAAAACGGAAGAGTAATTAAAGTAAGTTATCCTAAACAAGAAAAAGGTGAAAAATATAATTCGTTTACTAATATTTTCGTAATGAAAAAATCTTTACTTCAAAATATAGTAATAGACAGTATTTCGCATAACAGAAGCCATTTTATGACGGATATTGTTGCAAACAACTTAAAGAGTATGAAGATATACGGTTTTGAACATAAAGGTTTTTATGCGGGAATTACGTCTTTACAAGCTTATTACGAAAGTAATATGAGCATACTTGACGAAAAGAACCGCCACGAGTTATTTGGCGACAGAAGCGTATTTACAAAAATAAGAGATTCTGCGCCTACGAAATACGGCACTTCGGCTATTATTAAAAATTCACTTATAGCAGACGGTTGCACCATTGAAGGCGAAGTGGAAAACAGTATAATTTTTAGAAACGTTAAAGTAGGAAGAGGTGCAAAAATCAAAAACAGTATAGTAATGCAAAATACCGTTTTAGGAGAGAATTGTACTCTTAACTGTATTATTACAGATAAAAACGTAGTAATTAGAGATAAAAAAGTTTTATCTGGTAGCGAAAATCACCCGTTCTATATCGGCAAAGGGATTATGATTTAAGGAGATAACATGGCTGAAAATAAGGCAAAACAGAATACGGCAAAAACACCTAAAAAGTTGCCTAAAATTACTGTTAATGAAAAGAAAAAAGTTATATTTTTAGGTTCGGAAGCGGCACCGTTTATCGCAACGGGCGGACTTGCGGACGTTTTAGGATCACTGCCTAAAGCAATTGCTAAAAATAATAATTATGACGTAAGCGTAATTTTACCGCTTTATAGTAATATTAATAGTGATTTTAGAGCCAAATTTAAGTATATAACGAATTTTAACGTTTCCGTTGGCTGGAGATGGCAATACGCAGGCGTATTTTTTTACGAATTAGACGGAGTTAAATTTTATTTTATAGATAATGAGTATTACTTTAAAAGGGAAGGAAATATCTACGGATTTTACGATGACGGAGAAAGATTTGCTTTCTTTTCGAGAGCGTCTTTAGACTTAATCGCAAGGTTAAATATTTATCCCGATATTTTGCATTGTAACGATTGGCAAACTGCTTCGTCTATAATATATCTAAAAGGAATGTATTACGGCGACGAAAAATTCAGAAGGATAAAAACCGTGTTTACAATTCATAATATCGAATATCAAGGTGTGTTCGGTATGGATACTTACGGCGATTTGTTCGGTTTTTCCGATTCTATTAAAAGTTACGTGGAATTCGACGGCAACGTCAACCTTATGAAAGGTGCTATAGAAATGTCCGATATAGTTTCTACCGTCAGTCCGACTTATGCAGAAGAGATTAAAAACTCTTTCTTTGCTCACGGGTTGGAAAATATAATAAACAGAAATTCGCATAAATTATGCGGGATATTAAACGGAATAGACGTAGATTACTATAATCCCGAGACTGATAAGTATTTATTTAAAAATTATTCTTGTGCCGATATGTCGGGTAAATCCGTATGTAAAAGCGAATTACAAAAAATGTTAAATCTCCCCGTTAGGGAAGACGTGCCTATTATTGCTATTATTTCAAGACTAGTATCTCATAAGGGTCTAGATTTAGTTAAATGTACTTTAGAGAGTTTATTAAATCAAGACGTTCAAGTAATAATTTTAGGTAAAGGCGAGTTAGGATACGAAAATTACTTTAATTACGTATCGAACGCATATAAAGGCAAATGCGTTTCTATAATTGCATATAATCAAGATTTAACGAGGAAGATATATTCCGGGGCTGATTTATTTTTAATGCCCTCTAAAATGGAGCCTTGCGGTCTTTCGC
>JAZUKR010000075.1:0-11864 GCA_045643385.1 Christensenellaceae bacterium | reverse complement strand
ATTTTTGCAACTGGCAGGTCGCAACTTTATTATACACAAACGGAGTCCATTTGTCTCATCGGCAATAGCCTCTTTTTTACCCCGTGACTATCACGGGGTTTTTGTTTTACAAAAAAAGCAAATGCGTTGCATTTGCTTTTTTTCTTTTATTTTTAACATTAGTCTTCTTCTAACATTATCTTTATTATTTCTTTATCGGTTTCTCTCATGCCACTACTTGCCAGCCTTGAAACGCTTTTTATAGTGTTTTCTACACCTTTTTTAACTATTCCGTCGCCACCGTAAAATTGATTTCCGTTCATATACATTTGATAACCTAAAAGTCCGTTTTCTACGGCAGTTGCTATTTTTGCTGCACAACTTGCCTTTGCCCCGTCGCAAATTATTCCCGAATCAACGGATAAAGCATTAACGAGCGTATGCGCTATTTCTTCAAAACCGCCACCCGAAGCGTAAGCAATTCCGCAACCTGCTCCTGCACCGGCAGAAACAGCACCGCAATAAGCAGAAAGCGTACCTATGCCTGCTTTTAAATGAATTGTAATTAAATTAGAAACGCATAACGCACGGTACAGTTTTTCATTTTCGATACCCTTTGCTTTTGCGTATACTATAACCGGCACGGAAGACGTTATCCCTTGATTTCCACTACCCGAATTTATTACTACCGGCATTTCGCAACCGTTCATTCTTGCGTCGCTTGCCGCCGCCGCATAAGCCTTTATTTCTGTAAATAAGTCCTTAGGAAAGGCTTTCATATAAACTTTTCCGATGTTTGCACCGTATTCGTGTTTTAGACCTTCTTTTGCAATACTCATATTACACTCTATTTGTCTGTCAAGTATTTCTTTAACGTCTTTTACGTCCACGGTATCGGCAAATTCTATTATATTTTCTATCGTCAAAAAGGACTTGTCGATTTTATTTACGTTCATCGAATCGCCTTCAAATATCGGCTTGCCGTCCTTTTCTATTTTTACAATATCGGTATGTCTATCTTTTATTCTGACAAAAGAAGTATGGTTTTTAGATTTTAAAAATACTCTAACGTCAAATATCTCGGCATCATCGGGAACTTCTATAGTTAAATCGAAATTATTGTTAAAATCTTCTATTGTTTTTATATCTTCTTTTGTAATACTCGATAAAACTTCGTATCCACGGTTTGCGTTTCCGCCTATTACCCCTGCCAAAAATGCCGTTTTAAGCCCACGCATTCCGTTAGTATGCGGAACGGTTACGCTTTTAACGTTTTTTACGATATTTGCACTTACACCTAAAACTCCCTTTATAGGTTCTTCTCCTAAAACGTCTCTCGCTTTTGCCGAAGCATACGCAACGGAAACGGGTTCCGTACATCCCATTGCCGGAACAAGTTCTTCTTTAAGTATATCTATAAATAAACTTTTATCCATATTCCTTCCCTTTTTTATGGCTATAAAAATTATATAACATAAAAAAGAAAAATGCAATAGTATTTATCTTGTTTATCTTTTAAACACCGCTATAAGCAGAAAAACCACCGTCTACTGGAATTACTGTTCCCGTTACGAATCCGCTTGCCGTATCGTCGGATAGCCATAATAAACAACCTAAAAGGTCTTTTATTTCTCCAAACTTTTTCATAGGAGTTGCATTTAATATTTTGCCTGTTCTTGGAGTCGGCGTACCGTCTTCGTTAAAAAGTAAATTTCTGTTTTGATTTGTTACAAAAAATCCCGGTGCTATTGCGTTGCATCTTATGTTACAAGGTGCAAAGTGAACTGCAAGCCACTCGGTAAAATTACTAATTCCGGCTTTTGCGGCAGAATAAGCGGGAATTTTCGTTAAAGGTCTAAAAGCGTTCATAGACGAAATATTAATAATATTTCCGCCCGTCTTTATCATATCGGTCGCAAACACTTGAGTTACCAAAAACGCACTTGTAATATTTAAATCGAACACGAATTTTAATCCGCTTTCTTCTAAAGCGAAAAAGTCTTTAATTCCCGATAATTCCGGCGACATCGTTTCGTTATCGCACGTTGCTTTTGGGTTATTTCCGCCTGCACCGTTAATTAAAAAATTAACCTTGCCGAACTTTTCGTTTATTACTTTTTTAGCGTCTATAATGCTCTGTTTATCTAAACAGTTACATTTAACCGCCAAGGCGTTATCTCCTATTTCGTCCGCATATTTTTTTGCCGAATCGTAATTAATGTCAAGAAGGGCAACTTTTGCTCCGTTTTTAGCGAGGCACTTTGCAAATTCACTGCAAATTATTCCGCCTGCACCGGTTATTGCTATTACTTTATTACTTAAATCTACACTAAACATATTTTATCTCCTATATTTTTAATAAGTTTTTAATATTCAAATACGATATATCTTTTGCTAAATTTATGCCGAAATTATAATCATATTCTCCCTTTTCGATTTTTTCACCTATAAAACTTGCCAAAATTCTGCGGTAAAAATCAAAACGAACGTAAGAAGAAAATGAACGGCTATCCGTAAGCATTCCTAATTGCGTGCCGAATACCGAATATTCGGATACGACTTGCATTTGATTTTTTATTCCGCTAACGTTATCGTTAAACCACCAAGCACTGCCTATTATAACCTTTCTAAAGGCCCCGCACATTGTTGCCAAAGGTTTAATGAAATTATCGTTTAACGGATATAGAATAATATTAGGCAACCCGCTTAGTTCACTGTTTGCTTTATTAAAAATTTTAACTAAAGCGTCTACGTCTATATTATATCGCATTATGTCAAATCCGCTATCGACACCTATGGTATTAAACGCTTTTTCGTTGACGTTCCTAAACGTGCCGAAATGTAACTGTAAAATAAGATCGTATTTTTTTGCAATTTTAATTAGCCAAAATAAATTTCCGTCGTCTTCTTTTATAAAATCGAACCCGTAATCTAAAATTTTACAACCTTTTGAAATAAAATATTGTAATCTTTCTTCCAAAGTATTTTTATCTACGCCCCTATTTAGGCAAGCGTCAGGTCTAAACGTCGGACATACTTTTACCCCGTCTATTTCCCCGTGATAAACTAATTCCTTTAACGGGTCGTCGGTTGTGGCGACGTATTCCACGTTAAATTTTTTCAAAAGCGTTCTTGTCGACAAGTCTTTCAACTGCCTTTCGGTTTCCGTCCATATATATTCGGCGTTATCTAAACATATAGGAAGCGTTATATTGAATATTTGCTTTAATTCCATATGCGCCCAAAAATATACGGGGTTGCCTATCAATTTCGGCATTATTTCACAAAACTTAAAAAACTTTTCCTTAAAACTTTTACTACCCGTAATATACTCTTCGTCTACACCGCAAAGTCTCATAACACGCCATTTATAGTGGTCTTCTTTTAAACATAATCCGTAGAGATTTTCGAATTTTTTATCTTCTTTTATTTTCTTTTCGTCAAGATGACAGTGATAGTCTATAATAGGCAAATCTTTAATCTCTTTATAAATTTTTTTTGCGCTTTTATTTTCTAAAAGCAAATCGTCGTTAAAAAATTTTTTCATAATCAATAAATCTCTCCGTTATATAATACGATTATAGGAGCAACCGCCCAAATAAAATAGGTTTTTATAACTTATTTTTTCAAATCTTTTTCTACAGCTTCGAAAAGCCCTTGTAAGTAGGTTGCACCCATTGCTCTATCGAATAACCCGTAACCCGGTTTAGAATCTTCACCCCAAACGTTTCTGCCGTGGTCGGGGCGTAAATATCCATTAAATCCGTTTTTAACAAGTGCTTTAACTATTTCATATATATCAACGTTGCCTTCACTCGTTTGATGACCGTTTTCGTAAAAATCCGTTTGATTTGTAAATTTTAATTGACGTAAATGTGCAAAGTAAATTCTTTTAGCGTATTTACCTGCCATTTTCGGCAAATCGTTAAATCTACCTGCACCTAAACTTCCCGTACAAAAAGTTATTCCGTTATGAATATTAGGTACTGCCTTAAACAATCTGTCGTAATCTTCTTCACGCCCTACGATTCTCGGAAGATCAAATATATCCCAAGGTGGATCATCGGGGTGAATTGCCATATTAACGTCGTATTTATCACAAACGGGCATTATTGCATTTAGAAAATATACCAAGTTTTCGAAAAGTTTTTCGTGCGTCATGCCCTCATATTTTTTTAACAGTCCGTTCAACTCTTCTTTAGTATAACTTTCATCCCACCCCGGAAGACGTAAATTCTTTTTATCCAACTTACAAAAATCGGCTTCGGCGTAAGATAAAGAAGTTGAACCGTCTTCGTGTTTATAGTATAAATTCGTTCTAAACCAATCAAAAACGGGCATAAAGTTATAGCAAATACATTTTACTCCCGCCTTTCCGCAGTTGATTATGTTTTGCTTATAAGCTTCTATATATTTATCTCTTGTAAAAAGCCCTAACTTTATATCTTCGTGAACAGGCACAGACTCTATTACTTCCATTTCCAGTCCGTTTTTATTACATAATTCTTTTAAGTGTAAAAGTTTATCTAAACTCCAGACTTCACCTACAGGCGTATCGTAAATTGCGGTAACAACGCCCGTCATTCCTTGAATTTGCTTTATGTAATTAAGAGGAATACAATCTTTTTCGCCATACCATCTAAACGTTAGTTTCATAATTTATACCTTCTATTTTATAAATCCTTTTTCTGTTTCTTTATATCCTTGTTTACTTAGTAAATCTTTCAAAGATTTTACAGCAAAATCAAAGGCTTGTTCGTTAGAATTAAATTCAAATTTGTTTTTCATTACGGTATCGTCTATTTTTGAAAATCCGTCAAAAACTTTTAGGTGTGGTTCTAACGTTAACACCTTATCGTCGGTTATCATAGATACAAGTTTATCTATCATGCCGTCGCCGTAGCCCGCAGGAACAAGTTCGTCGGTTTTTGCTATAACGTCTTTAATATGGAAATAGTACGCTTTTTTATGTAATGCGCTTAACGTATCTTCTGCCTTTTCTCCCACTTGAATAAAGTTTGCGGGGTCGTAAACGAAATCCAAGTCTTTTACGTTTAATAAAATGTCTTTAACCCTTTCTAAATTGTCTCCGTAAATTCCCTTTTCGTTTTCGTGGCACATTTTAACGTTAAATTCTTTGCCTACTTCAACGAATTTAGATAAATAATCAAGCACCTTGCTCCTATCGTTAGTGCTATAGAAAAAACTGAACATTCTTATTTTATCGCAATTATATTTATTTGATATTTCGCAAGTACGTTTTACGGTATCAAGATATGCGTTAATATCAACGTCAATATGTACTTTACCTATCGGCGAACCTATCGACCAAACGGAAATATTATTATCGCATAATCTTTCATAACACTCTTTAATCTCTTCGTCTGTCTGATCGATTACGCTCTTTCCGTTTATTCCCCTAATCTCTAAAAGCGATATGTTATTTCTCTTTAATGCGTCTATTTGACCCAAAAATTCGCTTGAAGATTCGTCCGCAAATGCACAAAGTTTTATCATAGTTTTCTCCTTAAACTTTAACGTTCCAAAAAGTATTATTAGTATCTATAACTGCGTTGTCGTTGCCAACCTTATTTTTAGAAATCTTAATTTTTTTATTCAACTCTTTAAGATATTCTTCTTCGTCCACAGGTATACTAACGCTTTCACCACCCTTAAAGCCAGAAAGTTCAATGGCGTTCATAAGTTCTACACCGTTAATGCCTTCCTTTCCGTCGACAAAAAGTTTGTCTCTTTTTAAAATTGCATCGATAAAATTGTTTATAATCCCTTGATGTTGTTCGTTTAAACCGTCCGTTTCAACGATAATTTTTTCACATTCAGGCATAGAAAATCCGTCTTTTGCATTTTTTAAATGTTCCATCGAATCTTCTTTGTTCTTTATAAAAATTAATTGACCGTTATCACAAACCAATTTGCCTTTTGTTCCCGAAATTTCCAAACGGTTAGTTCCCGGGGCTTCACCAGTAGTCGTAATGAATACTCCCGTTGCTCCGCTTTTATATTCGAAATATGCAGTAACTTCGTCTTCTACTTCTATATCGTGCCATCTTCCGTATTTTAAAAAGCCGTTTACTTTTATCGGCATTTCGCCTACAATCCATTGAACAAGGTCAAGTTGATGCGGACATTGATTTATAAGTACGCCACCACCTTCACCTTTCCATGTTGCACGCCAAGAACCAGAATCATAATAGTTTTGATTTCTAAACCAGTTTGTAATTACCCAATTTATCCTTTGAATATTGCCTATTTCACCCACTTCTATCATCTCTTTCATCTTGCGATATAAACAATTCGTTCTTTGATTAAACATCATTGCAAAAATCGAATTACTTTTCTTTGCAACTTCGTTCATTTCTTTAACTTGCTTTGTATAAACCCCTGCGGGCTTATCGCATAAAACGTGCAAGCCTTTGTTTAATGCTTTAATTACGATTTCAGGGTGTAAATAGTGCGGAACGGTTACTATAACCGCATCTACTAAACCGCTGTCTAACATTTCGTTATAATCTGAAAAATATTTAACTTCGTCATTAAATTCTTCCTTGATTTTTTCGATTTTTACAGAGTTAGTATCGCACATTGCACTAATATACCCGTCTTTAATTTTATTGTTTTTAAATAACGTTTTAGCATAATACGAACCTTGATTACCAACACCTATTATTCCAAACCTAACTTTTTCCATTATTTTCTCCTTTTTAAAATAGAATTGACTTATTGTCAATAATATTATATAATTAAATTAGTACAAAATCAATGTTGTATTTTACTAATAAAGGGAGATTTTAGCACAATCTTATGTATAATTTAAATGCTACGTATTACATTTATCATCAAAACGACGTTGTTATGAAAATTCCGCCCACAATATACGGATTTTATGACCTTACGATAGTGTTGAACGGTTGTTTAAACTATACTGTTGATGGAAAAAATTACGCTGTTGCCAAAAACTGTTGTATTTTAATCCCCTCGGATAGCAAAAAAGAAAGAAAGGCGGGAGAACGTGCCGAGTACGTAAGTATAAATTTTACTTCGGACGATAAAATAGATTTCCCTGTTTTTTTAGAAAACTGCGTCAATTCCAAAATAAAGCAATTAATTTACGCATGCAACGAATTTAATTTCCCTTACGACCCTTACTCTAAAGAGATTTTGGAAAATTTAACCAATGCTATTTTAACGACAATTTTGTCGATAAAATCCGAAATGAATTATAATAAAATTACAAAAAAAATTCTAAATTATATATCAAATTTTTATTACGATAAGTTAACTCTCAATTCAATTTGCGAAAAAATCAATTATTCGCCGACGTATTGCGATGAGATTTTTAAAAAAGACATTAATAAAAGCATCATAAGCTATTTAATTGATTATAGAATAGAAAAAGCAAAAGAACTTTTTTTCGAACATAATTATAATTTAACGCAAATTGCAAATAAAGTCGGATTTAGCGATTATAATTATTTTTCGAGAACATTTAAAAAGCATACGGGCTACACGCCGAATCAATACAAGAAAATCGTGTTATAAAAGTAAAAAAATCGCTCCAAAAGTAAAACTTTTGGAGCGATTTAATTTAATTTTTTAATTATTCACCTTTAAACGGTAATAAGTCTGTAATTCTTGCACGCTTAATAGCCGTTGCCAAAACTCTTTGATGTTTTGCACAAACGCCCGTCATACGACGAGGAAGAATTTTACCACCTTCGGTAACGTATTTTTTCAAAGTGTTAATATCTTTATAGTCGATACTTTCTGCCTTTGATTGACAAAATGCGCAAACTTTTTTACGTGGAACTCTTTTAACAAATTTTTTACCGTCTTTATTAGCAACACCTTGTTCTACTGTTGCTTCGGTAACGTTAACATTATTTTCGTCCATTTTATTTCTCCTTAAAAATTATAAACGGATTAATCCGTTAAAACGGAAGTTGATTGTCGTCAATCGCTTCCAACTGAGGACGTTCACGCTTAGCAGATACCGTCGGTTCTTCACCTTCGCTATCACTTTGCATGCTCTTCGGAGTTAAAAACTCAACGTCGTTAGCAATTATATCGGTAACGTTTCTTTTTATCCCGTCTTTATCGTCGTAAGACCTTGTTTGTAAACTACCAAAAACTGCAACCTTGTTGCCTTTTTTTAGATATTTACCACAACTTTCTGCCTTACCACGCCATACGGTTATATTAAAGAAATCTGCTTCCCTATTTCCTTCAGCATTAGTATAATCACGTTGAACTGCGATAGAAAATCTGCAAACGGAAACGCCGTTCGGGGTTTCCGTAAGTTCTGGGTCTCTTGTTAAATTACCGATAAGAAAAACTTTATTCATATTTTTTCTCCTGTGCTATCTTTTTGTTATTAAACGTCTAATAACACCGTCTTCGATGCTGGCGATACGTTTAATTTCAACAACTAACGTCTTTTCTGCTTCAAAATTCATTAAAACGTAATAACCTTCGTTCTTATAGTTGATAGGATATTGTAATTTTTTAATACCCCAACGGTCTATGTTTTCTACAACACCACCGTTTTCCGTAACTAAGTTTTCGAATCTTTTAATGATATTCTCTTTTACTTCGTCTGTTAAATCAGCGTCGAGAATATAAAGCATTTCGTACTTCGTCATATTTTTTTACCTCCCGGACTTATTCGGCTTGATAACGGATACCGTACCAAGCAAGGTTTTTACTTATATATTATAAGTTACATTATAATATCAAATTTTACTTTGTTTGTCAATCAATTTAACCCACAATTTTTGCTGCGTTTAATATGTCTAAAATAGTTTTATCTAATAAGACAGAATCGTTAAATGTTTCGTCTAAAATTCCCGCTTCTATTAAAAGCGATATTTTTGCGCCGACAACAGAATCCGACACGTTATTAATGCTTTCGTCTAAATTGTTAACCTTAACGTTTTTAGCGGTAAACGTATCCTCGCTATAATCAAACAAAACGAATAACCAAACTGTTGCAGAAGTAGATACGTAATATAAATCGTTGTCGTTATTCGGTGTTCCTTCTTCTACTTTAACGTAGTTTTCGCCAATTTTTTGATATACGGTACCTATAACGGATTTTTTGCTTTCTTCTTTAGTAAATACTTCTATATCGAAAATATCGGTTATATTTAAATCGTTGATTTTTTCTGCCAAATTTCCTACGTTTACTGTATCGTCGTTATACAAAACCTTCAAAATATTATTGTCGGGTTCGGAATCGAATAACGTTTTTAACGTAATCTTATTAATGTCGAAATTATTAATTAAATCGTTAACTGTTATGTTTCCTTCGTGTTCTACCGAAACGTCTAAAATGCTCCAAAGTTTGCTTGTATTATCGCTACGCTCTAAAATAGTTTCTAGTTCAACGCCGTTAATATCAAAACTTGTCGTTAAGTCGTTTATGGTTATGCCGATTTCGGGATTTTCCGGAATTACCGCTTTATCGATGATATCCCATAATAATTTATTTTGAGAATTAGAATCGTCTCTAACGATAATAGTTTCGAGTTTAATAGAATTTATATCGAATTCTTTAATGTCGCTTAAAATAATATCTTCTTTATCTTTATTTAGATAGTCGCATAAAATTTCATATAATTTTTTGTTGTTATTTCCGGACGTCGTTTCGTCGCCGAAAGGAATAACCGTCGTTAAGTGAATATTATCCGTATTAAAGTTTTGAAGAGTTGAAAGCGATACGTCTTCTTCATTGTATAAGTCTTTTATTAAATCTCTAAGTGCTTTATTGGAATCTTCAAAATAGTCGGGTATTGCATTTGAAATTTTAACGTTTTCTACTTTAAAATCGCCAAATTTGCCTATAGTTAAATCCTTAATCTCTAAATTCTTGTTCGGGTCGCCTTCTTCTCCTGTTTTAACGCCGTTTAAGATAATATCTAATAAAGAAGTGTCGCTAATTACGTCTTGTAATCTTATGTTGTTAGAATCTAAAGTTTCTAAATCTGCAAGCGAAAGTTTATATTCGTTATCTATACTGCCGTCGGGGTTTACTTTGTTTAGCGCACCTTTGAGAATACTTATTACTTTATTATCTAGCGATAAAACGTCTTCTATTTTAACGTTTTTAACAGAAAATTCTTTTTCTAAATCTTCTAAAAGTATTTCTTTTCCTTCTTCTACGATTACTGCCGATCTAATTACGGACCATAACTTTTTATTTGCGTCGTATTGTTCTCTCGTTATTACGGGGTCGCCCGTACCTATTACCGATTCGTCTTCGTATTCGGTTAATACGGAAGTTAGTCTTACCTTAGAAACATCAAAGTCGCCTAATTCTTCTAAGGTTATATAATTCGTTTTTAATTCTCCGTTTTCATCAACGCCGTATACGTCGTCTAATATTTCGTATAATCCTTCATAATCTTCTCTCGGCAATACGTCTATTAAATAAATAGCTTCTAAATTACTTGCATTTGCAATTAAGCCTATCGTGATTTTATCGTAATCTTTACTGCCGTCCGCTTCTTTTTCTAAGCCCGAAATTGAAAATAATACGTCGTAAAGTTGTTTATTATTATCAGTTTGTTCTAAAATAGTAGTTAACTTAACGTTATTTAAGTTGTCTTGATTTATGTTCATTAAGTCGTCTAAAATAATTTCGCCGTAGTCTTTTCCGGTTATAGAAGATAAAAGTTCGGTCATTAACTCGTTATCTTGATCTTCTTTAATAACCTTTGAAAGTTTAATATTTATCGGGTCAAATTCTCCCGACGAAATATCGCCTATAGTATAACCTTCTAAAATGTCGGTTAAAACATTAGAAGATTCTTCGTCTGAAGAAGTATCTAACACGTTTATTAATTCGTTTACTTCTACTCTGTCTAACGTTGGAACAACTATATCCAATAAATCGCCTAAAGGAACTATTTCTAAAGCAGGATAATAAAGTTTTGTGTTTGCATTTACGCCGTTGACAAAACTCTTGTCGTCGTTAAACGCACGTTTATAAACGGCGGACTCCGTCCCTGCCTCGCCCGATGCTAAATAGTAGTAAAGTTTAGGTCTGAAATTTTCGTCTAAAGTGTTAACTTCGTCTTTAACTTCGGAAGTTTCAGTTAAAACGGAAATCTTACTTAAATCGTCGCCCAAAGCAGTTGCCTTTAAGGTAATACAATTAAGTAAACCGTCAAACAAGGCATTATCTTCGCCGTTATGTAAATATACTTCTTTAATTCCGTCTAAATTAACTTCTAAATAATCGCCGAGTCCGGATTCGTTAATTAAAGAATCTATTGCATCTTCTAAGACGGGAATATCTTTTATTTGATAATCGCAATCGTCTTTAGCCACGTTCATAATTGCGTCGAAAATACTGTTCTTGCTTATTTTTTCGCTTAAAATATCTTCACTCGTCTTTTCGGAATCTTTAGTCGCTAAGTCTAAATAGGTTTTAACGGGAATAAGTTTTACACCCGCAAATATTCCGCCGAAAAGAATAACAAAGCCTACTAAAAAGCCTACAAGCGCCCATAAAAAGTTTTTTAAAGGTCTGCATTTTAATACCTTTCTGCCCCTTTTATTTAATTTGGCTTCTTTTAACTTTGCCTTTTCTTTTTTTATTTCTTCTTTAGTATATACTACTTGCTCTTCTTCTTTTTTAATATTTTCATCTGGTTTTTTGTTTTCTTTATTCATATAAACCCCACTAAACTATGCTATTATTATAAAAAATTTTATGATTTTTGTCAATAATTAATTTAAATATATTTTTAACAAATAAGTAATTATTTGGCATTATTTATATAATATTGCGTCGCTTTTTTTATAATCTTTTTGCCATAACCAAAATCTTCTAAAAAATTTATAACGATTTTTTTATCTTTTAT
>JAZUKR010000074.1:0-5835 GCA_045643385.1 Christensenellaceae bacterium | reverse complement strand
AAATGAGTAAATACGCCGATAAACTTTTAAAATATTACGAAGAGCACCCCGAATTTATTACTCCCGTTTCACGTAAAAACGAAATGGTCAATAACTTTTTAAAACCGGGTCTTCAAGATTTATGCGTTTCGAGAAGTTCGTTTAAATGGGGTATCCCCGTAGATTTTGACGATAAACACGTCGTTTACGTTTGGCTAGACGCCTTAACTAATTATATTACGGGTATAGGTTACGATTTAGACGGAAAAAATTTAGATAATTTTAATAAATACTGGCCTGCAGACGTTCACGTTATAGGTAAAGATATTATTAGATTTCACACTATTTACTGGCCTATATTTTTAATGGCATTAGGCTTAGAACTTCCTAAAAAAGTTTACGGACACGGTTGGCTATTACAAGACGGCGGTAAAATGAGTAAGTCTAAAGGTAACGTTATTTATGCCGACGATTTAGTAAAGTATTTCGGCGTAGACGCCGTTAGGTATTACGTTTTAACCGCTATGCCACAAGACAACGACGGATTAATTTCTTGGGAATCGGTTATAGATACTATAAACAGTGACCTTGCCAACGTTTACGGAAATTTGGTTTCAAGAACTATTGCAATGACGAATAAGTATTTTAACGGCTACGTGGAAAACGGAAATATAAACGAAGAAGTAGATGCGGACTTAAAAGAAGTAGTTTGTTCTACCTATAAAAAAGTTTGTGCCAAAATGGATGAATACAAAATATCCGAAGCCATTTTCGAAATTATGAATTTATTTAGAAGGGCAAATAAGTATATAGACGAAACGGAGCCGTGGAAACTTTTTAAAGAAGAGACTAATAAATTAAGATTGCAAACAGTTTTATATAATTTAACCGAAAGTATAATTATAGGAACTTCTTTACTTATACCTTTTATGCCTAAAACGGCAGAAAAAGTTGCAAAAATGTTTAACTCGGATTTGAGAAATTTTGAGAATATAGAAGAGTTTAACGTTTTAGGCAAAATTAAGGTTACGGAAAACTCCGAAATTTTATTCTTAAGATTAGATCAACAAGAAATTATGAAGGAAATAAATAAAATGATAGAAGATAGAAAAGAAAAAACTCCCGAAATTAAACTTCACGATCACGCCTCTAAGCCTCAAATAGATATAGAAGATTTTTCTAAAGTCGAGTTAAAAGTTGCCAAAGTTCTCGCTTGTGAAAAGGTAGAAAAGAGCAAAAAACTTTTAAAACTTTCTGTAAAGATAGGCAACGAAGAAAGGACTGTAGTATCTGGTATTGCGCATAAATATTCGCCCGAGTATTTGGTGGGTAAAAAACTCGTTATGGTTACTAATTTAAAGCCGTGTAAACTTTGCGGAATAGAGTCTCAAGGTATGATTGTTTGTGCAGAAGATTTAGAAGGTAACTTGTCTTTTATCAGCCCGGAAAACGATATCGAAGACGGAAGTTGTATTTTTTAATTAAAAATGTATATTGATACGCATTGTCATATAGACGACGAAAAATTATGCGATAAAGATTTAATAATTGATAACCTTGTTAAAAACAAAGTCGATTACGCAATTAATATGGGAATAGACTTAAAGTCTTCCTTAGTTGGCAAAGAACTTTCAGATAAGTACGATAGAGTGTTTTTTGCCGTAGGATTTCATCCGAGCGAATTAGATAAATACAATAGTAATTCGCTAGATCAATTAAAAGAAATTTCATTAAATAAAAAGTGCGTTGCGATAGGCGAAATAGGTCTTGATTATCATTTCGAGCCTTTTAATAAAGACAAACAAAAAACTGCGTTTATAGAGCAAATCGAACTTGCAAATTTTCTTAAACTTCCTTTTAGCGTTCACTCAAGAGATGCGACGCAAGACACTTTTAATATATTAAAAGATAATAAAGATAAAATCAAAAACGGCGTTATTATGCACTGTTTTTCAGGTAGTATAGAAACTGCGTTAGAATATATAAAACTCGGCGTTTATATTTCTTTTTCAGGCACGTTAACTTTTAAAAACGCTAAAAATTTAGTGGAAGTGGCAAGCAGAATCCCGCTTGAATTTTGTTTAACCGAAACCGATAGCCCGTATTTAAGTCCAGAGCCTTTTAGGGGGACGACGAACGAGCCGAAAAATGTTTCGTTTGTTCTTAATAAGCTTGCCGAAATTAAAGGTTTAACCCAAGAAGAAACTTCATTTGCCGTTATTAATAACGCAAAAAGAGTTTTTAATAAATTAGTATAAAAAAAGCCGATATAAATCGGCTTTTTAAAAATATCTTTGGTAAAAATTTTGTAAAGAATTATCTTTACAATATAAGTATACATAATATTTAAGCGATTATTCGAAAATTTTATAGGAAAATAATGGATAGCAATTTAAAATCTTTATTAATTAAATACGGTTTTAATTTTAAAAAGGCGTTCGGTCAAAACTTTTTAACCGATGAAAGTTTACTTAACGAAATAGTTAAACGCTCTAACGTAAAAAGTGGCGATACAGTTCTAGAAATAGGTTGCGGTGCGGGTGCGCTTACAAAACGTCTTTCTAAAAGCGTTAAAAATGTAATAGGCTACGAAATAGACTTAAAATTAAAACCTTTATTAAACGAAGTTTTAAAAGATACTTTTAATACGGAAATTATTTTTAAAGATATATTAAAAGAAAAATTAGAAAGCGTAGAAAAAGATTTGCCCGACGGTTACGTTATGGTTGCAAACCTTCCTTACTATATTACAACGCCTATAATAATGCGTTTTTTGGAAAATTCAAAAAAAATAAAATCAATGGTAATAATGGTACAAAAAGAAGTAGCGGAAAGACTTTGCGCTGTTAATAACTCTTCTTCTTACGGTGCTATAACTGTCGCCATAAATTTACGTGGAAGTGCAACTAAAATTTTAGACGTAAATAAAGAAATGTTTACGCCTGTGCCGAGCGTAGATTCCGCAGTAGTTAAAATCGATATAGATAAAAACAAGAATAAAGACGTAGATTTAAAAAGCGTTCGAGATATAGTTAGAATTGCATTTTCTTCAAGAAGAAAAATGCTTATAAATAATATTATGAGCGCTTATAAATTGCCAAGAGAAAAAGCCGAACAAATTTTAATTAAATCGGGCATAGACACTACTTTGAGGGGCGAAACTTTATCTGCAGAAGAGTTTATAATATTAAGCCAAAACATAAAGGAAAATTTATGAAAAAGATAGTTTTTGCAAGCGGAAATTATAATAAATTAAAAGAAGTTCAATCGATTTTAAATGATTACGAAGTCATTTTGGCAAAAGACTTGGGTTTTACTGAAGAAATTGAAGAAACGGGTAGCACTTTTTACGAAAACGCTTTAATAAAAGCAAAAACTGTAAGTTTAGCGCTTAATCTGCCTGCTTTAGCGGACGATAGTGGATTATGTGTGGAGAGTTTAAACGGAAGGCCTGGGATATTTAGTGCAAGATATTCGATAGAGGGTACATGTAAGTCTAATAACCTAAAACTGTTAAAAGAATTAAAAGGCGTTAAGAACAGAAAAGCAAAGTTTGTTTGTACTCTCGTTTACTATACGCCGAGTGGTAAAATAATATCGGCAGATGGCATAATAGAGGGAAAAATTTTAGAAAAAGAACGTGGTGAAAACGGTTTTGGATACGATCCGTTGTTTTATTCTATAGAGTATAAAAAGAGTTTAGCAGAAATAAGTATGGAAGAAAAAAATAAAATAAGTCATAGATTTAGAGCGTTAAAAAAGTTAAAAGAAAAATTAGAAGGTGAAAGTTTATGATATATAACGGAATAGAAGAGTTAATAGGTAATACGCCTTTAATAAAACTTAATAATATCGAAAAAAAGTTTAATTTGCCGTTTAATTTATATGCAAAAACCGAATATTTTAACCCGAGCGGAAGCGTTAAAGACAGAGTTGCATTTTATATGATTAAAGACGCAGAAAAAAAGGGTATAATTAAGGATGGAGCAACTATAATCGAACCTACTAGCGGAAATACGGGGATAGGATTAGCCATGCTTGGTGCTTCAATGAAATATAAAGTTATTTTAACAATGCCTGAAACTTATAGTAAAGAACGTATTTTATTGTTTAAAGCATATGGTGCTGAAGTAGTGTTAACCGACGGAAAACTCGGTATGAAAGGTGCAATAGATAAAGCGAAAGAACTAAAAGATCAAATCAAAAACAGTTTTATTCCTTCGCAATTTGATAATCCGTCTAACGTTGAAGCGCATTATAATACGACGGGAAAAGAGATTTACGAAGACTTAGATGGTAAAATAAACGTATTTTTAGCATGCATCGGGTCTGGCGGAACGCTATCCGGAACGGCAAAATATTTAAAAGAAAAAAACAAAGAAATTTTAACTTTAGGAATTGAACCTTTATCTTCGCCGTTAATCACTAAAAATCAAATAGGTGCGCATAAGATTCAAGGAATAGGTGCAAATTTTATTCCAAAAAATTATATAAATAAATTCGTTGATAAAGTGCTTACGTGTAAAGATGAAGACGCTTATGAGTTTACGAGAATTTTAGCAAAAGAAGAAGGGCTTTTGTGTGGAATATCTTCGGGAGCGGTATTATCTGCCGTTATAGATAATTTTAATACCAAAGAATATAAAGATAAAAATATAGTAATACTTTTACCCGATACGGGTATGAGATATCTTTCGACAAAAGATTTATTTTAATAAAACAAAAGAAAAGACCGCCTAATTAGACGGTCTTTAATATTTAATATAAGTTAAACCCTTTCAACTTTTCCGCTTTTTAAACATCTTGCGCAAACGTATTCTTTAGAAACCGTTCCATCTTCGTGTTTAATACTCACTTTTTGAAGGTTTGCTTCATAAGAAGTGGGAGTTTTACGATTTGAGTGGCTTACTAAATTACCGGAAAGTTTACCCTTGCCACATACAAAACATACTTTACTCATTATAATAATCCTCCTATTGGAAATCAATCATTAATTAACACGAATACTTTAACATATAATTAAATAAAAAGCAACAAATTTTAAGTCTTTTATTAAAAAATATATTTATAATTTTAAATATTTCTAAAAAAATAAATAATTGTTAATAAACCCTTGCAAAAAAATAATAAATAATGTAAAATATTTATACGTATTAAAGTGAGGTTAGTATGTCTGTAAAAACCAGTAACATTTACGGTAAGATAATAATATCCGATAAAACCATAGAGCGATTTATTTCTAAAGTCGCTATGGATAGTTACGGTATCGTTGAATTTGCACCTAAAAATGTTATAGACGTTATTTGTGGATTTTTTAAATTCAAATCTGTTGTAAAGGGCGTTAGAGTCCGTTCTAACGGTGATAGAGTATCAATAAATATGTCTATCATAGTTAAATACGGCGTATCCATTAAGGCAGTTGTTGAAGCGTTAAAAGAATCCATTAAATATAAAGTCGAAAGATTTACGGGTATGATTGTAGACACGATTAACGTTAACGTTATGGGTGTTAAACATTAATTTAATTTGTCTTTTTTCCTTTTAAGGAGTTTTTTATATGCAAAAAAGTATAAACGGTATTCTTTTTAAGAATATGATTATTTCTGCGTCAAAGGTTTTAGATTTAAATAAAGCAACCGTTGACTCTCTTAATGTATTCCCAGTTCCCGACGGAGATACGGGAACTAATATGTCTTTAACGTTGCAATCTTCCGTTAAAGAATTATTAAATTGTAAAAGTAATAAGTTAGAAGACGTTTGTGACGCCGCATCTAAAGGCGCATTACGTGGAGCAAGAGGTAACTTGGGCGTTATATCTTCGCAAATTTTAAGGGGTTTATGCAACCACTTAAAAAA
>JAZUKR010000073.1:0-6188 GCA_045643385.1 Christensenellaceae bacterium | reverse complement strand
ATATAACAAATCCGCTTGCGGATTTATTTAGTTATCGCAATTCCCTACGGGAAGAGCGATAAACTTACTCCGCATTTAATATTTTATGAAACTTTCGTATTTATAATTAACTTATTATTATCTAAAGCGTTAATTTTACCTAACGAATTAATAAATTTAGCAATTCTAGATGCCATGTTAGCTTTTAAACTCTCAAATTCGTCGCTACCGCCGTCGCCGTAATCGGTTGCAGAAGCATTTAATATCGCACAAACAACAACGTCTTCCGTATCGTCGTTAATGCACATCTTAGTATTAGTTAACGAAACAGCGTTATCACTAGCCGTTACGTCATATTCTAAAACTAAATAAACGGACTCGGGCGCATCTAATATAAAGGACATAAATCCTAAAATACTTTCTAAATCTTCTTTATATTTAGTCGTATCCATAGAAGCGACTATTCTTAATTTGCCGTTTTCACCCGCTTTAGTTATCGTAAATTCTTTTATATCGAGTTTATAATCTTGCATATATAAGACTTCACGAATACCGGACTTTTCTCCGTTAGGACCTATTTTAACTGCTTCATTTAGCATATAACCCAAAGTTTTATCCGAAAATTCTAAAGTTAATTCATCGTTATAAGTTAAGCCGTTTGTTAAAAGAGATTTATAATCTTTAGAACTTGCTAAATTACTGCCCGCTAATTTCGATTCTGCATTAGTGCCGTTTTCATCGATTTTACTTACGATTATTTCGTCTTCTTTAACGTCGTTCATACCCCTAATACTTTTAATGATATTAAAGAATTTAATATCCGCTACTTCCATTTGTTCAATGGTTTTGCCACCGATAGTTTGAGTTTCTAAGCCGAACGTTCTCGGTGTTAAGTTTAAGAATACGATTACTGCGATAACAACTATTAAAATTAAAGAAAGTATCGTAAATAATAAAACTTTTAAACCTTTATTTTTTCCTCTTGCCATATTTTTACCTCCATAAATAAAAATATATTGTTTATATAATAGCAACGTCTTTTGATTTTGTCAAGTGCGTTAAAAATATTAACAAATATCGTCAAAACTAACCTTTATAACCCTTTCTAACTCAAGCCTGTTTACACCTAAAAATAACCTACTTTACCTGCGGAAAAGTAAATTTTATCAAATTCTAAAGCAGAAATATCGAAAGTAGTTTTAAAAAACTTTTTCATGCCTATGGGAGAGCAACCCCCGTGCACATATCCCGTTAACGGCAACAATTCTTTTTGTGGCAACATGGAAACGTTTTTTTCGTTTACAGATGCCGCCGCCTTTTTTAAGTCTAACTCTTTATTTACGGGAACGTCAAAAACATAATAATTACCGCTTTTTGAAATCGTTACGAGAGTTTTAAACGTTTGGTTTTTATCTAAATGCAAAAACTCGGCAACCTCTTCTCCCGAAATTTTACCACTATTTAAATAACAAAACTGTTCGTATTTTACCTTTTCTTTATCTAAAATACGCATGACTAAAGTTTTTTCTTCTTTCATATTAACTACTTTTTTAATATTAAATAATATAAAAACGACAAAACGGTAACAACCGAAAAGACGATATTCGTATACATATTCTCTCCTTTAATATATTATATAAATGAGTATACGCCTTTATTGTGTCAAATTTTGTCATATTTAATTAATTTATAAATAAGATATTCCTTCCGAAACGCCCAATAAAATTATTCCGACTATAACGCTAACTACGGGAATGTATTGCGATAGTTTTAATTTTTCTTTTAGTAAGACTCTTGAAAGCAACACCGATACAATACAATAAGAGCCTATCATGGGAGCGGAAAGAATAGGATTTTTTGCCATTGCGTAAACGTAAAATATTTGACCTGCCTCTTCAAAGATAGAAGCAAGGCCTTTAGTCTTTAATTCTTTAGGTTTAAAAATGTTATAAACTTTTTTCTCTTTAAAAGAAACTATAATAAAACAGATTACGCCGACTAACAAAAAAGTTAATCCGTATAAAATAAGAACATCTATTTCCGAAAATTCGCAAAAGAAATCACCGCTTAAAATAATTCCGTCCGCCGCCGTTCCTACTGTATCGAACAAACAGTATAAAAGCGGAAATATTAAGGCAAGCGCACCTAAACGGTATTTACTTTTTTTGTTTTTATCAGTTAGATTAACGTCGTCAGTTTTCTTTTCTACTATTGCAAGACTAATAATTCCTATAACGATAATAACCGTGCCTATTAAATTCAATACGTTAGTGATATTAAACGTAAATAATTCGTCTAATTGCCCTTTATTATTAGAAATAACATAGTAAAGAATAATAAAAACGGAAGAAAATGCCCCGCTTGCGTTTTGAACGGGCGAAATTATAGAAAGTTCTAAATATCTTAACCCAACGTATCCTATAATCATAGAAATTATATAAGACAGCGATGCGGGTAAATAATAAAAAAGCCCTTTTAGTAAATTTTCGCCGACGGAATTTTTAAAAAACAATAAAAAAATAACCGACGTAACACCCATAACAAGACCTACATAAACGGTTATTTTAAGGTGAGAATTTTTATCTTTTTCGTCTGAACTTAATTTATAAAATAAATCTGCAAATCCCCAACACAAAAGGCATATTAAAGAAAATAAAAACGAACTCATAAAATTATTTTGTTAAAAAATTAATTCCGACTAAATCGGTTTTTAATACGTGCGGATTTTCAAAAGCGATAATGTCGCCTTTTATTCCCATACTGATAACAAATGAAAGGTCATTTATATAGCCTTTTAAAAACGTTAAATAAGGAATAATTTTATTATAGTCGAATTCTTGAATTAAATCGTCTATTAAAGCACACATAAGCGAAGGTCGATAATAGTATTTAACTTTATAAACCGCTCCCGTATGCTCTATTTCTACTTTTATACTGTTTTTTGAAATACTACCTTCTCTAAAGGAAGATAAAATCTCTTCTTTTTTCTTATTAGCACTCGTTTCGCTCGTTGTAGTAAAATAATCGCTATCACTTATTCTGACAGAGCCAAATTCGTATATATTTTCTCTACTGTCTGTAATTTCATTAAGTAACGAAACTAACACGGGTAATTTGTCGCCGATATATTTATAAGTTTGACCCGTAAAATCTTCCCACGAAGAAACGTCATCGGAAATTTTAAAATATAACTTATTGCCGTAAACGTTAAAATCGTTCCAACTGTTTAATGGGAGTAACGATACTAAATCGTCTTTTGAAATTATAGAAAATAAAGTTTTATATTTATTTAAATCGCTTCCTAAATCAGTTGTAGTATTTGCGGGATTAAATGCATAAATTAAATTTTTAATGCCGTTATCGGTTAACTTCTTACCTAATAAGTTTGCAATACTTGCGCCCCTAGATTGACCGGTAACGAAAACTAAATTTTCTGCGTCCTTTTCACTATATTTACTAATGTAATCCATAATAAAAGGATAAGTTCTGTTTGCACTGACGTCAAATCCTTTATGATGGTTTTTATTTCCCCAATCGGGGTGATTGCCCGTTAAATAAGTATAAGACTCGGTATCTGCCCCAACGTCTAAATCAGAAGACCAACCAGTAGTATCTATATAAGGATTAAGCGCAACAAAAATAACTTTGGTTTTTTTTCCGTCTTTATCTTTAACGTTTACACTACCGATAACCGCTTCGCATAAGTCGTTAGTATCAGTTAAATACTCTTCGTGCGTCATGGTGTAAAGTTCTATATTTAATAAACCTAATTTGGTTAGGTTAGGAAATTTTATACTTTTGTCTTTAATTTCAAAATCACCGTACATATTTATATGTTCGTTGTCGTACTTAAACATGACTTCTTCTATAGCAATAATCGCCATTTTTGCAATTTCTACGTTAAAAGTAGGCGTATCGTCAAATAAAAAGTTCCTATAATCGATTTTTACTTGCGTCTGTTTGGTGGTTTTATTTAATTCCACGTCACACAATTCAAAATTATAAGTCGTGTTATAAATATCAATTACCGATTCGGGAAATTTTGTGCTATGGTCATTTCCGCAAGCCCCTATAAATAGAACTCCAAAAGACATAATTAAACATAAAAATAAACTAAATAATTTTTTCATAATAATATCCATCATAATTATATATTATACTATACCTTTATTTCAATTCACATAATATACGTTCTGCTCGTAACGCTTGTTTATATTTTTTTATAAATTTATCGAATTTCTTTTTTTCAATTTCGTCCGCCGTTACAGACTGTTTTTCTACGTCATTAAAAATATTTTCCAAAAAAACCGATAATTTTATACCGTTATTAAGCATATAAAGTGCCAAAACCGCTATACCGAAAGCTCCGCCTTCGCCCGATTCCGACATGGTCGTTATGGGCGCATTAAACAGAGCGGATAAACAAGGCTCTATTATTCCTTTAGTTTTTAATATTCCACCGTGAGCAAAAACTTCTTTTATATCAACCTTTTCTTCTTTTAAAATATCCATACCGAGCGAAAGCGTGGCAATCGCAGAGTAAATTTGCGCTTTTACAAAATTAGCAATTCCAAAATTTCCGTCTTCATTCGTAAAAACCATAGGCGCTCCGTTATAAGTCTTTGCAATAGGCTCACCCGCCAAATAATTATACGCAACTATTCCGCCCAAATTTTCGTCACTTTCAAAAGATTTCTTAAGTAATTTTTCATAAAGGTCTTTTTTCGATACGTTTGTGTCGAACAATTTTAACACTTCGTCAAAAGTGTTTATCCACATATCAATAACCGAAGTGCAAGTGCTAGTATGAATTAAAGCAACCGGGTCGCCCGTCGGAGTGGTAATAATATCTATTTCGGGATAATACTTTTTAAGGTTTTTGTTTAAAACGACCATAAAATTCCCACTCGTGCCAAGTGATGCGCTTGCGGTTTTGGGCGTTACGCAGTTAGTACAAACCATGCCCGTTCCCATATCTCCTTCGGGCGGACACAATATACAACCTTCTTTAAGTTTACCCGTCGGGTCAATAAGCAGTGCACCTTCTTTCGTTAAGTTTCCGGCATTTTCGCCCGCTAATGCTATTTGTGGAAGTTTATCTTTAAAATCGCCTTTAATACCGTGTTGCAATAATACCTGATTAAACTTTTCGAGCATAGTTTTATCATAGCGTTTTTTATTGTCAATAGGAAACATTCCGCTGGCATCTCCTACCCCTAAAACCCTTTTACCCGACAGCAAATAATGTATATAACCAGATAACGTCGTTAGATGAGCGACGTTTTTTACATGTTCTAAATTGTCTAATACGCTTTGATAATATTGCGAAACACTCCAACGCATAGGGACGTTAAACTTAAACAAATTAGACAATTCTTCCGATGCGGATTTTGTGTTTGTATTTCTCCACGTTCTAAACGGAGCAAGTAATTTGTCGTTTTTATCAAACGCCAAATATCCGTGCATCATTGCAGATATTCCTATTGCGTCTAATTTCGTTATGTCTTTCCCGTAGTTTTTAACTAATTCACAATAACTTATTTGAAGCCCTTTTACAGCGTCTTCAAGTTTATATGACCATAAATTATCTACTAAGATATTTTCCCAATCGTAACAGCCTTTAGCTAAGACTTCCGCACGTTCGTTTACTAAAACGGATTTTATTCTCGTAGAACCTAATTCTATACCTAATATTAATTTACCCATAATTACCCTTATCCTTCATTTTTTAAAAGAATTTTTACAGTATTTAATATAAAAAGTTTTAAAATTTTTAACCGTTTTTAATGTAATTAGTATAGTCTATACATCGAAAAATGTCAATCTTTTCAAAAACTTTGACAATTTTTCGCCGAGTGCCACCTTAATCGTTGTCAAATTTGACAATAAAAAAATAAGGACCTTATAAAAAAGTCCCTATTTTCTATCGGTTTTTGTTAAATTATTTACCGAAATATCTCTTTAAAAGTCCTTGAAATGCTTTGCCGTGACGGGCTTCGTCCTTTGCCATTTCGTGTACCGTGTCGTGAATAGCGCCAAGCCCCTTTTCTTTTGCCATTTTTGCAAGTTCGGTTTTACCTTGGGTGTCCGCGTTTTCTCCAGCAACCCTCATTTCCATATTCTTTTTGGTGCTATCGGTTATTACTTCGCCCAAAAGTTCTGCAAATTTAGAAGCGTGTTCGGCTTCTTCAAAAGCAGCCATTTCCCAG
>JAZUKR010000072.1:0-5775 GCA_045643385.1 Christensenellaceae bacterium | reverse complement strand
TCTTTATGCGATTTTTATTTTTTTTTAAGGTTTGACAATTTATTTTATAATTATTATAATAATTCGTATGGAAAAACAAACGATTACTCCTATTGCGATAATAAAAACTGATTATAAAGAAAAATTTGGAATACCCCGTCAAAGCGGAAGAGTTCCCGCAATAGGAAAAATTATATTTAATAAAGAATACAGAAACAAATTAGCAATAAAAGGGATAGAACAATTTTCTCACTTATGGCTTATATTCGATTTTCATAAATCGCATACGGAAATATTTAATGCAACCGTCCGCCCGCCAAGACTCGGCGGAAACGAAAGATTAGGCGTTTTTGCAACAAGGTCGCCGTTTAGACCAAACAGTTTAGGATTGTCGGTTGTTAAATTAGTTAAAGTTAATAAAACAAAAGAAAACGGCAACGAATTAATCGTATCGGGCGTAGATCTACTAGACGGAACGCCTATTTACGACATAAAACCGTATATACCTTATGCAGACAATATTAAAAACGCTAAAGGCGGTTTTGCCGAGGAAAATAAAAATCACAAAATAAAGGTAAATTTTAAAAAAGAATTATTAGAGTTAATTCCTAAAAATTTACAAAAAGTTTTAATTAAATCTTTAAGCGACGACCCAAGACCTTCTTATCAAAAAGGAGAACGGACGTATTCTATGAAATTTAACGACTTCGACGTTAGTTTTAAGATAAGTAACGATGTGTTAACAGTAACAAAAGTAGTTAAAATATAATTAAATTTCCGTTTCAATAGTTAAAATACTATCGAACGGAATTTTTGTTTTAATTACACGCAAAAATCTTAATTCAACGCATATTTCCGATACGGCGCCTATTAAATTAACGTAACCTTCTTTATCGTAATAAGTTATTTTTATAACGTCTCCACGCTTTAAAATAGACATAGTTTTAGAAAGTTCGTTTTCTTCTTCAAGCGTTAATTTTTTTTTAACGCATTTTTCTAACGAGTAAGAATTAACCAAATCTTCATATCCCCTTAAAGAAACAAAAGGCATAAATTGTTTTGCACGCATTTCTCTACTCATCTTCGCCACCGTTATGCCCTCCTATCATTTTATTTCTTTCTCTTTGGGTTGCTTTTTCTTCAAAATTTATTCCACGCAAAATACTGTTTTTCCCGAATTTTTCTTTAATACTTATTATTGTTTTATTTAAATTTCTTTCTTTTTTATCTTTTTCTACGTCCGAAAATAAATCGTAAGACAAATACGTTTCATCATAAACGTCGTTTAACGAAATATTTATCCTTCTTATCGTCTTACTTTTATCCGTAGTTTCATAATATATTTTTAGTATTTCTTCTTTTAGTTTTTTATACGAATCCGTAAAAACGCTTATTTTTCTACTTCCGCCCGTGTGTTTTAAACTTCTATCAGAATAACCTATATCCAAAGATATCGAATCTGTTACTAAATGGTTTTCAACAAGTTCCAAAACAAGATTTTCTACCATCTCTTTTATTACTATTTCCGCATCACAAAAAGAATAGTCGCTAAAAAGCACTTGACCATTAGATATAGAACGGCTTTTACTTTTATAAAATTTTATATCTTTAATAGTACAAGGTTCTATACCGTTTGCGTGATCGATTAAAAGTTCTGCATTTATTCCAAATTCTTTATATAAAGTTTTTTCAGGAAAATGCACCACACCGTATAAATCGGTTATTCCGTATTTATAAAGCCTTTTGGCTATCCCCTCGCCTATATTCCAAACGTCTGTTATAGGTTTATGATGCCAAATAGTCTTTTTAAACTCTTCTACGTCTAAAAATCCCATAAAATCTTTAGAATGTTTTGCCGTTATGTCTAATGCTAATTTTGCCAAAAATAAATTCGTACCGATTCCACAACTCGCCCTAATACCCGTTTTAGTATAAACTTCATTAATTAAAAGAGTCGCTAATTCTTTAGGCGTTTTTTTATATAATTTTAAGTAGTCCGTTAAATCAATAAAACACTCGTCTATTGAATAAACGTGAATATCGTTCGGGCTTATATATTTAAGATATACCGAATAAATTTCCAAAGATTTATTCATATAAAGTTTCATTCTCGGTTTTGCCATAACGTATTCAACGTCTTTAGGAATTTCAAAAACCCTACATCTGTTTTTTATACCTAAAGCTTTCATAGAAGGAGTTATCGCTAAGCATATGGTACCTTCTTTTCTTGTGGAATCGGCAACTACTAAATTATCTTTAAATGGGTCAAGTCCCCGTTCAACACATTCGCAAGACGCAAAAAAACTTTTTAGGTCTATACAACAATATATTTTATTTTCCATTTTTGCGCTCCCTTTTTAAATTTAAAGCGCTTATAGTAAAAAACACTTTTAATTTAACGTTATATCTTTTAATTTATTATATTTTTTAATTGCAACCTGTTTAATTAATTCTAAATCAATTCCCTCTTCAAATGCTTCGTCTGAAAT
The DNA here is from genome assembly GCA_045643385.1 of Christensenellaceae bacterium. GTDB lineage: Bacteria > Bacillota > Clostridia > Christensenellales > Borkfalkiaceae > UBA1259. Next base: position 3,307 of record JAZUKR010000072.1, on the reverse strand, counting down.
TTTTTTAGCAAGAAAAATCGATTCGGTATCGTAAGACAAACTCCCCAAATCGTTCATAAACTTTCCGCTTTGCCTATCGCCCATAAAATCTCCGGAGCCTCTTAATTTATAATCGAATTCCGCTATTTTAAATCCGTCCGTATTATCTTTAATTATTTTCAAGCGTTCCAAAGTTTCGCCATTTAGCGCCGAAGTCATTAAAAAGCAATAACTTTTTAAATTTGACCTTCCGACTCTTCCTCTTAATTGGTGTAATTGTGAAAGCCCGAATCTCTCCGCATTATATATAACCATAACGGTGGCATTTGATACGTCTACACCTACTTCGATAACGGTCGTAGAAACTAAAATGTCAAATTTGTCACCCTTAAAGCCGTTCATTATCTCTTCTTTTTCGCTGTCTTTCATCTTGCCGTGAAGAAGCCCTATTTTTAATCCTTTAAGTTTAGCATTTAACTCTTCAAATAATTCTTTTGTACTAAGTAAAGTGCCTTCTTCGTCTCCTTCGATTCTAGGACATACGAAATACGCTTTATTACCGTTATTTATCTCTTTTTCTATAAATTTAAGCATATCGTCATACTTATTAGACGGAACGATAAAAGTGTCTATTTTTATTCTTTCCTTAGGTTTATCTTTAATAGTAGTTATATCAAGGTCACCGTAAAATATAAGCGATAACGTTCTCGGAATAGGAGTTGCACTCATTACCAAAACGTCAGGCGTTACGCCTTTACTTAATAAACTACTACGCTGAGCAACTCCAAAACGCTGTTGTTCGTCGCAAATACATAGTGAAAGTTTTTTAAACTTTACGTCATCTTCAATGACGGCGTGAGTGCCGACTAAAATATTAATTTTACCGTCACATAAATCTTTTTTTATCTCTTTTTTCTCTTTTATAGAAAGCGAGCCCGATAAAAACGCAACGTTATAATCACTAAATACGTTTTTAATAATTGAATAATTTTGTTTTGCCAAAACTTCCGTAGGTGCAAGCATAACTACTTGATACCCGCTTTTAACGGCAACAAATATTGCACACAAACTAACTGCAGTTTTACCGCTACCAACGTCGCCTTGAATAAGCCTATTCATTGTAAAACCACTTGTTAAATCGGCATAAATCTGATTAACTGCTTCCTTTTGACCGTCGGTAAATTCAAATGGAAAACGCTCTTTTATAAATTTTACAAGTTCAAAAGAAGTGCAATCGTATTTATTAATTCTAACTTGATTTCTATCCCCTTTAATAATCTTAAAAGCCGATATTAAAGAAAAATATTCTTCAACGGCAATTCTATTAGAAGCCTTTTTCAGTTCTTCAAAACTATTTGGGTTATGAACGGTTTTATAACTATAATATAAATCTTCTAATCCGTATTTATTAATCAAAGAATAAGGAATTATACTTTTTGGTTTTTCTATATCTACAGAAAGTTTTGCACTGTCCCTAACTAATTTTTGCGTTAAATTTCCTTTTAAGGTATATTGCGGGACTATGCCTTTAAGTCTAAAACTTTTATCGGCAAGTTCAAAACTAGGGTTTACCATACTTATTTCACCGAATTTTGCTTGCACTCTTCCGTAAAACAAGTATTCTTCGCCCGCTTTTAATTTATTTAAAACGTAAGGCTGATTAAACCAAACGACCGAAAAAATCAAGCCTTCTTGTTCGCAAATTACCTTAACGAAACCACGCTTTTTGGTATAGACGTTAAAAGGAGTATTTATAACTTTAGCACAAGTTAAAACTATGTCGTTATGATAAGCGTATTTTAAAAGTTGTTTTTCCCTTAAATCTAAATAACGGCGTGGAAAAAATTTCGATAGCGATTCCGTATCGAAAACGTTTAATTTATTAAAATCTGCTTGGCGTTTTTCGTTAATGCCTTTAATTTTAAATAATTCCATAATTATTAAATAAGGGAAAGAATATTTATCTTTCCCTTTAATTTATTCTAATGCAATATAATAATAATATATCGGTTGACCGCCGTAATGAACGTCTACGTCGCAATCAGGATATTTTTCTTTAATAGCCTTAGCAAGATTATCAGCGTCTTCTTGTTTTACGTCTTGACCGTAGTATAAAGTTATTAACTGTTCGTTACTCTTTAACTTTTCAATTAAAGATAAAGTAACGTCTTGTACGTTATTTCCTTTTGATAAAATCTTTTTATTGTCAATTCCGATTATATCGCCGATTTTCAAATCAAAACCGTCTATTTTAGTATTTCTAACGGCATAAGTTATATTACCCACCGTTACAGAGTCTAGAGCGTGAATCATATTAGTCTTATTTTCGTCTACGGACAGTTCGGGATTAAATGCAAGTGCAACGGAAAATCCTTGCGGAATATTCTTTGTAGGAATAACGTGTATCGTTCGATTTTCTACTAAAGATTTTGCTTGCTCTGCTGCAAGAATAATGTTTTTATTGTTAGGAAAAACAAAAACGTTTTCCGCATTTATTCTTTGAACTGCGTCCGCTATATCGCTCGCCGAAGGATTCATAGATTGACCGCCTTCAATAACTCCGTCTACCATTAAATCCTTAAATATGTCTGAAAGCCCTTGACCGGAAGATACTGCCATCATGCCCATCTCTTTCTTTTCTTCTTCGTACTTTTTCATAAGTTCACGATTTTCTTCGAGCATGTTTTCAATCTTTAATTTATCAAGTTCACCGAGTTTTAACGCTTCTGTAAGTGCTAAACCGGGTTGATTGGTATGAACGTGAACTTTAACCATCTCTAAATCGCCGATAACAATTACGCTATCGCCTATCGACATTAATTTTTGTTTTAATCTTTCGATATCGGCAAGAGTCGTTTTCTTATATATATTAATAATAAAAAATTCAGTACAATAAGCAAACTCTATATTGCCAAGGCTCATAATATCGGCATGTTCCATAACGGTATCGTTAGAAGAGTGAACACCTTCCGAAACAACATTATCTATCGAAATATTTTCACCCATAACGGCTTTATACATGCCGTCTAATATAAACATTAAACCTTTACCGCCGGCATCAACTACGCCCGCTTTTTTAAGTACGGGAAGTAAAGTCGGCGTTAATTCTAACGCTTCGTTACCTTTAGCGATAATTTCAGGTAAAAACGTTTCAAAATTCTTATACCTGTTTTTAATTGAAGACGCATGTTCGGCAACCATTCTTATTACGGTTAATATCGTACCTTCTTTAGGAATACTTACCGCACCGTAAGCAACTTCGGCACCGGCAATTAAACCTTGTGCAAACGCTTTTGTATCTATTTCTGTGCAATTTTTTAAGTGGTTG
>JAZUKR010000071.1:0-11862 GCA_045643385.1 Christensenellaceae bacterium | reverse complement strand
GGGTTCGAGTCCCCGATGGCGCACCAAAGCGAAAAGACGGATTTTTGTCCGTCTTTTTTGATTTTTATTGTCGGGGACGAGAATGCGGAGACAACTTGGAACAAGTTGCTTTTTGCTTTTGCAAAAAGTTGACAGTGGACACCCACTGTCAATCGGGGAGGGCGCACAGGCGCCGAGTCTTAGGCAGTAAAAAAACAAAATAGTGCTTGTTTATAGCAAAATCGTGCGTTGATTTTACAAAATTTTATTTGTATAATTTCATTATATTAATAAATATGTTATAATATTAACAAAAGTAATAGGAGGAAAAGTTTATGAGAAAAACTATTGTAAAAATAATTTCGGTAGTTTTATCTTTAACACTTATAATGACATTTATGGGTTGTTCAGAAGAGAAAGATGATTCGTTAACAGTTACTTGGGTAGACTATGACGGTACGGTTTTAGAAGTTGATTCCGGATTAAAAGTCGGCGATGTTCCGACATTTGATGGGGACGAGCCTTTTAGAAAAAAAGATGAAAACGGTACTTATTATAAGTTTGCCGGTTGGGATAATTCTATTCCTAAAAAAGGTATTAAAGAGAGTTTAACAATGACCGCTAAATATAAGCCGACTGAATTATTTGAAAAACTCGCTACGACAACCGAAGATTTCTACACGTATTGTGATAATGATAAGCAAAGGATTTACGAACTTTATAAAGCAGGATTTAGATATATAGATTTATCTATGTATTACATGAGAACTACAAGCGATTATATGAGACCGGGTTGGCAAGATTTAATTACCGAACTTAAAGAATATGCCGACAGTTTAGGTATGGAATTCGTTCAAGCACATTCACCCGGCGGAAATCCTTTTTCTACTAACCCCGACGAAGTAAACGATTTGATAAGAGTAACAAAGCGTTCTATAGAAATATGCGGTATGTTAGGAATAAAGAATATCGTCGTTCACTGCGGTTTCGTTGAAAACAAAACGAGAGCGCAATATATTGATATGGCAAAAAATTATTATTCTAATTATATCGAAGACATGGAAAGATACGGAGTTAACGTTCTCTGTGAAAACGACGAAGAAAAGAGTTTGGAAAGAATACGTTTTAATTCTTACGGATTATTTGACGCTCAAATGATGCTTGATATAATAAGTGCCGTTAATCACCCTAATTTCCACGCTTGTTGGGATACGGGGCATGCTAACATACAAGGCGCTCAATATGACCAAATACTAAAACTCGGAAAGGAATTATACGCTATTCACTATAACGATAACGACGGTGAATACGATAAACACACTCTTCCCTATTTTGGAACTCTTAATCACGACGAAGTAATTAAAGCATTAAAAGAAATAGGATTTAAGGGCTTTTTTACTTTTGAATGTACGTACGGTTTAATTACAGGATCAGGAAGGAAAAACTTTACCGGTGACGGTACGGAAAAGTTAAGAGAACCGACAATCACCATGCGTGAAGATTTGGAAAAGTACATGTTTAATACCGGAAAATACATGCTTAAAAAATACAACCTTTTATATTAGGAGAAAACAAAATGTATATAGACATTCACGCTCATATGTATAAATATCCTTACCCCGTTGCTTACGATAAAAAGAGCGATAAATATACGCTTATGTTTCCTAACGGAGAACAACTTATAAAACTACACGACGAACTTAAAATAGACAGAGCGGTAATAGTTCCGCTTGTCAGTTCCGAAGTATACGTTCCGCAATCGGTTGGAGAAGTTATAGAATTTGCAAACAATTCTAACGGCAGATTTATTCCTTTTTGTAGTTTAGATCCACGTGTTCTTGAAAACAAAAGCGATACTGATTTAGGCTTTATAATCGAATATTATAAAAAACAAGGCTGTAAAGGAATGGGCGAAGTGTTGCCTAACCTTCCGTTTTTCGACCCAAAAATGCAAAACCTTTATTATCATTGTGAAAAGGCAAAGTTCCCTCTTCTTTTTGATATTTCGGGTAATTATAACGAAGGTTACGGAATTTATGACGACGTAAATTTACCACAACTAAGAAGTTCGCTTGAAAAATTCCCCGATTTGATATTTATAGGACACGGTCCTGCTTTCTGGGCGGAACTCGACTTAATAAAACCAAACGAAAACAGAGTTTGTTGGTCTTGCTCGCCAATGAAAGGAGAAGGCGTTGTCGCAAAATATTTACGTGATTATAAAAATCTTTGGATTGACCTTTCCGCAGCAAGCGGATATTACGCTATGACAAGAGATATAGAATACACGAAAAAATTCATGAACGAATTTTCCGACCGCATAATGTTCGGCACTGACATATGCTACGCAGAAAAGCCTAGAACTATTTTAATAGATTTAATTGAACAGTTTAGAAAAGACGGCGTGCTAAGTGAAGAAAAATATCAAGCGATAACTCATAAAAACGCAGAAAGATTGTTGGGACTATAATAAAAGGTAATTATATGAAAGTTGGTTTAAATTTATATTCGGTAAGAAATTTAATTTCAAACGAAAAAGATTTTTTAGATACGTCGTTAAAACTTAAAGAATACGGCTATTCATATATACAATATTCAGGCGGGCCTTATGACCCAAAAGTTATTAAACGTGTAAGTGAAGAAAGCGGATTGCCCGTTTATTTAACTCACGTTTCGCTCGACAGAATTTTGCACGATACGGATAAACTTATGGAAGAACACGCATCTTTCGGTTGCTATAACATAGGTAACGGATATTTACCTATAGATAAACTTATAAATGAAGAAAACGGCTTGGAAAATATAGTTAAGGAGTTATCCGTTGCGTCAGAAAAAATGAAAAAAAACGGATTTAAACTATTCCACCATAATCATCAATGTGAGTTTATTAAATTTAAAGGTAAAACCATTTTAGAATATATGTGCGAAAATGCGCCTGACCTTAATTATACTTTTGATACTTATTGGGCACAGTACGGCGGAGTGGAACTATCACCTTTTATTAAAAAATTAAAAGGCAAAATAGATTGCGTCCATCTAAAAGACTACGTTCTTTCTTTAGGCGATAACGGCTTATATGCTCCGAAATTTGCACCTATTGGCGACGGAACGATAGACTTTAAGAATTTAGTTAAGGTAATGAAAGAAGCAGACGTAAAATACTTTTTCGTAGAACAAGATAACGCAGCGGAACTCCCCGATACTTTATCCTACGTTAAAAAGAGTATCGATTACATTAAATCCGAATTAAAAGATTAAATGAAAAATAATATTAAACTATTTAAACCCCCGTCCTTTTTAGAACGGGGTTTTAACTTATAATTGCCCTCCCTATTTATTCGAACGTTTTTTTAACTTATAAAAACGGTTTTTGTCTTGACTTATATTTATATTGTGTTATAATTATAAGGCTAGGTTTAGCTAAAAAAAAATTTTGAGGTACTTTTATGAAAAGAAAAATTTTAATTTTGGTCCTTTTAATAATTACCTGTTTTTCGTTTACATTTGGTCTAATCGGCTGTGGCGATGACGAAAAGGTTATTGAAACGGACGGCGAATCTACAGTTATTGAAACGACTTTAACTCCGTCTAAAATAGATTCGGCAGAAAAAACAATTTACGCTTTTATAGGAAAGTTGCGTGATTTTAATTCTTATGAAATTACGGCAGAAGGCGCAACTAAAGCACCGCTTGTTAATCAAACGGTAAAATCAAAAACCATTAAAAACGGCGATGAATTTTATAAATCGGATTATTCTTCTTCTACCTTTGTTCATGCCGAACACGTTGCTTTTTTTAAGGGCGACAAAGTAGTTTACGACGATAAAAACCAAACTCCTAAAGACCTAAAGGTTTCTACTAAAGAAGCTTATTCTAAAGTCTACGGTTTAACTCCCGACTTTTTAGGACTTGCAGGATACATAGTTAATAAAGACAGTCTTAAGTTTGCAGAAAAAACATCAGACGACAACGATATACTTAACTATCGTATAATTTTAGATACCGAAAAATCAACGGGAAGAGTAAAAATTCAGATGAAGGAATTTGGCGGACTTACGTCTTACCCCGATTTTACCGAAGCAACTATTTATTTATCAATTAAAAACGACTGGACGCCTGTTTCCATAACGGTAGACGTTAAGTACGACGTATCTTTACCCGTTTTAGGAAATTTAAGTTGCGAACAAAATCTAGTCTACAATTTTTCTAAGGTAAATGAAGAAGTTTCTATACCCGATACGGAATTGTTTAACGGAAAAATAGGAACAACCCCCTCCGAAGTAAAGAGAACAAAAACTTCTAATTTTAACACGCTGGCAACCGCTATTTTCGGTAAAGGCGTTACGGCAAAATTAAACGTTCATACGGAATTATTCTCGGATCCTTATACTGACGAAGCTTCGGGCAAAGAATTAAATAACCCATTTGAATTAACTTTAGACGTTTATGCAAAATACTATCCCGAAGAATATCAAAGCGGAAACTACGATAAAATGTTTAAGTTTAAAATAGATTTATCCGTTTCGGAATATTTATCTGCGTTCTTAAAAGAATTTTCTACAGGTTTATTTACAAAATTTATTCCGGAAGACGTTATCTCTGTATTTAATATTTTAACAGTTGGAGATAAATTATCCGTATTTTACGACGGAGAAAACGACTTATACGTCACCGCTTCCGTCAACGGAACAGTTAACCAAATCTTTTATTCTGTTGACCACGAAATGTTAACGATGTTATTCTCTTCTGTAGACTTTTTATTCGACAAAGCAATAAATGATATTAATATCGAAGGCGTTACGTTCGACGCAATTAAGCCTATCGCAGGTTTAATAATAGATAGTATTTCCGGTTACGTCTTTACGAGCGACTTAATAATGGAAGGCTCCGAACTTCCCACAAGACTACTAAACGAAACTTATAAATATTTATTAGAACAAGTAGTAAAAGCAATATCTGACGACATTTCAAAGCCTATTTACGAATCTATAATTAACGCCTTACTCGGTGCTACTGTTACAGGTTTTGAATACGGAATCAGATTCCCGGAAAACGGCCTATCCGAACTCTTTATTAAAGTATTAGGAATCCCGCAAGAATGCGACGAATCGACTTTACTTGAAATAAGTGCCGGCGGAAAATTCGAAGTAGACGAAAACGTTTTTGGCGAACTTTCAAACTCCGCTAAAATTTATCAAGAAAACGATATCGCTTTTATTCAAGAAATAATAAACTCCGTTACAAACGATTTGGAATTATCAAGTGAAAACGATTCATTAATAGAAACCGCCATAGAATACATTAAAGATTTGCAGAAAAAAGATTTATTAAATTACGTAACGGGTTATGAAAATATTATTGACGGCGATAATGACGGTAAATACGTTGCTAATTACAAGAAAAATAAAGAAATAGCAGACGAGTTTATCTCTTTAGTTTCCGTCATTGATGACGTTTTGATTTACGAAGCCGAAAATGAAAGCAGATTGTCTGAATTATTTGATAAAATGTGGTTCGATGACGATATTTTCGAAAACTATTTAAATAACGCTTACGACGGATTATGGGATTTAGCGATGTTTGAATTTTAATCAGTTATTAAAATCAAAAACCCGTGGAAAAATTTCCACGGGTTTTAATTTGCTTTTTTATTTTACATTGAGAAGTTTTTAAAGTAGTTTTGAATTAAAATAATCGGCGTTCCTTTATCACCGCTTCCGCTAGTTAAGTCTGATAAAGACGCTAACAAGTCGGTTAATTGTCTTGGCGTTGTGCCTTGGCTTAACATATTGTTAACCAAGTTATCACCTTTACTCTTAATTGCCTTTTTCATTTCGGCAATAAGTTCATCGCCAGACAAATTTTTAAGGTCGTTATCTGCTAAATATTTTAATTTTATTTCGTTGGGTTTTCCCTTTAACCCTTCGGTAAATGCAGGTGAACAAACAGGGTCTGCAAGTTCCCAAATACCGCCTACGGGGTCTTTAAACGCTCCGTCGCCATATACCATACATTCTAACTTTTTGCCCGTTCTCTTTAATAATTCCGCCTGTAAACTGTCTACGAATTTTTGGCAATCTCTCGGGAAAAGTTTAACGCTGTTTTCTGTAGCAAGATTACTACCCAAAACGCCGTATTGTTCGTTATATCCGCTTCCGTCTACGGATTTATTTAATATTTCGTCTAAACTGCAAACTTTAACGGCACCGTTATTTACTAGCATTTTTTTAGTTCTCTTTCTCGAGTGAATATCTGCGTTAATTACGTATTTTGTATATTTTAATATTTCCAAAGGATTATTTGCCAAAATAACCTCACAGTTGTTACCTGCTTTTTGATAATATTCGATATAGTCAACGCCTGTAAATTGATGTCTTACGTCGCCGAAAAGTTTTTTAAATTCTTCTGCGGTAAACACGTCTGAATACGGGTTTACTTTCTTATCCATAATTTGCTCTAAAGAAACAAAACTGTTGCCAACTTCGTCGGACGGATAAGATAATTGAATAACTAATTTTTTTACTCCCTTAGTGATACCTTTAAGTATCATAGAAAAACGGTTTCTAGATAAGATAGGTAAAATTAAGCCTACGGTATTATCGCCGAATTTTTCTTTAACGTCTTTTGCGATTTGATCGGAAGTTGCATAATTGCCTTGCGCTCTTGCCAAAACGGCTTCTGTTACGGCAACGATATCTCTATCGTTTAACGTGATTTTTTCTTGTTCGCAAAGACCGCAAATAGAATCTGCGGTAATCTTAACTAAGTCGTCGCCTTGTCTTATAATCGGGGCTCTTACCCCTCTTGATATTGTTCCAGAATAATCCATAACATACCTCATATTTTAAGTTGTGCTTTTATTTTGCACGTATATATTTAACGATTTTTATAATATAACTTTTTAGTAAAAAAGTCAATTCCTTATGCGAAAAAAAGTCCTGCCGATTATTTTTTTTGTATTTAATTTGTCAAAATATATTCGGCATATTAAAAATACTTGATTATTTTATTAATTTTGGTATACTTATAATACTATATTATATTTAAAGGAGATTATTATGCCTGACGGCTCTGTTCCGCTATTACTATCAATTATTATTTTAGTTTTACTTTCGGGATTTTTTTCCGCAACCGAAACCGCTTATTCTTGCGCAAGCAAAATTAAACTTAAAACGTTCTCTCAAAACGGAATTAAAAAAGCGGAAAAAGTTCTAACCCTTGCAGAAGATAAATTCGATAATTTATTAAGCACTATTTTAGTTGGAAACAATATCGTTAATTTAACATCGGCAACACTTTGCACTTTGTTTTTTGCAAAAATTATTACAAGCGAAAACGTAGATTCGTCTTTAATATCGACGATAGTAATTACCGTTTCCGTTTTAATATTCGGTGAAATTATACCTAAATTTATTGCAAAAACTTATCCCGAAAAAACTGCGATGCTGTTTTTCCCTTTAATTATATTCTTTTATTATTTGCTTTTCCCTGTTAATTTAATGTTCTCGGGGCTTAAATTAGTTATTGCTAAAATTTTCAGATTAAAGCAAGACGACGTTATAACCGAAGAAGAAATTATGACGGTAGTTGAAGAAGCCGAAGAAGACGGAACTATTAAAAAAGAAGAAACGAGATTAATCCGTTCGGTAATAGAATTCGACGACTTAGAAGTTGGAGATATATTAGTTCCACGTGTAAACGTTATAGCAATAAACGTTAACGAAACGGTAGAAAATATTAAAAACGTATTTGAACGAGAAGGGTATTCGAGGATGCCCGTCTATAAAGATTCTATAGATACAATAATAGGCATTATTCACGAAAAAGATTTATTTAAAGCGTATTTAAATAAAGAAAAGAGTATAGATAAAATTCTGCAAAAAGCCTTCTATACTACCGAGCACGTTAAAATATCAAAACTTCTTAAACAACTCCAAAAGAAAAAGACGCACATGGCAATAGTTTTAGACGAATACGGCGGAACGCTTGGACTTGTTACAATGGAAGATATTTTAGAAGAATTAGTCGGTGAAATTTGGGACGAACACGATGAAGAAATAAATTACTTTAAAAAGATTAACGGTAATACCTTTATTGCAGAAGGAAATGCGCCGATAATAGATACTTTTGAATATTTTAACGTTAAAACGGAAAATGAGTTTAGCGCATTAACCTTATCCGGTTGGATAATAGAATATTTAGGCGAAATTCCTTCCGTGGGAAAAACTTTTGATTACCTTAATTTATCTTTTGAAATTACCAAAGCAACCATTAAACGTATTTTAGAAGTTAAAATAATAATAAAAGAAACTAACGAATAAAAATTGTCGCTTTTTGCGACAATATACACCCGTAGCGTAACCGAATAACGCATCAGATTCCGATTCTGAAGATTAGGGGTTTAAATCCCCTCGGGTGTTCCAAAAAAACTCCGCATCGCAAAAGCGATGCGGAGTTTTTCTAACAAGAAAAATTAAACAGAAACCCACCATAAGTGGCACTTAGGATTTTTTAATAAATGTTAATCATTAATCTCCTAGCGTCAACTATATTATACTTATCATTTTTACTATGATACATCGCAAAACCTTCATGATGTTTGCTTGTAAAAATCAAATACTTCATTCCTGCATTAATAGCAAGTTTTACCCATTCTTCAGCATCAAAATATATAGGATTAAAACTTTTTGCAAGTTGTTCATACTCTTTTATAGGAATATGAAACCAAGACATTGCCCATTCGCCAATAACGTTTGTTCTTTCACCTTTGTATTCGCCGGCAAGTAAAGAATATAACCCCCAATGTATCATCATACCAAACTTTGCTTCTTTAAACCATTTTTTATAATCTTCCATCATTTCTCCTTTTCATTTAACAAATCTTACCGTAAATTTATAATATACTTCATGAATTTTTTTGTCAAGTAAAAAAAGTTGGAAACCATATATTCCACACGCCAACTTATTAAAGACGATAAAACAAAATTTTCTGCGTTATCAAAAAAGTTTACTTTCAAAAAATTATGTATTTTACAAGCGCAAACATTTAAGTTTTATTTTAAAAAAATAAAAAAACCATCTTATTACAAGATGGCTTTTTACTATTCATAAATATCTATATTTTCATCTTCAAAGACAGGATCGTTAAAAAATTCTGCAAGCGTCATATTAAGACCTTTCGTTATTTGCATAATCGTTCTCAAATTTACACTTTTATTTCTTTTACCCATCAAAGTTTTCATTGTGTTATGTGGCATTGCAATATCATGCTCAAGACGATATTGAGTTATTTTTCTATCACTTAATATTTTTCCAACACGTAATGCCACCGCTTCGCTTATTTTCATAATCTTAAATCTCCTATGGTTGTTTTTACAACTATAGTTTACCCTAGGAAATTTTTATTATAAGGACATAATTACACCCATAAATGTTGTAAAATTAAGAAAAATATATTATAATGGTTGTAAATACAACCTTAAAGGAACGTGTGATATGAGTAATAAGGTATGTTTTATAGGACATAGATTTGTGACGTCTTATCAAAACGTTGATAAAAAACTGAAAAATGCAATCCAAAAAGAAATTGATTTAGGTTGCAAATTTTTTACTATGGGAACACACGGCGAATTTGATAGTTTAGCCTTAAACATATGTAGAGAATTTAAGAAAACGTACAAAGATATAGAAATAGAAGTTGTTATTACTAGTTTAAATAAAATCAAAAAAAAGGTTATTAAAAACTGAATATTCGGAAATGATGTATATATCCCTTATTCTGACGTTAAAACAATTATGTATGAGATAGAAGAAGAATATTTTAAAAGACAAATTACAAGCAGTAATAAACAAATGATAAATGGTTGTGATTCTTTAATTTGTTTTGTAGACGAAAGCCGTTATCGTAGCGGTGCAAAAACAGTTTTGAAATACGCAAAGAAAAACGGAATTAAAATAATAAATCTCTTTTGTAAAGAAGATAAACAAAATTTTAATGTAAATTTTAAATAAAATTTTCTGCGTTATCAAAAAAGAAGCAACTTTTTGTTACTTCTTTTTTACTGTTTTTACGTTTTTTTAATCAAAATAATCGTCTTGCTTTTTGCGGTTTTTACGCTTTTTTATTTCATTCCCATATTCGTCGTATATAGGGTATTTATTTTTATCATAGTCTAATCCGTAATCTTTTTGATTATAAGCATAATTATCGGGTACTTTTTCGCTGTCTTTTTTATTTTCCGTTAGCCCTGATAATTCGTGCATTACCGTCTTTTTATTCTTTACCCTATAAATAATAATTCCCGTAACGACAAAGATAACGACTATTCCTACGCCAAGAAAAATATATGGCAAATATTTACCGCCGGGGGAAGTAATATTATTTGGGTCATTTAAATTATATAAAACGGTTACCGTGTCGCCCTCGTCCATAAAAGAATTATATTCGTTGTACAAAATATGAGCGTACGTTACGCCTTCTACTTCGTAAGTAACGAAAACTTTATAATCGTTTGATTCGGTGGAAAAATTATAACCGCAATCCCTTATCTCTACTATTATTCCTTCCGTTTTACCGTATTCAACGGGTTCACTCGTTAAAGATAAAACCGAAAAGAATATAAATGCTAATGCAATAATATAAAACAGAATATAGCCGAAAACCGTTGCAACGCTAACCGAGGCAAAAACAAATTTATTCCTTGCGTTTTCTATTTTTTCTTTTATTATTTCCTTCTTTTCTTCGTCCATTTTAACCCTTTATTTTAATAATCCTTTTCTACTAATAAATTTAATAACAAAATCTCTTGCGTCTTCGTTCCCCAAAACGTCCGGATGCCCGTTAACACCCTTGCAACTTACTCTCTCGTCAAAAAGACAATAATATATTGCATCTTCCATTTCTTTTTGATAAGAAGTTATTGCTTGACTTATACCTTGGACGACTGTGTCTCTAATATCCATCATTCCGTAAACCCAAACGATTTTAGCCGTCTTGTATTTTTCTCTAAGCATTTTAAAGATTTCAACGTTGCCGTCGATAAATTGCTGTTTTGTAACATTGGGAGTAGCGCTATATAGTAAATGCCCTTCGTCGTTAGTGCCTAAATTAATAAACACTATATCGGGCTTATAATCATCATCGTTCCACGTTAAAGATTTGTATTTTTCTTCATTAGTTCCGAAATACGTTTGATTTTTTAGCCAAGCGTAAACACCGCCATCTCCGTTCGGTAAATTTGCGGTTATTCCCGACATCGCAATTACAGAAAAGTCTGCATTATAATAATCGGCTAATAGTTTTGCGTACGTTAAAGTGGCATCACTGTTATTATAACTGTAAAGTTCTCCGCCGAGTATTCCGTATCCTGCGGTTATAGAATCTCCGTAAAACAAAAATTTTAATTGAGGTTTTTCGGACGGAGCAAAATATTTTTTAGCGCCTTTTATTTCTTTTAACGTAATAGTATAACCGAGTTCTGTACATTTTAATACTTTTACCGTGTGTTTTCCGTCACTTAAATTATAGCAGAGTTTTGTTTCCTCTTCGGTATAAATAACTTCTCCTTCTTTATCGTTGTCTACATAAACTCTTATTTTATTATTTTCGTACCCCGAAGAAAAAACAGCCGAAACTTCGGTCCCGCTAAACGAAAATTCAAAACCGCTTGCGGGGTTAACAAAAAGCGTTCCTTCCGTTTTATCGGTTTTTACTCTTCCATAATAATTAATCTGCTCTAAATTTTCTAAATCTATTTTATCAAAACCCTTTTCGCCACAAGCAGGCAAAACGGTTAAGCATAAAATTAACGTTAATATAAATGCAAATATTTTTTTCATAATCTCTCCCCGAAAATATTATACAAGAAATAAATATCAATTTCA
>JAZUKR010000070.1:0-5696 GCA_045643385.1 Christensenellaceae bacterium | reverse complement strand
AAGATTTGAAATACCGAGCGGTAAGTATTTTGCAAAAACGTCTTCTTTATTGTCGTCGTTTATTTCGAAAACGTAAGCACCGTTATCTATCATAGGATAATCGTCTACGTCTTCTATGCGTTCGTCCATTTCCGTATAATAAACGGTAAGTTTACCGCCGTCTTGTTCATTTATCTTAAAGCCGTTATATTTTATCAGTCCGTTTTCGGTAAAAATTATATTTACGTCGTTTGAAACCGTAATATCACTTGTAAAGTTCACGCTTGTGTCGATAATTAGCCAAATCGGTCCGCTAAACGAGTAATCCGGTGAAAGACATCTTTTTATTTCGTTAAATGCCGTTGCGGTATTTGACAACATATATACGTTGTTTACGTTTGAAGTAAGTTCTTTCGTTTCTTTATTTCCGTCTTCGTCAAACGTTATATAACTTACGGTTGTGCCTTTCGGCAACGTACTGCTACCGTAAATAGTATCGACGTTTTCACCGACAACAAATTCGCCCGACGTTTTTAAAACTTCATTGTAATTATCGGGTATTTCAGCCTTTACCGTTATGTCATAAACCGTAATGTTTTTACCCAACTTAAAATACGTGTTACAATACGGATTATTATACGGGATTCCCCAAATAACACCGCTCCCTCCATTTGAACATTTCAGATAAAGCATTCCGCCGTAAACTTGTATAAAATTATCGTAAAAATTCGTATTCTTGAAACAGTAATCCTCGGTGCCACTGTAAATTGCCACATTGCCACCGTAAACGTTAAACCCGTTTGCATCGATACCGTATAAATCGAAACCGTTTTCCACAACTAACGAACCTGCATTTTCTTGCTCCGTCGATTCGGCATAAACGTTTAAGATCTTATCGGTATAATATGACGAAGAATAACTCAAACCTTTAACCGTCAGAGTACATCCGTTTTTTAATATTATATTATTGAAACCACCCACTCGAAGACGACTGTTATCAAGAGTATAATCTTTATCTACGATCCACCACGTATCCCAAACGAGTTCTTCAAGAAGAGTTCCCGAAAGTTCCGAAAAATAATGGATCGGTTCTTTGACTCTTTTGTCTGTTGGATCGTCAGGGTGTAATCGATAGTTATAAACCCACTTTTGTTCTTTATTTCCGTTTTCGTCAACGTAAATATACTTTTCTTTATACGACTTAAAATAAAACGGAGAATCGCTGTTTTCGTTATCTTCGGAATAATATACCGAAAAATTCGCATTTTCATTTAAATACGTCAATTTGAGTTGGCTTAAATCAAGCGTGCCGTTATTCGTAACGATAAAGTTTATATCGCCGTTTATTTGTTTCGTACCCGAAAGAACACAATCGGTATCGATTACTACCCATATTTTTCCTTTGGAAAGGGTTGCATACGAAATGATACGATCAACGTCGCCGTTTACCGAAGACGGATCTCTTAAAATATATCCGTTTTCCGTTTGGCTCGTTAAAGTTTTTATTTGTTTTTCTCCATCATCAAACGATACGTAAGAAAGAGTTTCGTCACCGCTAAGCCAATCTACATATTTGGAAACGGCGAATTTTCCTATAACGTAATCACCTTTTAAGTTAAGCCTATTGTTTAATTCTTCAATATCAAGCAATACTTTCGATTCTTTATCAAATATATGGCAATTTTCACCTATCGATATACTTCCGCCACCTTGCGTCAAACTACCCTTTGAAGACAAAGAAAGTTCTCCGTCGTAAACGTTGATTTTTGCTTTTCCCTTAAAACAAGATTGATAGCCCGAAACAACACTGTTTGAAGAAATATTTATACTTCCTCCGTAAACGGTAACTTCTGCATCCCCTTTAAAACAATTTTCTTTTTCCGACGACATACTAATAGTTCCGCCGTAAACTGTAATTTTTGCTTCTTTATTGATACATTTACCATATATCGACGACATATTAACGGTCCCGCCGTAAACGTTTACTTTTGCATCACCGCCGGAAATACAAGAAGAATCTTCCGCCAAACAATTTAAGTTTCCGTCGTAAACGTTAATTTCCGTATTACCGCTAAAACAACTTCCACTTGAATCAATTACAACGTTTCCACCGTAAACGTTAAGCGTTTTAAACTTGGTTTTATCCGTACTACTTACGCTATGAGTCGTAGGCCAATAAAATTTACCCGCTACATCGGGATCTTTAGACTGTGCGTGTATAGATAACGTCGCATCCGTATCCGTATCGAATTTGAATTCGTCAACGCTAAGCTTAAACGTAACGCCATCGTTTAATAGTAGATGAACGCTCCCGGAAACTTCCAAATCGTAATAATAATTGAAGTTTTTATCAACTATCCACCACTCTCCGTCTTGCATTTTTCCGTCGTTGCTATTTAACTCGGAAATAAAATGAACGTTTGCTTCGGCAAGTGGATCACTGTCTGCTAAAACGCTGTGCGGTTTTAGATTAAACGCAAAAAACAAGCATATTGCACACAAAACACTTAAAAGAAAACTTATTGATACTTTTTTGAAAAAAATAAACTTCTTTTCCATATTTCACCTTTTTATCAATATATAATAAGCACTCTATATAATAAGCACTCTATTCGTCAGCATCGTCATTTGGGTTTACAGTCGAACCTTTCTTTTTACCGAATATCAAAATAGCTGCTACCACTGATGCGCCAACCAAAACTACAACTATCGAAACAATCAATGAATTATCGGAAACGACTGTCCCAAGTCCCAGTTTTTCATCTCCGGTTTTTGTACCGGTGAAAATATCTTCTTTATAACCCTCTTCATAATCTAACATTGAATATCCCGAGTTCGTCGTGAAAACAAGATACGTCTCTCCGTGTACTTCCGTCCAAGCGGGATCCATACCGAAAATCAACCTGCTTTCTTGATATGTATTGCCGTTTAAAATTCCGTTTTTCGTAAAATCTCCATCCTTGTCCATTCCGGGTACTATCAAAATACGAGTGGAATCGGTTATAGACGAAGGAGTTACGTTTGCTATCGTGTCTAAATTGCTTCCGTTCCAGTACGTTTCAACGGTATCGCCGAGTTTTCCGAGTTTATACCTTAAACCGATATTCGTAATGGCAACTCTTTCGGCGTATTGATAATTTCCTTCTTCGCCACGTTCTAATTCGTTACCTTTCGTAGTATAAATAAACACTTGTCCGGTATACGTATAACCGTTTATCAAGTTTGTGTCGTTTACACGGGTATAAACTCTATCGTTTATCGTCGTTTCTTTTCCCATATCGTGATCGACAATCAAAATATCTTTAATTGCCTCCATAGGATTTGCCGTCCTTGCAATAGCGATATGATAACGCTTTAAGCAGTTTCCTGCCATTATATCCGTACATATAAATTGATGATATCCGAGTTGGTTAAGTTCAAGTTGCATTTTCGGGAAATACCCTTCTTCGGAAATCATAATACTGCTTATATATTTCGGCTCTACTGCGGAATATAACAATACCATTTGTTCGTATCCACCGTTTGCGGCAAAAATCTTTCCGCTTTGATCGGATAAATACGTAAAATAATGTCCCGTTCCGTCATAACCGGTCCTTCCGTCTTCTTGAACGCCGATACGACCTATCGCTTCGCCCGAAGAAGTTTTATATAAAACGTAACCTTCCGGTATTTTATCAGAGCCTGCATCTTTTATTCTCGGTGCTACGCTGTTTCCTTTTGTGAAAGATACGCTCTTGCCCGTATAATCTATTATTGCGCTCATCGTTGCGGGAAGAAGCGTTTCTCCGTCTTGATAAGCGATCTTGACCGCACCGATTGCCCCTTTTACGTCGTCTTGATAACTTGCTACAAGATATACACAGCTGTCGGGATAAGAATTTTGTGTTCCCGATTTATATGCGACCGTTTCGTTTGATGCATCGTAACGGTTTTGCGGTAAATTGAATAAAGGTGCTGAAAGATTGATTATATCTTCTCCCATGCTCATAGCCTTGTATCTTGCCATATCGTAAGAAGATTTTTCGTCGACACTTCCGACAATTTCAATATTTTTAAGATATTTGCCTCTGGTAATATTTGCCGTTCCGTTTTTATAATAAATATAAAGACAGCACCCTTGACCGTTTTTCTCGTCAATCGATAAGCCTATATTAGTTCCGCCTACCGTTAAATTATCGTCAACGTCATATTCGTCGTAATAGAACTGTTCGAGGGCGTGAACTGTTTTCCAACCTGTTCCCGCCTTTTTGCCGAATGCCCTTCCCGTAGATAAATTATATATCTTTCTATTTGAACCTTTTGCGGTTGGAACGTCCGATTTGGTTAAGGAATAAACTACTTCGGAAAGCAGAATAGGCTCTACGCCTTCGGTTGGTCCTGCAACGTACATTGCCCTTGCCTTTACGGAATAACCGTCCCATTCTCCGTTACAGCACATTTCCGCTTCTTTTTCGAGATTTGTTATATATGCGTGTGAATCACGTATATCTCTTACCTTTTTCTTTCCGCCTTTTCCTACGTAACCTTTATCCGATTGATAAAATACCGTACAAGATTCAAATCCCACTCCGGAACGAGTAATATTATCGGCAAGCAAAGGACTCTTCGGCTCACCTGTAAATACTCCGATATCCGTTATTGCTTTCTTCGGGTTATGCGTCGTCGAATATGCAATATACGTTTTATCGTCGTTATCGTTCATTGCATTTGGCGTTAAGTCGGAAGCAAAACATTTACAACCCAACTCGCTTATCCAATCTTTTAAGTGCCACTTATAAACAGTTGTTGCTTTAAATGCCCTATAAACGACGTAATCCCAAGCCTCAAAACCACTGAAGAAAGAGAAACCTGCCAAATATTCCGGTTCGTTATTATAATGCCGTAAAGACTCTTCCGGTGCATAACATAAAATTCTCTTTGAATCCATAATGTCGTCTAAATCAGACTGCATAGCGAAATCAAACGCCGCACCCGAAAACCACCTTACATCGTCGTATCCATCCGGAACGTCGTTTATATTTTCCGCAATTCTTAAACTGCTTGATAATATCGGATCTCCTACGTTTTCGGAATAACTGACGTAAATTTGGAAAGTGAACGGCGACGGATCGCCCTCTGCAATCATCGTGTCCCCCGCAGTCTTTATAGGGTTAGATATTTCGTCACTTCCGTAAATTGCAATGTAGTTGTTTCCGCCACCCCACGTAAACGTATACGCATCGGTCGACGGTGCTACTCTTATATCCGTAATCGCCTTTTTTGCATCGTCCGTAGTGGAAAAACCTAAATAGGTATAATAATCCGTGTTAGGCGTTAAATTGCAATCAATTAAAGAATAATTATGACTCTTTCTTAAAATGGAATTTTGAGCAAGAACACGCCTTTTTGCAGTCGCCATAACTATTGTCTCAACGTATTTGCCCATTTCCTGTTTTTCGTCTTGTATGTCGTTTATGGAATTATAAGTATAATAATGGAGATATAGTCCGTCTTCCGACCTTCCGGAATTTAAACTGAACGCCGGTGTGTAGCCGAAAGTCTGAACGGGCATAGACTTATTAGGACCTTCCATGTAATCCGTTATGGCAAAACACTCTTCATCGTCATTTTGCATAAGCGGTGAGCCGATCTCGGTAGTTTTTGTGTAATATAAAGCGTTCCAGTAATCCCCTTCTTCGTTATTAAGGTCGACAGGATCTCCGTTTATATCCGTAACG
>JAZUKR010000069.1:0-4354 GCA_045643385.1 Christensenellaceae bacterium | reverse complement strand
TTTCTATTTGTTGTTTTTCTTGCTAGTACTGAACCTATAACTTGAATTAAACTTACAAAAACCAAAAGAATTATTACGCAAGCCCATACTATATCATAGTGGTTTAATCCTTGCCCATAGTTTATGGCAAAATCACCGAGTCCACCTGCGCCTACGGCACCTGCCATCGCCGTCAAACCGACTAAACTTATTGCGGTTATAGTTGTTACTCTAATAAGTTCCGGTACGGCTTCTTTTAAGTAAACTCTAAAAATAATACCTATAAGTCCGCTTCCCATACTTCTTGCGGCTTCCACTTTACCGTTATCTACGTTAGCGAGTGCCGTTTCTACTTGTCTTGCAAAAAACGGAACAGTTCCTACGATTAAAGGAAAAATTGCACCGGTAACCCCTATAGCGGAACCGACCAATAATCTCGTTACGGGGATTAAAAATACTATTAATATAATAAAAGGCACCGAACGGAAAACGTTAATTATTACGTCCAAAATTCTGTAAACAATAAGATTTTGTTTTATTCCGTCCTTTTTAAAAATGGTAAGCAATACTCCGAAAAATAGGCCGAGAACAAAGGATATAATGCCAGAAAATATAAACATTTCTAAAGTTGCCAAACAATTTTCCCAAAACATACTTTCGTATGTAACTACATTTGGAAATAACGATTTAAAAAATTCTTGCATATTATATAAACTCCACTTTTACTTTATTTTCTTTGAAAAATGCGAGTGCTTTTTCAATATCTTTTGTCTCTCCGTCTATTATTGCCACTATTGAACCCAAAACGTCGCCTTTTAAAACGTCTACGTTGGCTAAAATAATATTAACCTTTACGTTATAATCAACGGAAACTTTTGAAATAAACGCATCGCCTACGCATTCTTTTCCGAAAGTCATTTTAACAAGTTTAGCATTATCACCGCATTTTAATAACGGAGAATTAATGCTTTTCAATTTTTCTATCTTATTAAGCGGTGAAGAACTTAAAACGAATTTTTTGGTAATCGCTTTTTTGGGATTTGCAAATACCGAATAAACGTCTCCTTCTTCTACCATTTTGCAGTTTTCCATAACTAATACTCTATGGCAAATTTCTTTAACAACTGCCATTTCGTGAGTTATTAAAATTATAGTTAAGCCGAGTTCACGGTTTATTTTTTTTAGCAAAGACAAAACTGATTCCGTTGCGTCCGGATCAAGTGCCGAAGTCGCTTCGTCCGATAATAATACGGAAGGATTATTTGCAAGCGCTCTCGCTATTGCTACTCTTTGCTTTTGACCGCCCGATAATTGCGAAGGATACGTATTAGCCTTCTCTCTTAAATCGACAAGGTCTAATAATTTATTAACCCTTTCTATCTTCTCTTTTTTAGATAATTTTGAGTACTTTATAGGATACAAAACGTTTTCAAAAACAGTACTTCTGTCAAAAAGATTAAAGTGTTGGAAAATCATTCCTATACTTTTTCTGATATTTTTAAGTTCTTTTTCTTTTATTAACTTAATTATAGGACCTTTTTCCGTTTCTATCGTTTTGGCAATTTCTATTCCGTTAAAAGTTATATCGCCAAAATCGGGTTTTTCTAATAAGTTTAAACATCTGACCAGCGAAGACTTGCCTGCACCCGAATAACCTATTATCCCAAAAATTTCACCCTTTTTGACAGATAA
Organism: Christensenellaceae bacterium; assembly: GCA_045643385.1. Lineage (GTDB taxonomy): Bacteria > Bacillota > Clostridia > Christensenellales > Borkfalkiaceae > UBA1259. The sequence continues at coordinate 2,683 of JAZUKR010000069.1, read as the reverse complement.
ACTAACGTTTTTTACTGCATCTACGTCTTTATCTTTACAGTGATAAGATTTTGATAAATTACTTACTTTAAAAATTTCTTCACTCATTACTTTCTCCATAAAAAAACGCTCGTGGATTTAATCCCGAGCGTTAAACTGAGTTTTTAGCCTAAAATTGAATGGCAAAAAGCCCACGCTTAATAGCTCGGGATTTTAACATTCGCATCATAACGTTTTGTGTTAAAACTTCCATAATAACTAAACGGCCTTTAGCCACTCCTCTTTTGATTTATGCTATAATAATACAATATTTTTTTTATACTGTCAATTATTTTTCAATGTTTTTTTATTTTTTATTTTACCAAATCATTTTATATAATTTTATTACATCTTCTTTAGTAGGTACTCTCGGATTTGTTGCAGTACACGTATCTTTTAAAGCGGCTTCCGCCATCTCGTCTAATTTACTAAAGTAATCTTCTTTATTAATTTCTTTTATATCAGAAACTTTTAACGGCATTTGCATTTCTTGCATAACGTCTTGCAAATAACTCATAAAAGATTTAATAGTAATTCTCTCTGACGTTGTATGAATACCAAGTACCCTTGCCATATTACAATACTTTGTTAAACATCTACTTGTCGTAGTGTCGCCGGAAAGTTCGGGCTCTGTATTATAATCTATAATATACGGCAATAAAATTGCATTTGCTCTCCCGTGCGGAACGTTAAACTGTGCGCCGAGTTGATGCGCCATACCGTGATTTAATCCAAGCGACGCCGAATTAAACGCAATTCCGGCAAGGCAAGATGCAATATGCATTTTTCTTTTTGCTTTGGGCATATCGCCTTTATAAGAATGCAATAAAAAGTTACCGCAAATTTCTACGGATTTTTCTGCTAATGCACCCGAGAATTCATTATTGTTTTTACTAACGTATGCTTCAATTGCGTGAGTAAAAACGTCCATACCGGTATCTGCAACTACGCTTTTTGGAACGCTTTTAACTAAAATTTCGTCGAGTATCGCTTCGTCAGGCATCATTTTTTCGCTTACTAGCGGAATTTTTCTATTGTTTTTATGGTCGGACAAAACGGCAAAAGACGTAACTTCGCTTCCCGTTCCCGAAGTAGTTGGAATACAAACTAATTTAGGTAAATAACCTTTTTCTATTTTATCTGAAAAATAAATTATTGCTTTAGCCGTATCTATAGCAGAACCACCGCCTACTGCAATAATAAATTCGGACTTAAACGTAGAAAGTTCCTTAACCCCTTCAATAACACTTTCAATAGGCGGATTTGGAACAACGTTACTGTAAATTTTATGCGAAACTCCCGCTTCCTTTAACGGGTCTAAAACATAATTTATCATGCCACTCGAAACAATAAACGGATCGGTTACGATAAACGCTTTTTTACAACCTAATTCGCTTAATCTCGATAATGCATTCGTGCCAAAATTAATAACTGTTTTTAATTTAAAATTCTTCATAATATTTCTCGCAATAAATCTTTATTTCTATTTTATTTTATATTAAAAAACAAAAAATGTCAATAATTTTACTAGTCTATGTAGTAACTATATTTTTATTACGTAACGCTTTTATTTATAACGTCTATAATATCGGTTATTACTTTTAGGTCTTTATTCATTCTCTCTTTTTCTTTTTCGTAACCTATCTTAGTAAATAACGCAGGTTCAAATGCGTCTTTATTATTCATAACCCCAACGTGAAGTCTGTTACCTTTAAATACCATAATAATAGGTGCATGAAGTTTTGCTTTTAAATCGAATACGGATTTTTGAAAAACGGAATTTAATATCTTTGTTCCTTCTATTTCGTTATCGGCATAAATATAAAAATCGTCCGTAAAAGTTTTGCCGTTAAACTCTGTATTTAAAACAAAGTTTTGTCTTATTCTCGTTAAGTCGTTTCTTTTTATTGCCGACCAAAAATTTTTAGAATAGATTATCATATTAACGTTAAATTCTTTTTCAAAATCAACGATAAGCCATCTACCCCTAAAATACGTGGTATTATTTCTACCGTTAGATTCTATAGAAATATCGCTTTGCGCAAATTTAATTTTTTCGTATTCACCCGTTATAAAATCGTTAGAAGTAAATCTTTCGCCGAACAAAACAGCGTTTGCTTCGTTTACTACTTCTCCGTTTAATCCCAAATCGTAATTATAAGTTAAATCGTCTATAAAGTCGCATTCTTTAATTATTACGTTGACCACTTCTTTTTTATAAGTTAAAGTATACTTTTTTAACGATTTTATAAAAAAGAAAATAGACGCAACAAGCGAGCCTACCGCTATAAAACCGTATTCGTCTACTGTAAAAAACAAAACGGGAACGGCAATAAACGATAAAACGAATATTATAAATAATATATCGGCTCTTATTTGCAATTTTCTTATTTTTTTAAATACTTCTTGTTCCATAAAATCTCCTAATACAAATCGGCTTATCGTGAAAAACGAAATTATACCGTACTTATAATTAAATATCTGTTTTTATTTTTTAATATTAGACCTTGGTGCGAATAGTGAGATTTGAACTCACACGGTTGCCCACAGGTTTCTGAGGCCTGAGCGACTGCCAGTTCCGCCATACTCGCAAACAAAAAGAAGGCAATAAATTACCTTTATTTATAAAAAATAATCTATCGCTATACTCTTTTCAACTACGCTA
>JAZUKR010000068.1:0-2775 GCA_045643385.1 Christensenellaceae bacterium | reverse complement strand
TTCGTTATTTCTATATAATAGCCAAAAACCCTATTATAACCTATTTTTAACGTTTTAATGCCCGTTGCTTCACGCTCACGTGTTTCAATATTTGCTATATAGTTTTTGCTATTTTTGCGTAAAGATTTTATATCGTCAAGTTCTTTTTTAAAGCCTTCTTTAATAACGTCTCCGTCTTTTGGTGATAAATGACAATTAGGATCAATTGCGTCTTTTAATAATTTAGATATTTCGGAAAAATCTTTTATAGAGTTAAATATATTAAGTAAAAGTTTAGAATTAAGCCCCGACAATTTAAATTTAATATTCGGCAAAATTTCTAAGGATTCACATAAAGATAAACAATCTTTAGGAGTAACTATATCATTTGATATTTTACCCGATAAACGTCCTAAATCTTTAACGTTAGATAAAAGCGAAGTAAGTTCAGAGCGGATTAAAATACTGTTATACAAACATTCAACAGCATTAAGTCTTTCGTTAATTAGATCCTTATTAAATAATGGCGTCAAAATATAATTTTGCAATTTCCTTGCGCCCATGCCCGTTTTTGTTTTATCTAAAAGCCATAAAAGAGTTCCGTACGTTTTACCGTCTTTTTGAGTTTTTATAAGCTCTAAATTTCTTATAACGTTAGAATCTAAAAACATAAATTCACCGTCTTTTTCAAGTTTAATGCCGTTAATTATTTTTAAAATTGTTTTTTGCGTTTCGCATAAATATGCGATCAAAGCACCGGCAGACGAAATACATTCGTTAATTTTATCTATTTTATAAGAAGATAAATTATTAACGTTAAATTGTTTAAGCAAAGTATCGGTTGCGTTATTAATTTCAAACTCACTGTCTAAATATTGATTAATTTGCGGTAAAATGCCGTGAATTACAAGGGGGCATTTATTAAGTAAATTATAAGAAATAGAATTAGAAATAATCTCGGCGGGGCTAATTCTTACAAGTAAATCCATAATAGAAGATAATCCGTTTTCGGCATTAAGACTTTTTGTAAAAAATTCACCCGTAGTTATATCTGCCCAAGAAACAGAATATAAGTTTTTTTGTATATATACTGAAGCAATAAAATTATTTTTTTTACCGTCTATTAAATCGTCGTTCGTTATTGTTCCGGCAGTTACTATTCTTACTACGTCTCTTTCTACTAATTCTTTTCCTTTAGTAGGCTCGGTTAATTGTTCGCAAATAGCAACTTTTTCACCTGCAGCTAGTAATTTTTGTATATAAACGTCTGCAGCATGATAAGGAACTCCGCACATAGGCGCTCTTTCGTTATCACCACAGTTTTTCCCCGTTAATGTTAATTCTAAAATATTAGACCCCTTAACGGCATCTTCATCAAACATCTCGTAAAAATCACCTAACCTGTAAAAAATAATACAGTCAGGATATTTCTTTTTTAGATCTCTATAATGTTGCATCATTGGTGAAGCCATAATTTACCCCTCTAAACAATTTCCCCTATTAAGGACATTCCGCCCGTTTTTATAATTTTTACGTCGACAAAATCCCCTATAATATTTTTATCGCTTTTAAAATAAGCCATACGACCAAATTCGTCTCTACCTAAATACATTTTCTTTTTATCGTCAAATCCTTCGCAAAGTATTTCAATAGTTTTATTTAAGTAAGTTTTTGAATACTCCCTGTTAGTTTTGTTTTGAAGCGCAATGAGTTTCATAATGCGTTTTTGCGAAACTTTTTCATCTATTTGCCCGTCCATTTTAGCGGCAGGAGTGCCTGTTCTTTTTGAATAAATAAAAGTAAACGCACCAGAATATTTTACTTTATTCATAATATCAAACGTATCTAAAAAGTCACTTTCGTCTTCAAAAGGAAAACCAACCATTATATCGGTTGTTATAGCAATATCTGGTATTTCTTTTTTTAAGAAATCCACTTTTTCTAAATATTCTTCGCTTGTATAATGCCTATTCATAAGTTTTAAGATTTTATTAGAGCCAGACTGAATTGGAAGATGAATAGATTTACAAATTTTATCGTTGTTTTTAATAACGTTAACTAGTTCATAAGAAAGATCTTTTGGGTGATTTGTCATAAATCTAAGCCTAAACTTCCCTTCTATTTTAGCAATTTTATCTAAAAGTTCTGGGAAAGTTAAACCTAAATCTTTTCCGTAAGAATTTACGTTTTGACCTAAAAGAGTTATTTCTTTATATCCCTCTTTAATAAGTTTTTCACACTCCATATAGATGTCTTCAATTTTTCTACTTCTTTCTCTTCCTCTAACGTATGGGACTATACAATACGTACAAAAGTTATTACAACCATACATAATGTTAACCCAAGCATTAGGATAACTCGTTCTAAGCTTTGGAGTGCCCTCTAATATTTTTCCTTCTTTTTCGCAGATGGAAATTATAGTTTTATTTAATAAAATCCTTTTATTTAATAAATTTTTAAAATCTTCTAAATTATGAGTGCCGAAAATTATATCTATAAAAGGAAACTCTTTATGTAATTTTTCTGCATAACCGTTTTGTTGCGTCATGCATCCACCAACGGCGACAATTAGATTTTTATTATTCTTTTTTAAAGATTTTAATGCTCCTATATTGCCTTCCGCACGTTGTTCGGCATTTTCTCTAATACAGCAAGTATTAAAGACGATAATGTCGGCTAATTTTACGTCATCGGTTTTAGAATAGCCAAGGTCTGCTAAAATACCGGCAATCTTTTCCGACTCGTGAATATTCATTTGACAACCGTAGGTTATTATATGATACGTCTTATGATTTT
>JAZUKR010000067.1:0-2906 GCA_045643385.1 Christensenellaceae bacterium | reverse complement strand
AGCCTCTTGGGTATTTCTCCAAATTATCAAGTTTTATTTATTAAATATTAATTTTTATTATCGCTACCCGCTAAGGGAGTATCCCGAAGCAGGGGGACGACGTGTTAAGCAAACAGTCCTGTGGACTGTTTGTAACCAAAGTCCGTGAGTGCCAAAGGGCACGAGGGCGGGGTCGCCTTGAGCCTCTTGGGTATTTCTCCAAATTATCAAGTTTTTATTAAATGATAAAATGGATTCTATTAGCAATAAAAAACTTACGCAAAACTATAGCGTAAGTTATGTTAACATAAAAATAATAATTTGTCAAAGTTTTTAATATATTTATTTTATTTTAATTAAATTAATTGTTTATTTTTTCGACGTTTGTTGTGGCTATAATTTTTTTAGTCGGTTTATAAAAATCGTTTCTTATTAATTTTTTAGAAATTATTTTTCCGTTTTTCCTTTTTATGATATATCCTTGACTTTTTAGACCGTTACTTCCATAAGAAATTATTTTTTCTTCGCCTTTTTCTAAGTTATACTCGTCATTAACGTCTAAAACGTATTCGGTTTCCGTGTTTAAAACCTTTTCTTTTATTACGCTTTCTCTTTCTATTAAATAATCTTTTTGCTCACCGAAAATTTTAACGGTTAAAGACTTTTCTGAGCAGAACGTATAAATAATTATGGGGTTTTTAGTGTTATTTATAAATCTTAAATCTGCGGTATAAGAATTAACCATAGCGTCAAAAGAAGGTAGAACGTAAGAAACGGGTAAACTGTGCGGGTGAAATTCGGTTATTTTTAGGTCTGCTAAAAGCACGGCATTATAAAGCGTTGTAGAAACTTGGCAAACGCCACCGCCGACTCCGTTCGTAAATTTTCCGTTAGAGATTATTTTTGCCTCTAAAAACCCGTTTTCTAAAGTTCTTAATCCAACCGTTTTATTGAAAGAAAATTCCGCTCCCACGTCAAGAAAGTATTTGTTTATTTTTTTAGATGCGAGTTTAATATTGTGTTTTCTTTCTAAAGTAGAGTTAGTAAACTCCGTTGTAAAACTCGACCTTAAAGTAATATTTTTTGGTGAAAGGTTATAATAGGGCATTTGTGCATAAGTAGTATTAACGTTAAAAGCGTTAAATAAAAACAGAGTAAATGCAATAATTATAACAAAAAGAAATTTTAATTTTTTCATTAAATATAGTATACGGAAAAAAAAGAAAATAAAAATAAATAAATATAAAAAGGCGTAAAAAACGTTTGACAAAATTTGGGGCATAAAGTATACTTATTTATGCTTAAGTAATAAAAATCGTCATAGGACAAAGGAGTGTGAAAAAAATGAGTACGGTAAGAGTTGGTGAAAACGAAAACCTTGACAGCGCTTTAAGACGTTTTAAACGTAAATGTTCTAGGGACGGAATTATCGGTGATTTACGTAAAAAAGAATTTTACGAAAGTCCTTCGATTAAACGTAAAAAGAAATCTGAAGCAGCAAGAAAAAGAAGCATAAAAGGTTAAAAATTACCTACCGAAGATAAATTCGGTAGGTTTTTTTATTACTTGCAAAAGATGTAAAAAAATGTCGAAAAAAAGAGTAAAGGAGCATAAAGTGGAAAAACAGAAAACGTTAAAGGAATACGCTAAAGAAGCAAAGAAAAGATTAAAAAGCGGATTTTGGAAAGAGTATCACGATAATTTGTATATTGAAATAAAACGTGCCGAAGAAGAAGGAATTTCCACGTCGAAAGTTAAAGAATACTATTCTCAAAAAGTAATAGAGAGTTTTAAAAATAACGATAAAAGCGACGAAGAGTTTTATTTGAAGGTAAAAAAGATTTTAGACGAAGAAGGGGAAGTATCTAACGCAATAGGGAGACTTACTGACGAAGAAGAATATAATAAATTGAGTTACGAAGAAAAGCAAAGGTATACGTTAACCCTTTCTGAAAAATATATAAAAGCCGTGGAAAGATATAAAAAAGAAAACGCAATAAATATTAATAATAATTAAGTTTAACCGCTGTCTTTTAATAAGTTGTTAAAACCTAAACTTATTAAAAGCGCAGTATTTACTTTTTGCATTGTAAAAGGAGAGAGTTCGCCGATTCTTTCTTTAAGCCTTTTTTTATCTAAAGTTCTAATCTGCTCTAATAAAATGACCGAATTTTTAGATAGTCCGAATTCACCTTCGCTAATTTCAATATGGGTAGGAAGTTTTGCTTTTGTTAAACTGCTAGTAACGGCGGCGGCAATAATGGTGGGGCTATATTTATTTCCCGTATCGTTTTGTACTATTAATATAGGTCTAACGCCACCTTGCTCACTTCCTATAACAGGGCTTAAATCTGCGTAATATAATTCTCCTCTTTTAATCATACCGTCTCCAAAGTAAAAAGTAATCCCACTAACAATTTATGTAATTAATAAAGTATGGGTTACTTTTTTTAATATGATTTTATCCTAAAAAAAATTATATATACTTGAATAGTTATTTAACAGTAATTGACTAAATAAAAAAAATGTAGTAAAATACAAAATATTGAAAGATTAATAAACTTTTAATTAAAAGTTTTTTCAATTAAATATTTGCTTCCGTAGTTAAATGGATATGTCGGGTCCCTTCCCGACGGCGTCGCAACTATCGTTGCTCGGCAAAATAGTCCCTATTCTATCCATTTAATTAAGTTTCAATTAAATATTTGCTTCCGTAGTTAAATGGATATAATAGGGCCCTCCTAAGTATCGACTTGAACATAATAAAAGTGCGCTAAATCGCCCATTTTACCGATAGTTTATAACCATTAACAAATGCCAAAACAATACAAAGTCACCAAAAAGTCACCATTTATATAAATACAACCAAAATAACCATATGTGGCTATAGCTCAGCTGGATAGAGCGATCGCCTCCTAAGCGATAGG
>JAZUKR010000066.1:0-1829 GCA_045643385.1 Christensenellaceae bacterium | reverse complement strand
ATGATAAATAACAAAACGACGGCTGTAAGGGTTATACCCGTTCCTAATAAGAAGGAAGGAGAAAGCGTTGAATTCGGCGGTCTTTTAGGTAGCGCACCTATTATGTCGGTTAATAAAAACAGTTGTTTTGAAATGATTTCCCGTGGGGGAAGAATTCCTGCACCTATTCACAGTAATAAAAATTAATTTTAGGAGAAATATGACAAATAAATACGATTGGGCGATAGAAGATATATATTTAAATATCGACGAATTTAATAAAGATTACGATAAAGTATCTAAAGAACTCGATTTTTCTATGTATAAAGGAAAACTCGGCGAAAAGAAAGAATTTTTATCTTGTATGAAAAAGATAGATTCGGTTACGAGAATAATAGAAAAACTTTCCGTTTACGCAATGATGCTTAAAGATACGGACGCCAGAAACAGCGAATATGACGCATTAAATTCTAAAACTATGTCTTTAATAGTTAAGTACGATACCGAAGTGTCGTTCGTTACTCCCGAACTTACTTCTTTAAAAGAGAGAGTATTAAAAGATTATATTTTAGATAAAGATTTAAGCGATTACGACTATAGTCTTAAATGCGTTTTAAAAGACAAAAAGCACGTATTATCTTATAGCGAAGAGCAACTTTTAGCGGGAACGGGCGAAGTATTCGACGGTTTTCATGAAATTTTCAGTAAGATAGACGACGCAGATTTGCCTCTTAAAAACTTTAAGTATAAGGGTAAAAGTTATCCTTTAAGTCACGGCACTTTTAGCGTGTATCTTCAAGATCAAGACAGAAATCTAAGAAAAAAAGCGTTTAACTCTTATTACGAAGCTTACGTTTCTTTAATAAATACGATCGCTATGACCTATATAAACAGTGTTAAAAAAGACGTGTTTATCGCAAAAGCGAGAAAATACGACGGTTCATTAAAGGCGGCATTAAATAATGAAGACGTAAACCCCGTTGTATATAAAAATTTAATTTCTTCCGTTAATAAGGCGCTTCCTACTTTGCACAAGTATATTTCCGCAAAAAAGAAAGCCTTAAATCTATCTACTATGCATATGTACGATATTTACGTTCCCGTAACGGCTAATAAAGACTTAAAGTTAGATTACGATAAGGCGTACGAATTAGTTATAGAAGGTTTATCTCCGTTAGGAAAGGAATATCAAAATTTACTCAAAAAAGCATACGAAGAGCGTTGGCTTTCCGTTTACGAAACTAAAGGTAAAAGAAGCGGTGCATATTCGGTTGCCGTATTCGATACGCACCCGTTCGTTTTGTTAAACTATCAAAAAACCACGCACGACGTCTTTACTATCGCTCACGAAATGGGGCATAGTATTCACTCGTATTTTTCTAATAAAAATCAACCGCACGCAAAAGCGGACTATAAAATTTTCGTTGCCGAAGTCGCAAGCACGGTTAACGAAGTTTTGCTTGCTAAATATTTATTAAAAACCGCAACGGACGTTAAACTTAAAAAATATATTCTATCATATATTTTGGAAATGATACGAACGACTTTATTTAGGCAAACGCAATTTGCCGAATTTGAAGAGTTTTCTCACGAGCAAATCGAAAAGGGAATTCCTTTAACGGTTGACAGTTGTTCTGAAAAATATTTGGAATTAAATAAAAAATATTACGGGCGTTCAATTAAATCTGACGAAAACATAAAATACGAATGGGCAAGAATCCCGCATTTTTATCGTGCGTTTTACGTTTATAAATACGCCACGGGTATTATTAGCGCACTCGCTATATCGGAGAGAATTTTAACCGAAAAAGAAACGGCGGTTAAAGACTATTTTAAATTTTTATCTTCGG
>JAZUKR010000065.1:0-7190 GCA_045643385.1 Christensenellaceae bacterium | reverse complement strand
ATGATCCGACTTGACACCGCAAGCAAAAGCACCCGCTTTTATCCAGTCGGCAATATTGTTTTGATTTAATCCACCCGTAGGCATTATATTTATGTTGGGAAGCGGTCCTTTATAATCTTTTATAACGCTTGTGGTAAAGTTATTAGCAGGATATAGTTTACAAACGTCTACTCCGCATTCTAAAGCAAAAACTGCTTCTGTGGGAGAATTAATTCCGCATAAATACGGAATTGAATATCTGTTACACGTTTTAGCGACTTCACTACTAAAAGACGGACTTACTATAAACTCAGCACCGCTTAATATGGCAATTCTACAAGTTTCGGAATCTAATACACTACCTGCACCTATAGTCATTTTACCTTTATATTTTTTTGTTAAACTTTCTAAAGTCGTATGTGCATAAGGAACAGTAAACGTCATTTCTATTATTTTTATTCCGCCATTATATAATGCGTCGAAACATTTACCCGCTTTACTCTCATCGTCTACTCTTACTATCGCAACGATTTTTTCTTCTTCTAACTGTTTTAATATCTCGTATTTTTTAATCATTTTTTCTCCTTTTTTTTATTATATCACTATATTTTATTTATATCAATATTAAAGTTTGATTTTTTTAATTTCTATTGAATTTTCTATTTCTTTAGCGCAAACAAAACAACTGTAATTTTCTAAAATCTTTATCTCGCTAAACTTTAACTCTTCTTGCCCTTCGGCTTTTACGGTTTTAGCGTTATAATTAATCTTTATTTTGTTAAAAGGAATTTTTAATCCCATTCCTAAACATTTAGCGTAACTTTCTTTTATTGCCCAAAAAGTTAAAAATATTTTTTCTTGCTCTTTTTTGTCTTTATAAGAAGTTATAATTTCATATTCTTCTTCAGAAAAAAATCTTTTTGCAACGTCTAAATTTATATCCGTGTTTTTTTCTATATCTATACCTATCTCGTTTGATGCTATTCCTAAAACTGCGTAATCACCCGAGTGCGCTATATTAAAATAAAAGTTTTCGCTTTCAATATACGGCTTTCCGTATTCGTTAACATAAAACTTGATTTTATCTTCGTCTATATTTAGTTCTTTAAAAGCGAGTTTAGTTAAAATTCCTGCTCCCAAACATAAATTTTTATCTTTTTTACAAGCTAAACCGTCTATCTTTTCTTTTCTATATAAAGAAACTTTTGAATAATTTTCTAAATAGATTTTTTGGTCGTTTAAAACTTCCGTATTTAAGTAGTATATTTTTTGCATATGTTGTCCTTTTTTTTATAATATCATAACATATATTATAAAGCAAATATAATAATAACAGTTTCAATTTTTATTGCAATAATTTTTTAATTGTGATAAAATGACCTACAAGGTAGTTTTATGATAAGAATTTATTTTGCGGGACCGCTTTTTTGCCAAGCGGAAAAAGAATTTAATTTAAAACTTTGCAGTTTATTAGAAAAAAAAGGTTATTCTGTATTTTTACCGCAAAGGGACGGATTAGACGCTTCTAAAATGATTAATAAAACCGAAAAAGAAAAATCTAAAATGATTTTTGATAAAGATACGAGCGAAATAAAAAATGCAGACGTGTTTTTTATGATTTTAGACGGCAGAGTTCCGGATGAAGGCGCTTGTGTTGAATTAGGAATAGCATACACTCTTAATAAAAGGTGCTTTGGATTTAAAACGGACGTTAGAAGCATGGAAAAAGATTTAGAAATAAACCCACTTATTTACGGTTGTTTTAATAAGATATTTTTTGATGAAAATAATAAAACAGCATTAGAAAATTTAACCTTATATTTAGAAAACAACAAATTATAATTAGATAAAAAATTAAGGCCGTCGCTTACAGCGACGGCTTTATGTTTTTTTAACTTTATTATTCCTTCAAAGACTTGCAATGCCAAAAATTTGGGGTTAACCATGGGGAAAATCCGACGAAAGATGCAACTTATTTGCCTACGTCTAAATGCCCGTCTTTCCACTTTTGGCTCGTACCTCTTTTGAGTAATTATGGTACCGTAAATATCTTAAACGTATGGCATCACAAAATTTAATATAATTTAATTTATTATCTCATAATAATCATCTACATTATATATATTATTTTTTGTAAAATTAACCACATAGTTTATTGTTTTAACTTTACCTTTTTTAGAAAAAAAATAATTTAATCTTATACAAAAACAATCACAATTCAAACAATCCTTGTTAATAACACAATAAAGCTCTTTATTTTCATTGATTCTTATTTCTTCTATAACATTATCTAACTCAATTAAAACATCATCACATGTTTTGTTTAGGATTTTGAACTTAAATACTAAATTTTCACTGTTAAAATTTAAAGCGTATAACCCTTCTCCTATTGCAGTATCATATCTTTTTGGAAATATTTCGTTAAAATTCTTATAACTAATTTTTGATTTTGAATCATAATAGATTATTCTTTTATCACTTACATCATAAAAATTTATATTATCAATACTGTGAAGATAAATTGCATTTTTACTTCTTACTTTTTTTATTGTCTTTTCAATTTTATCAAAGAAAATTTCTATACTTAATTTAATAATATCTTTAAGGTTTTCATCCATTTCTTTCTTCTCCCTTTTTTATTTTTTTAGCGTTATATCTCCGTCGGCGCAGTGAATAGTAATTGATTTATCGTTATACCACCAATTCTCATCCTTTTCTATCAAACTCCATTCAACTATAGTTCCGTCATATTTTATTTCTTCTAAACTAGTAATGTGAGCACTTATGCTTTCTACTTGTTTACCTATCGTTATGCTTGTAATTGAATCACATTTGTAAAAAGCATATGCTTTTATTGTTGTCGCTATAGTTAAATCTACTTTTGTTACTGGTTCATTATTGATATATAATCTTGCACTGCTATCCATTAAAGGATTTGCATTGAAACCGCCAAAATCTATTTTTACCCATTCATCTATATTACCTAAATAATTCACCTTTTCAAGAGAACGGCATTGATGAAAAGCAGAATTCCCTATACTTGTTATACTATTTGGTATTTCTATATTTTTTAAACTTGAACAAAAACCAAACTCATAGCTTTCAATACTCGTTATACTGTTTGGAATTACTATATTTGTTAATGAAGCACAACAATAAAACACATGGCTTCCAATATACGTTACACTATTTGGAATTTCTACACTTTTTAAATTACTGCAATAAGCAAACGCATGACTTCTTATATCCGTTACACTGTTAGGTATTTCTATACTTTTTAATGAGTAACAGCCGTCAAACGCAAAATTCCCTATATATGTTATATTTTCCCCCATTGAAATATCTGTAGGCGAATTACAAGAGTGAAAAGTGCTATCTTCAATAACCGTTAGCCCATTAGGTATTTCTATACTTTTTAATGAATCACAATCACGGAACGCTTCCTGCCCTATATTTGTTATATTACTTCCCATTACAACTTCTGTAAGCGAACAGCAATATTTAAATGCCTGACTGCCAATTTCCGTTACTGAATCGCCGATTATAACACTCTTTAAATTTTTACATCCGTTAAAAGCACAATATTCTATTTTTTTTGCTGTCGTAATTTCTATATCCGATATCAATTCTCCATTTATATATAAATTCCTCTCCATGCCATACGTCTGTGCCCCATCAATTACATAATTTGTACCATAATTCATCAATCCAAGCAAACCTACAATTTCACACCAACTATCTATTGTCCCTAAGTAATTAACATCAACTAGATTATCACAACCGTAAAAGGCGTCATGCTTAATTTTAGTAATACTATCCCATATAGTAATTTTTGTAATATTTTCACAACCCAAAAATGCTTTATACTCTATGTTCGTTACAGGTTTGCCTTGATATGTATTTCTTAAAACAATTTCTTTATCGGTTGCAGTGCCGATTGATTTAACGTATGCACTTTCACCGTCTTCACTTAATGCATATTCTATGCCATCGGTATAGATATATAATTCACTCTTTTCTTCGTGGCACTTTTTACAGTAGTATTCCTTTCTATATCCTATATCGCCGATTTCGGTTATTATATAATCACTATACTCGTGTTCGCATTTACTATTGTCTTTAATTTTACCTAAATTTTCAGTCGTGTCGTCTTTATAAGTTATAATTAAATTGCCGTCTTTATCAATTTCAGCACTCTTTATTTCTCGTCCATCTTTTCCATCCTTGCCGTCTTGACCGTCGGCACCGTCTTTTCCGTCAGTTCCTTGCGCCTTAACATTTGTATTAGTTTCACCTATCCACCAATAACCGTCTTTAATATACGGAGTTAATCCGTCATTTCCGTCTTTGCCGTCTTTTCCATCCTTGCCGTCTTGACCGTCGGCACCGTCTTTCCCGTCAGTTCCTTCGGCTTTTACGTTTGTATTAGTTTCGCCTATCCACCAATATCCGTCTTTGATATATGGGGTTAATCCGTCTGCTCCGTCGTTGCCGTCCTTTCCTGCTTGCCCGTTTTTACCGTCAACACCAACTGCTTTTACGGAAGTTTTTTCGTTATTAATAACCCAATAGCCGTCTTCCGAAATCGAAATAGTTGGCGTAATTCCATCTTGTCCATTTTCGCCGTCTTTCCCGTCGGCTCCTTGTGCCTTAACGTTGGTTTTATTACCACCGATTACCCAATAGCCGTCATTTGATATTTCTATTGTAAAAGTATTTCCGTCAAGTCCGTCTTTGCCGTCAACACCTTGCGCCTTAACATTTGTGTTAGTTTCGCCTATCCACCAATATCCGTCTTTGATATATGGGGTTAATCCGTCTGCTCCGTCCTTTCCGTCTTTCCCCGCTTGTCCATTTTGACCGTTAGAACCTTTAACCAAACCGGCATCAACTGAATTATTATCCGTATATGTAATAATCAAATGCCCGTCGTTATTTACCACAACCGACTTAACGCCAAGTCCGTCCTTACCGTTTAAGCCGTTTATACCGTCTTTACCTTTTATAGAATTTAACCACTCTTCGTAAGTTAGTGGCGTTTGCCCGTTCTCTTCTGCATAAGCAACGTACGTATTATAAACAGAAACAATTTGCTTATCTCTATTATCAGCACTTCCATTATCATCGCCATTACAAGCAACAAGCCCTATTGCACATACAATAGCAATAATACATAAAGTTAAAATTGTTATAAGTTTCTTTTTCATAAGATTTCTCCCTTTTGCACCTATATAGGTGCATTTTTATATTAACATAAGCATATAATAAAGTCAAGTGTTTGTTCTTAAATAAGTGCAAGCTCTCGGGGGATTATGAATTCAAAAATAGAAAAACAAGTGGGATTAAACATAAGATTTTTGCGTGAAAAAGCAAATTTGACGCAAGAAGAACTTGCCATAGGATTGCAGTTAAACGGTTGCGATATAACGAGAAGTGCAGTTGCAAAAATAGAAGTCGGGCAACGGCATCTTTATCCCGACGAAATAATTTTAATAAATAAAATTTTAAAGTCAAAATTTGAAGAAATTCTAAAAATTTAAAACCGCCTAAAAATCTAGGCGGTTTTTCATAACTTAAATTTTGTATTATTACTATTAATGTAATTCTTGGTCGGAATTTTTTAAGTCTTTTTTAAATTCTTCGTTCAAGTCTTCGTATGCAGAAAGCATAGGTTTAACGTTTAGTCCCTTTTTCCTATCGAAATAGTTTTTGGTAATCTTAACGACTTTACCGCTTAAAAAGATTAATGCAATTAAGTTGGGAAGTGCCATAAGTCCGTTACACGTATCCGAAATATCCCAAACGAGAGTGCTATTTATAACCGAAGACGCAACTATTAAAAGAACGAATAAAATCTTAAATATTAAAACGGCAATTTTTTGACCTTTTTCTTTTAAACCTTGAAATAAAAACTCAGTCGCCTTTTCCCCGTAATAAGACCACGCTATAGAAGTCGTAAATGCAAAAAGCGGAAGAATTATACAAAAACAAATTTTACCGAAATCGCCGAAATTATCCGTAAACAGTTTTAATGCAAATTCGGCACCTTCTTCTATACCTGTTAACGAAGACAAATCAAAAGAAACTAAAAACATTAAAGCGGTTAAAGTACAAATAACGAAAGTGTCGAAAAATATTTCAAAAACTCCCCATAAGCCTTGTTTAACGGGCTCTCTCGTTTCGGAAGCCGAGTGTGCAATAACAGATGAGCCGAGACCTGCTTCGTTAGAAAATATTCCACGCTTCATTCCGAATCTTAAAACAGTCATAATACCGTAACCGAAAATCCCCGAGCCAGCCGCTTTAAAGTTAAAAGCATATTTAAAAATAGATGCAAAAGCGGAAGGAATTGCCGTTACGTTAATAAATATTACAATTAATGCCAAAACAATAAATAATAAAGACATAAAAGGAACGAGCATGGCAGCAACTCTACCTATTCTTTTAATTCCGCCTATAATTATAATTCCCGCAAATATTGCAATAGCTACGCCTATTATAAATTTAAGTAAAGTGGAATTTTCTATTCCGAAAGAAGAAGATAAAGCATTAGACCAAGTGCTTGAAATAGTATTCGTTTGAACTCCGCTCATACCTATTGCTGCAATAACGCAAAATACCGCCGCAATATAACCAAGCCATTTAAGCTTAATGCCGTACGTTATATAGTAAAACGCACCGCCGGACAAATTTCCATTCTTATCTTTTTTTCTGTAGTATAACCCCAAAACGTTTTCCGAATAATTTGTGACCATGCCGAAAAATGCAGAAACCCACATCCAAAATACTGCCCCTGGGCCACCGCAAATAATAGCCGTTGAAACGCCTATAATATTACCCGTTCCGACCGTCCCCGAAATCGCTGTAGAAAAGGCTTCGAATTGAGATATGGAATTTATTTTATCTTTACTCTTCTTTTCCCCTAAACTCTTAATAGTTGGAACTATCGTAGTTAAAAAAGATTCCTTAAAATAACGAGCCTGTAAACACTTCGTTCTGATTGTAAGTAAAATACCCGTAAAAAGTATTGCAATAATGGCGGGCCAACCCCACACTAAATCGTTTAAAAAAGAATTAACTTTTGTAATAATATCAATTATCGAATCCCACATTTTATCACCAAAAAAAGTAAAATTTAAAATAAAAAAAGGCCAAAATTAGCCCCCAGAAAAAAAAGAAAATTTCTCCGTCCTTTTGCCTGAGAGATTTCG
>JAZUKR010000064.1:0-12222 GCA_045643385.1 Christensenellaceae bacterium | reverse complement strand
AAACGTATTCTTCGGTATATCTGTCACTTTCTGACCACAAATAAATATCAGTAATATCGGAACTATAGAAGAAACTTAAAGAGTTCCAGCCTTCTCCTATCATGTGACCGGGGTTATCAGGATCTTCCGTTTTATTAACGTTATAGTTATGCCCACCATATACGTTATATAGTGTTTGTTGACCACTTACTACGATTAAGTGTACAGCGTCTCCGCCTGCGCCTGCGTTTTCAGATTGGTTATTGAAAACGTGGAAGGTTACGTAGTTAGAACTAGAAGCATTTAAGTATTGTTCTAATATTACTAACGCTTCGTCAGTCATATGGAAGGAAGGTTGATAATAAGTACCTACCATCTTAACCATAAATTTGGTTTCGCCTTCAGTTCCGTCTACAGGATTTTCCGCATTGAAAATTCCGTCGGTAATTTGACCGTTAAAGTCTTTTCTACTAAAATAGAATTCGCCGATTTCAAAATGACCAACTTCGGTTTCTCCGTCATATAAATAGTATTCGCCAACTTGATTAAATATAAAATCATTTTCGTTAAAGATAATATAGTCGGTATTAGTTAATACCCCGCCGTCTTTATCTTTTAAGATTAATGATTGCATAGCAAGTGAATCTTTACCACTAAAATTAGGAATGCTTATAAAGAGTCTTCCTTGATAAGGACCCCATTTAGCGCTTAAGGTTATATCGCTATTAATCTTGGTTTCGTCTATATTGAATTCTTCACCATCAAGTTCCCAATACATAAACGAATACCCGTCTTTTTCCGGTTCGCCAACGCTGTCTAAGTATCTACCGTGTTTAACGGATTTAGATCTTACTACACTACCGCCTTGACTATCGAAAGTTACTTCGTGGAAAACGATTTTTTCTTCAACGTCTTTACCGCATACGTCACACTTGCCGTCGTCATTATTGTCGTAACAAGTATGTTGTTCGGGTGGATTGTCTTCGGGTTTGTCGTCTCCACAGCCTACGAATAACACTAACGTTAAGGACATTATTAATGTCAATAAAACTAATAGTATTTTTCTTGTTGTGTCTTTCATAACATCTCTCCTTTTTTATTTTTAGCGTTATATAACGCCAATTACCTTTTTATTTATGAATTTATAAACTTTATTATTATATAAACTCATATATCCAATAATATTTTATCATACGTTAAATACTTTGTCAATACCCATTTTTAGGAAAGCTTCGCTTTTATGAATAATATCCTGCCATCTTATTTTCCGTTGCGATGGTTTCGTATTTTTTCTGTAAAGACTTTAATTCGCTTTCAGGATAAGTATCGCCGTGTAAATTAATAAGCAAATACAAAACGTCTAACGATTCGAATTTAATTCTTTTTTCATACGT
This sequence comes from Christensenellaceae bacterium, assembly GCA_045643385.1. Classification (GTDB taxonomy): domain Bacteria; phylum Bacillota; class Clostridia; order Christensenellales; family Borkfalkiaceae; genus UBA1259. The sequence goes on along the minus strand of JAZUKR010000064.1, from coordinate 10,849 downwards.
TTCGTAATTAACGTCGTCGGAATGTTCTTTATTATAATAAATCGCATCTTGGAAAAATTCATAACATTCTAACAAGAAATCCTTCTTCCAGATATAATCTTTAACGTTTGTAGGAAGTTGTCCCGCTACGTAGGAATATCTTTCCCAATTAGATAAAGACATATTGTTTTGATTTTCGATTAACTTATTAAGCATTTTATCAAAATACTTTTGAATGTATTTCCCGCCGTATTGTCCATAGTAAGCGTTAATAAAGTTTTTAATTAAAGTATCTACGTCTAAACTCGAATCCCAATACATTTTACTATATAAGTAAGTTTTTAATGCATAGAAATTAGGATATTTATCACTATGCGTACTTTCGTCAAACGCAACTTCTACACCGTGATTTACGTACCACTCTACGTTTTCTTTTAAAGATTTATAAGGATTCATAGGCTCCATAAAGTCACCGTAATGCGTAGAATAAGACCAAATGTAAAAAGTGTTAGTAACTTTAGGCCAATCCCTAAAAGCTTGATAAGAAAGCCCGTTTGTTTGCGTTACGTCAGTATAAGGAAGTGATACGTGGTCGCCTACAGGTGCAATCATAACCCCTAATTTATCGTGACACTTTATAGTAGGATTTCCGTTTTTAATCGGTGCATCCATAGTAAAAGTATATGCAAACATTAAGAATTTTAAATCATCATATCTTTCGGGAAGTTCGCTTTCAACGTATCCTAAAACTCTTTCTATAACGTCGTTACAAAAATCAATATAAACGCCAGACCAAGCACCGTATTGATTATATTTTGCCCTACAATTAGAACAAGTACAATGTCCGTCCCCGTCGTTATGAGCAAGTGAAATAATGTCTATATCGGGATGTGAAATAATATAATTTATAACGTTTTGAGTAAGTTGAATTTTAGCACCTTCGCTTGTTAAACATAATTGCCAATCAGCAACTCCACCTTGGCTAGCACTGGAACTGTACCAATCGGGGTGAGCCGAATAATAAGACGCAGTAGGCATAAACGCATAAATCGAATGTCCTAAATGCGACATACGTGATTCTGCGTTAACAACACGCATACGTGTCATATTCTCTATACTCGTATACCAAGTTAAGTAATGACCCAAAACACGTGTCGGAATGTCCGGAATGTCTATAAAGTTATAATATCTTAATTCTAATTTTCCCGTATGATTTAACGTCCAACAATCAGGCGAATAAATTTCCAAATCAATAAGTTTTTTTAAGTATCCGTAAACCGCATAAGACGTGCCCGTATCAGCACCCCCGCAGAGATAAACGTTTTTATCTACGGTTTTAACGGAAAATCCGTCCTCACCCAAATTGTCGGGCACTGAAATCTTATTTTCCGAAAGTAATTTCGTTTCGCCTATAGAAATATATTTCTTTCCGTCATCAACACTAACGTTATCATCTGTAAGGACAGGAATATTAACTCCGGTTGATTCTTTAACGAAATTTTTAAACTCGCTTGCCGCAAATTCTAATTGCTGACTCGGATTAGACGGAATAACTATCGTATAATTCGTCTTACCGTCTTTAACAATATATTCTCCACTCATTTTACCATCATCATTTTCACAGCCGGAAAAAGATATAGTTCCAAGCAATAAAATAACAGTTAAAATTAACGTAATAATCTTTTTCATAATTTACCTATGTAATAAATGAGTAATCTATTTTATAAAACTGCTTACGAACGTTAATAAACTTGCATTTGTTCCTTCAGAGCCTCCGGCAATGCCTAAATCGTCCATAATTTTAAGGCATTCGCTTGCCCTTCTGGAACTTGCAGAATCGTCTGGATATATTCTTAGGAACATATAGTAAAGTTCAATATATTCTTTATTTATTCTATTTCTATACGTTGTGTATAATTCGGGGTTAGTCGTCTCTAACGGCTTAATCGAATTTACTGCGTCAGTCATAATGCTTTGTAAATAAATAAGCAATTTTTTCGGGAAGTTAATAGAGTCAAGCCAATTAGACGAATTTGCATCGTCGTAACTTGCATAATATGCATTTGCTTCTAAAGACGCCAAATGCGTACGTAAGGTTTCTAAATATTCCTTCATTTTAGGAGCGGCAAGTTCACCGTAATAACCGTTCATAAATTTATCGACTAACTCGTTATAATCAAGAGAAGAATCCCACATCAATTTAGCGTGTAAATAGTCTTTTAATTCGGCAAAATCCGAAACTATATTTCCACAGTAGTTTTGGTTGAAATAGAATTTACAACCTAAATCTACCATATCTTGAATATTGCCTTTAATAGATCCATAACAGTTAAACGGAGCAAAGTAATCGGTAAACCTACAATTATATGCCCACATATAGAAATTGTTTGTTACACTTGACCATTTATCTAACATTCCGGCACTTCTACCGTTTGTAGTCATATCCGTATAAGGGTGAGAAGAATTCGAGCCTATAGGAGCAACGAAAACACCTACGTTGTCATTAGCCTTAATATACGGTTCATAAACACCTTTTTTAATTGTTTTTACAGGCGCTTCTTCGGTGAATACGTACGCAAAAATGCAGAATTCGATTTTATCACGTCTTTCGGGATTAGTTACTTCTAAATAAGAATCTACTTCGTTCGAAACCCAGTTTGCAAATTCAAGATATTGACCTGAAATACCACCTTTATTCTCTCCGCCGTATTTCTTATATTCTTCCATACATTTATTGCAAGTACAATATCCCGCACCGTCGTTTTGACCGATAGAAAAAATGTTAACGTATGGCTTTTCTTCTATATCTAATATAATGTTTTCTAATATTTTTGCTCTTGCACCCTCGTTTGATAAGCATGGTTGCCAGTTTGCATCAATAAAAGAAGCCGCATTAGGATTATAATTATACCATTCAGGGTGATCTTCATAATATTTAGCAGGTCTTAAATAATATAAGAAAGAGTGACCTAAGTAAGACATACGTTCTTCTGCGGTAATAACACGCATACGAGACATATTTGTAGGAGTACTGTACCAAGTATATTGTCCTCCGATAATACGAGCAGGAATACTCGGAATACTCTTTGTATTAAAATCATATATTTGTTGACTTACTTTTTTATCGTAAGAATATGCTTCACCGGTATAGAATTCTAAGTTAAACATTTTTGCCAAGAATTCATAAGTACCGTATAAACTTCCGTTATCCGTACCACCGCAAATAACAACTGCGTCGCCAAAAGTTTTAATAATAAAACCGTCTTTGCCGAGTTCTGATTCTGTTGCAGAAATACTGTTATGATTATAAATAGAAGTAGGCCCTATAGATAGGTATTTGCCTTTATAATCGGTGATATCGGTATCGTCGATTATTTCGATATCTGCACCGGTTATTTCCTTTAAGAAGGTTTTAACTTCGCTTGCGGCAAGGTCTAAATGACCTGTTTCTCTATAATCATATTGAACGTATTCGGAAGAAGGAATAACAACCTTATATTCCGTAATACCGTTTTCAACAAAATATGTTTTTAAAAGTTTTTCTTCATCATCACCTCCGCATCCGAAAAGCGATAATGAGCCAAGACACAATATTACTGAAAATATTACTGTCAATAATTTTGTAAATTTTTTCATACATCTCTCCTTTTTATTGTAAGTAAACTACAAGAAAATATTTATATATAATAATGTTTTACCTAAACTTTGATAATAAACTGTTAATATTATAACTTCCGCCTTCGTTTAATGCGTAAATATTCCACTCATCGCAAATTCTTTCAAATTCTCTTGCGTAAGAAGAAATACTGCCGGAACTCGGATTAACAATCATCATCATATAGATAACTTCAAGATATTCTTTTTCAAGCCTACTCTTATATAAATTGTATAAGTTTTGGTCTTCAATAGATTTAAGTTCGTTAAAAGCGTCTTGGAAAATACCTTTAAAGAACAAAATTAAATCTTTTGGCATATTACTAGGAGTCAAAAATACGCTTCTGTTATTATAATAAAACATATACGAACCGGTCGTTTTTTCAAGTGATGCTAAATGCGTTCTCAAAATATCCCAGTATTTATATATGTAACTATAAGCAACATCGCCGTAATAGACTTTCATAAAGTTTTTAACTAAAGAATCAAAATCTAATTTACTGTTCCACATTAATTTTGAAATTAAATAGGTTTTCAATTCTTCAAAATCCGAGCAAGGATTTCCACAATTACCTTGATCAAAGACGAATTGCGCACCCATCGAAACGTAGTCTACAATGTTTTGTTTAATAGACCCGTAACAATTAAACGGAACAAAATAGTCACTAAAATCAACGGAATATGCCCAAACATAAATATCTTTAACTATTTCTCTCCATTGACTTAATGCTTTTGAACTTATAGTGTTAGTTTCGTCTAAATAAGCGTGCGAAGAGTGAGAACGAAGCGGTGCATAGAATATACCTAAATTGTCTACGGGCGTAATATAAGGAACAAACTTATCTCCTTTCGTTTTTACAGGGGCTTGTTCTGTATAATAATAAGCAAAAATGTAGAATTTAAGTTGTTTAGCTCGCTCTGGGTCTTCTTTATTAAAGTGCTCCATAACGCTTGTTACAACGTCGTTTGCAAACTTTATATATAGACCCGCTTCACCGCCGTTATTTCTTCCGCCGTAATTACTCATTTCCTTTAAACAATCGCTACAATAACAACAATTCCAGTTATCGTTTTGACCTAAAGAAATAATGTTAATATTAGGATTAGTTTCAACGTAATCAATAACGTTTTTAGTAAATTCTTCTTTTAAATCTTCCTTCGTCATACAAAGTTGCCAATCCCAGCAAGTACTTTGCTCGCTAGTATACCATTCGGGGTGAGAAGAATAATAAGTTTCGTGCGGTAAAATATATATAAAAGCATGTCCTAAATAAGACATACGTTGTTCGGCGTTAACGCATCTCATACGGCACATACTCTTAAAATCTTTATACCAAGTAGAATATCTTCCTATAACACGAGTCGGAATATCTGGGATATCCGTAGTATTAAAATCGTAAATTTTTTGATTTAAGGTTTTATTAAAAGTATAGCAGTCCGGAGTGAAAAACTCTAAGCCGAACATTTTTTGCAAAAAGGTATAAACGCCGTATAAACTGCCGTAATCACTACCGCCGTTAATAATAACCGCATCGCCTTTAGTTTTTAAAATAAAACCGTCTAATCCTAACTTATTTGCATCAAAAGAAAATCCGGCATTTTTAAAAATTTTGGTAGGACCGACGGATATATATTTCCCATTAAAATCGATAATAGAAGAATCGTCTATAAGTTGGATTTCTGCACCGGTTATTTCTTTAACTAAATCATGAAATTCCGTAAACGCAAAATTGAGCAAATTATCAGAATAAACAATTTGCCCCGAATATTCGCTTTTAGACGGCAATACGAATTTATATTCAGAAACACCGTCTTTAACGAAGTAAGTATCTAACAACTTTTCTTCTATAATTGGATCGTCTGTGCCGGTTTCTTCGGTTTTACCGCAACCCAAAAAGGATACGGACAAAACCAAAGAAAGCATAACGACAAATATTTTTTTATAAATTTTCATAAAAATACCGTAAAATTACTTTGCAATAACTACCGTATCTTTTAAAGAAAGTTCCCAGTTATCATTAATTAAATATCTTATAACGTATTTACCTTCCATAGTAGCGGTAAAATATAAGCCTAAATCCATATTAACTTCTTTTAAATCGCCGTATGGGTTAATGTAAAAATACTTAACCGTATCTTTATTTTTACCTTCATATTCGGCAATTTTAACTTTAGAACCTACTTTACACGTAACGGTATCTTCAGCATAAACGGTAACACTACCATTAGCGTCTTCACTTCCACAAGCAAAAGCCATAGAAGAGAAAGCACAAATTGTAACTAATAATAAACAAATAAATAATTTTTTCATAAATTAACCTTTTAAACCTCCAAAGGTCAAGTTTCCTACCATTTGATTCTTAAACAATAAGAATAAGATAACACAAGGTAAGCAAACGTACATCGCACCTGCCATTTGAACAGGAACGTTACTCGTTTCGGTTAACGTTGCTTGCTGGAATTCGAACAATGCAACGGAAATCGTCGGGAAGTGAGGCAAATAAATATAAGGCGTCATGTAGTTATTCCAGAATCCAACGAAAGCCAAAACGCAAAGAATTGTGATAGGAACTTTAACAAGCGGTAACATAATAGTTAAATAAACTTGCCAATGCTCCGCACCGTCTATAAAGGCGGATTCTGCATAACTCCAACTTACCGCCGTAAACGCTGCATAAGAAACAAGGAAGTTACCCGTATTAAAACCGATACACGTCCAGAATATCATAGGAAGATTATCGTAGACATTAAGCATTATGTTAAACTTAATGGTAGCACCTAAACTGCTTGGAACAGGCGTAATCATTAAAATAATAACAAGAGTGTACATAAACTTGGTAAACTTGTTCTTATATTTATTACATACGTACGCACAGGTAAACGTAGAAAGCGACGTAATAAGCGTATGCCCTATAGCGAAAATGAATTGCTTAATGAATAATCTTAAAACGTTATAAGGTATACCGTTTATAGTCATTGTCATTGCGGTATCTGCCGTTGCGTAGTTATCAAACATAATACCCTTTCTAGGGAAAAAGAATTTATTGTCAGTATTATATTCAAAGCCCTTTTTTATGGAAGTAACAAAACCCCAATAAATTGCATAAATCAAAGTTAAAGCATATAAGAATAATATAATTCCCGCAATAATAACGAATGGGTTTTTAAATTGACGGAAATATTTTGCTAATGCTCTTTTTCTAACTTGACTTTTAGTAACCATAATATTTCCCTCCCCTTAGTCATCACTCGGACCGAATTTGTCCGTTAAATGCTTAATAGTAAACGTTAAAGGTGCAACAAGGAAGCAAACGATAAACGAGTTAGCGGCACTATAACCATAAGCCTCGTAAGTTGCCGTTCCTAAAACCTTTCTTGTTAAGAAATAAGAAATAGACCATAAACTTTCAGGCGCTTCGTATCTGTAGAATTCAAATAGCGGAGGACCTGACATAAATATTGCGTTAGCATAACCTATAAAGTTAACTTGTAAAATAGGCCAAATCCCAGGGAGAATAATATGCCACACTTCGGTTATCATATTAGTTCCGTCCATTTCACCTGCTTCTATAGTCTCTTGAGAAATACCGCTCATAGTACCAACGTATAATATTAAGTTGCCTGCAAGTCCAAGCCAACAACCGTATAAAATAAGAGTTGGCAAAATAGTCGACTCCGTAGACAACCAGTCATAATCTAAATTAAATAAAATAGGAGCGATATCGGCAACAAATGCTCTAAATATACCTACCCAAACGAAACCGGTAATCATACCCGGCATAACGAATAAGGATCTGTAAATAGATGAACCTGGGAATTTTTTATATACGTAATAAGATATTAAAATAGATACGACAGACATTACCCTGCCGACCGCAAAGAATTCTAGCGAAATCAATAAACCGTGCAATATCGTTACGGATTCAAAAATATCATTAAAGTTAGCTATAAAGTTATAAAGCGAAGGGAATCTAATAAACTCGTTTTCTACGTATTCTTGAAATACGAACACGAATAAGTTAACAAGTTGCCCTATATTAAGTATCAAAAAGTTTACGATAGGAATAGTAAATACCGACGCAATAAAGATAATTCTCTTTATTTTATCGGGATTATATCCATTACGCTTTTTAGTGATTTTTAATGTGTCTTGCATAATTTACCTTTTCTAGTCAGAAAAACACTGCCTTAATTTTACAATAAGGCAATGTATTTTCTGCTATTTTATATGTCTTTTATTAAAGCGATTAGTCTTTGTTATTATAATTATACCTACAGTAAGCAAAGTATAATTCTGCATTCGTGGAATTACTCTTATTTTCATAGAAAGAGTGGAACGGACAATTATAACCGTTATTCTTGTCACTCATAAAGAACATACCGTCTTGAATAAACGCTTGTCTTGTTTCTAACGCACTGCAAAGCGGAACTCTGTGAATAACTCCTTCATTACCTACAGCTTGTTTTAACGCATATAAACTCTTAGAATATTTACTCATAGCGTCGTATTTTTCACCGGTAATTTCATAATCAAACGGACGCATAACACCACTAACAGACGTCATAGTCGCCATTGATTCTTTTGTATGAATAAATGCAAAGAAATCTCTTGCCAATTCTTTTTGAGTTGCACTTGATTTAATAAAGATTGCAGATTGACCGGAAAACGGCGTTAATACTGTTGGATTGCCAGCTTTATCGTCTGGGTTAGGAACAGGCATATAAGCAAAGTTTCTCTTATATCTGCCATATTGAGGACCAGCGTTTTCTGCCATTTCTTGGAAAGAACCACCAGCTTCGTTTTCCCACCAGTTACCGTCTATAAGCATTGCTATAGGTTCACTGTTATAATCAGAGTAAACGTATCTTGCTTGAGCAGCCATATGAGTATCAGAACCGGATACTGCTTTCGTATCGAAAACTTTACCGGTTTTGGTACCTGCAACATAGTTAATCAAATCGTATGCAAAACAAATCGCATAGTAAACGCCTGCTCTTTGAGACATTAACGGGTTGAAGTTTCCGTCGTAATTACGTCCGCCATCGAGAGTTTTTTCACCCCATTTAATAGTTTCAGAATAAGTAGTTAAATCACTTGCTTTAAACGTACCAATGGTTCTATTTGAAGTAGCATTTGTAATTTCGCCTTTAGAATTTTTCGTAAGCTTAAACGATGCATCGAGATCAACGATATCGTTAAATTCAGTTCCGTCGCCGTCTAATGCGGTGTTAAAGTTTTTAGCATAAACTTCTGCACCTTCGTATTGAGCAACGAAAGCGTTTAACATAATTCTTAAATATGTATCCCAGTTATCGCCGGACCAAGTAAACGGAGTAACCGTTTTAGATTCGCCGGGACGTTTATAATGACTTATTTTATCTAATAATTTGAAGAATTGAGAATAAGTATCGGGAAGTCCGTCGTCAAACGTGCCTGCTATTCCGTCACGACCAACCCATTTAACGCATTTTGTATCATAATCTTTAAATGTGATATCACCCGTTTGTTTATCGACAATCTTTTCGCAAGGTTCTGTCCAAGCGGTAATGTTACCTTGTGCGTCAACGGATTTAATAAAGAATCCGCATTCCGTAAACAAGTCAACGTCATAAGTCATTTGGTGTTCACCGTCATAATAAGGAAGCGCATAATAATGACCGTTTTTATTCAAATAATCTTTCAAAGTCGGGTTTAATATTTGTTCAACGGTATAGCCCTTTCCTTCAGTATAAGGGTTATTAGTACCGGTAACTATATCCGTTACGTCTTCTAAAAGACAACGGTCTCCGTCCCAGTTTTCTTCTTTCAGCCATTCGTTATATCCTAAACCGTCAAGAATAAACATATCTTCATCACGATTATCAACCGTATTCATTAAGGTTGCAGATTGATAGTTATCTTTTCCGGTGTTAATAACGATTTGAACACCCTTCTTCCCTTCTTCGAATGATTCGTTAGCCTTAAGTTCTTCATATTCCTTCTTTAAGGCTGTGAGCCAATCTTTGCCTACACCGCCGTTATAAATGCCGACGTAGAGTTGGGTCTTATCTTCACTTATTTCTTCAACTTCTCCGCCACATCCGACGAAAACAGATAAAGAAAGCATAAGAGCAAGACCGATTGCTAAAATTTTCTTTTTCATTTTTTCTCTCCTTTGGGGACTCGATTTTAAAATTTGCATACTTACCCCATGTTTCCTATGTATTATATCATAATTTTCTAGAAAATGCTTGTTTTTTTCTGCTGAATATCTGTAATTTTATGCTTTATTTGATTTTTTAAGCATATAATTACCATATTTTAGCAATAAATAACAGATTATAAAATAATTCTATAAATTATGACGTTATTTTTATAACATTATATATAACGTAAGTCAATGGTTATTTTTCTAAAATAAATAAAGAATAGTCGACGTCAGACGGCATCTTAAAGTTATTTAATGAAACAGCACCTATTTCTACTCCGTCCGGCGAAGTAGATCTTTTGAATTGCTGAACTATAAAACGCTTAAAAAATACGTTCGCCCATTTTTCTATTTCTTTTACGGTAAAATCACCCTTAAAAGTTTTTTCTGCAATAGTTACTACTTTACTTGGCGAATATCCGTATTTTATAAATAAATACAAAAAGAAATCATGCAAAATATACGGTCCAACTATCTCTTCCGTCTTTTGCTTTATTTCGCCTTTATCACTTGGTAAAAGTTCCGGACTTACGGGCGTATCTAATATATCTTGTAAAACGGCCTTCAATTTGCCTTTACTTTTCTTTGCATAACTACCTACTACGTATCTTATTAAGGTTTTAGGAATAGAACAGTTGACTCCGTAATTACTCATATGATCGCCGTTATAAGTAGACCAACCGAGTGCAACTTCCGATAAATCGCCCGTGCCCACTACTATGCCGTTTTTCATATTTGCTATATCCATTAAAACTTTCGTCCTTTCTCTTGCTTGTGCGTTTTCATAGCAAACGTCAAACTCGTTTTCGGAATGCCCTATATCTTTTAAGTGCCTTTTAACGCTTTTGCCTATATCTACCTTTTTAAGTGTGCAACCTAACGCTTTTGCAAGTTTAATCGAATTTTCATACGTTCTGTTTGTAGTACCAAAGCAAGGCATGGTTAAAGCCAAAACTTCTTTACTCGATTTCCCTGCAAGTTTAACACCCATAACGGTTGAAATAACGGCGAGTGTTGAATCGAGCCCG
>JAZUKR010000063.1:0-5023 GCA_045643385.1 Christensenellaceae bacterium | reverse complement strand
AGGTTTTGAACCGCCCTTTACAACTTTTTCATTTACAACTACTTTTAAAATTTCTTTATCCTACGGAATATCGTACTTTGCGTCTAACATTAAATTTTCTAATATCGTTCTAAGCCCCCTTGCGCCCGTTTTTAATTCTATTGCTTTTTTAGCAACGGCACGAACGGCTTCGTCTGTAATTTCTAATTCAACTTCGTCAAGACCTATTAATCTTTTGAACTGTTTAACGAGAGAATTTTTAGGCTCTGTTAAAATATTAATTAATGCGTCTTCGTCTAATGCGTGAAGCCCGACTGTTATAGGAACACGACCTACGAACTCAGGAATTAATCCGTACTTAATTAAGTCTTGCGGTTGAATATCGTATAAAAACTCTAAATCTTTATTCTTGCCTTTTTCTACGTTACCGCCAAAGCCTAGAGACGAACCTTCTTTTCTTTTAGAAATAATATCCGAAAGCCCTACGAAAGCACCACCGCAAATAAACAAAATATTTGTAGTATCAATTCTGATACACTCTTGTTGTGGGTGCTTTCTTCCGCCTTGCGGTGGGACGTTAGCAACCGTACTTTCTATAATTTTAAGTAACGCTTGCTGAACGCCTTCTCCCGATACATCTCTTGTTATAGAAACGTTTTCGGACTTTCTCGCTATCTTATCTATTTCGTCTATATAAACGATACCACGTTGCGCTTTTTCTATATCGTAATCTGACGCTTGAATAAGTTTTAATAAAATATTCTCTACGTCTTCGCCAACATAACCTGCTTCCGTTAAAGTCGTTGCGTCTGCAACTGCAAACGGAACGTCTAATATTTTAGCAAGCGTTTTTGCTAAAAGCGTTTTACCGCTTCCCGTAGGGCCTAAAAGCAAAATATTGCTTTTATCTAACGTAACGTCGTCTTTATCGTTTATTGAATTTATTCTTTTATAATGATTATATACGGCAACGGATAAAACTTTTTTTGCTTCGTCTTGACCGATTATATATTCATCGAGTTTTTGTTTTATTTCAACCGGTTTTAAGAGTTTAACAGGCTCGGTTTTTTCTGCCTTTTCGTTCTCTTCCTTAAGTAGTTCGTTACAAACTTCTATACACTCGTCGCAAATATATATTCCGCTTGGCCCTGCTATTAATCTTTTAGTAAGTTCTTTGGGTTTACCGCAAAAAGAACAAAATAAGTCTTGTTTTTCCTTCATAATTCTCCGCTTACTTTACGGACGTTTAACAAATATTTTATCAATAAGTCCGTATTCTTTTGCTTCTTCTGCCGATAAATAATTATCTCTATCGGTATCTTTTTCAACTATCTCGTAAGGCTTATCACAATTTTTTGCAAGAATATCGTTTAAGCGTTTTTTAGTTTTTAATATATGGTCGGCTTGAATTTTAATATCGCTTGCTTGACCTTGCGCTCCGCCTAAAGGTTGGTGAATCATAATTTCACTATTCGGAAGGGCAAATCTTTTGCCTTTTGCTCCGCTCGACAACAAAAATGCACCCATACTTGCCGCAAGCCCTATACAAATGGTGCTTACGTCGCATTTAATATAGTTCATCGTGTCGTATATAGCAAGCCCTGCGGTTACGCTTCCGCCGGGGCTATTTATATATAAACATATATCTTTATTCGGGTCTTTACCTTCTAAAAATATAAGTTGCGCCACAACTGCATCCGCAACAGCGTCGTTTATTTCGCCCGTTAAGAAAATAATTCTGTCTTCTAATAAACGGGAATAAATATCATAACTTCTTTCGCCCTTACCCGTATTTTCTACAACGTATGGAACAACAGTATTTTTAACGTCCATTTTATTTCTCCAAAATTTATTATTCAATGGTGTTAGCCGTCTTTAACAAATCAAAGAATTTTTTAATTATTATTTCGTTTCTTAAATAATCTACTTGGCGTGAACCCATACTCTTTTTAACGTCGGGTGCAGGTCTGTTTTGAGATTTTGCCATTTCTTTAATTCTGTCTTCAACTTCTTTATCAGACGCTTCGATTTTTTCAAGTTTAATAATTTCGCTTATTACTAACTGAGATTTAACAGTTTCGGTTGCTCTATCTCTGTTTTCTTTTCTGAAATCTTCCATCGTTTTATTGAGATACTTTAAGTAATCTTCAAGTTTTATGCCTTGATAAGAAAGCCTATAATTCATTTCTTGTACCATTTGGTCAATTTGGTTTTCTATTAAAGCGTCTGGAATTTCTACTTTTGTAGTTTCGGTAATTTTTTTAACGATTGCGTCTTCTAATTCTCTTTCTGCTCTTTCTTTATTCTGTTTTGTTAAGCGTTCTTTAACTTCCTTTTTATAAGCTTCTACGCTTTCCGCACCCACTGCGTCTTTAATAAACTCGTCGGTAATTTCGGGAAGTTCTTTATTCTTTATTTCGTGGAGTTTAATATGGAATACGGAATCTTTGCCTTTTAAATTTTCTGCTTGATAATCGTCGGGGAATTTAACGTTTATATCTTTTTCTTCGCCGATTTTCATGCCGATTAATTGTTCTTCAAAACCGGGAATAAAGGTTTTAGAACCGATAACCAAACTTTGTTTTTCTGCTGTACCGCCTTCGAATTTAACACCGTCAACAGAACCCGAGTAATCAATAATTACCGTGTTGCCGTTTTTAACGGGTTTATCGGTTACGTCTACTAATCTGGAATTTCTTTCTTGTAAACGTTTTAATTCTTCGGTTACGTCGCTACTCTTTACATTATACTCAACTTTAGTAAACTTTATACCTTTATAAGCGCCGAGTTTTACTTCGGGTTTAACGGGAACTATTGCAACTAAAGTTAAGCCTTTTTCGTCTATGCTTTTAATATCGATATCCGGCTTTTCAACCGCTTCGATACTCGGTTCTTTATCTAAAACTTCACCGTAATATTTAGGGAAGGAAGTATTTATCGCTTCTTCATAAAAAATACCTGCGCCGTAAGTTTGTTCTAATAAATGTTTTGGAACTTTGCCCTTTCTAAAACCAGGAAGAGAATATCTCCCTTTAGTTTTTTCATAAGCGTTATTAATCGCTTCTTTCCATTCTTCGGCAGTAAGAGTTATTTCAACTTTTACCGTGCTTTTTTCTGCTTTTTCAAACGTGTATTTCATATTTAACTCCTAATTATTTAAATTCTAAATTATTTTAACATATCATTAATAAAAACGCAAGGTTTTTTATTATTAAAAACTTTTTAAATATTCTTCGTGTTTATTTCCCTTAACAAAAACAGACTTGTAGTTTTCGTAAGTAACTAATCCGACGTTCGCCTTTTTAGGTTTTTTAACGTTTTTCCGTTCTGTATATATAACTTCTATTTTATCAAATTTACCCTTTGAATAATACGCCGTAATCTCAGACGCAATTAAAATAACTTTATCTGGAACAGTTTTATTATTATATTCTATTATTGCGTGCGCCGAATGATAATCTTTTGCATGTAAAAATATACTTTTTTCGTTAGCACTAAAAGTTAATTTATCGTTTTCTATATTATTCCTTCCAACTTTTAGAATAAAGCCTAATATGTCGTACTCTCTATAATTTAACTCTTTAATTTTCTTTTTTGACTTAAATTGCTCTTTTACTAAACCGAGTGAAATCAATTCTTCTTTTATACAATTTAAGTCGTTTATATTTTCAGCATAATCTAATTCGTCTAAAACACTGTTAAAATAATCTAATTTCTCCGTCATTTCGGTTTTTTGTGGCATAAGATATTCAATAGAACGCTTTTGCTTATTATACTTTTTATAATATTTTTCGGCATTTTTTTGCGGAGGTAAAAACTCGTCTAAAACTACTTCTACTTTTTCACCGTTATAATAATTATCTAAAACTACGCTTTTATCACCTTGCTTTATTCTATATATATTAGAAATTATAAGTTCGCCCTTTAACTTGTTTTCTTCTAAAGATTCGGCATCTGATAATCTATCGTTTACGAGTTTTAATTTTTTATTGAGTTTTTTTATCTCGCCGTTAACGACAAACTTAAGGTTGTTTTGAATTTTAGCAAAAAACTTTTCCGTTTCTTTTTCTTTATAATAATAACTTTCGGCATCTATTAAGAAATTAAAAAACTTTCTATCTCCCTTAACCGTTTTATAGTCAAAACACAAAAAATCTTTAACGGAATTATCAATAATAACAACAGGATTTATCTTTGGATTAATTAAAAAATCGCATAAAAATTCGTAAAACTTTTTAGGGGCTTTAATAATATTTTCTTTTAAATCTTCTTTTTTTAGGTTTTCTTTATCGAGATAACAAAAAACAAGTTCTCTTGCCGTTTCGTCTGATATTCCACTTACCGTCTTAGTTAAAAATTCTTCTAAATTTTCTCCGTTATAATTAATTAAATCGTCAACTAAACTTGTGTCTAACGGCGTTTTTTTGTTTTGATTCGGTGGGAAAACGTAATCGGAATTGACTATTAACGGTCTAACTCCGTTATCGAAAAAATTAATTCCCCTGTTTCCGCCTAAAATTTTATTATTTTCGGTTAAAATAATATTACTGTATCTGCCCATAAGTTCTACGTATAACGAAATAATTTCGTTGTCGCAAAATTCGTGGCAAACGGAAAAATCTATTTTACAAATCCTGTCAAAACCCAATAAAGAAATTTCTAAAATTTCTGCATTTATTAAATACTTTCTTAGTAGCATGCAAAAATTAGGAGCGGAAAGCGGACTGTCTTCTTCAATTAACGAAACGCCTATTCTCGGATTTTGTGGACTAACGTCTATTAAAAGTTTTTTTACTTCTTTATTTTTATACACGCTAAAAATAACCCTTTCGTTTATAGGCTCTATTATTCTATTAACTTTTCCACCCTTAAAAACGTTATTAAGTTCACTGCATAACGCCCTTAAAGTAAATGCGTCTTGTGGCATAGTTTTACCCTATATACTAAATTCTTTTTTATCTAAATAATAAAGAAAATCTTCTTTGTTAAAATGGAATACGATTTTCTTTGAATATAAAACTTGAGAGTTAACTTTATATTTTTT
>JAZUKR010000062.1:0-7103 GCA_045643385.1 Christensenellaceae bacterium | reverse complement strand
AAGGATAGCATTTTTGCTATCCTTTGTTTTTATTTTTTAAGCTCTTTCCGTTTTTACTTCTAAATACGTAAGTGTAGGATATATATCGTTAAACGTAAATTTAATCTTATGACTTCCGCCTTTAAGAGAAATATTATTAATTTTATAAGCGCAAATCTTTCCGGTTAAAGTATTTTCAACGTTAATTTCCGTATCGTTTTCGTCATAGGTTAAAGGGTGCCCGTCTATTGTTAGAGTTGGCTTTTCCCCCGTTTTAGTTACCCCTTTATATTGACAATAAACAGTAACCTGGTCGCCTTCTTTAATTTCGCCCAAGTTTACGGTTAAAATATCTCCGCTATCAAGCGATTTCGGAAGTGGATTAAATTGATATTTATCGTAACGTTTAGGCACGGTATCGAGTTCTTGATAAGTCATAACGTAACATCTTTTACCTTCGTTTGCATTTTCTTCGCTTGAAAGTGTTTCATATACGTTGCCTAACATTTCCTTCTCTTCTTCGCCCTTATAAGTATAAAAATAGTTGCTTAAATAAACTTTGGAAGCACCTTGAGCGAAAGCACTCGAAGCATAAGCCTTCATATTTTCCAAATTATTATGCGTATCCCCAAACATTTCTGTTCCCAAAAGTATTTCTTGACCTGCATAAATTTTCGTTTTAGTTCCTTTCGTTAAGGCAACCCAGTCGGAAATAGGAATATCACTGTCGTTAGAACCCCAACGTGGAGACGGCACTAATGCGTCTACGTACCCGTTATCAATCCAGTTTTTAACGTCAAACCCGAAAACTCTGCATTGTTCTATATCTCTATACAGTCTAACCATTAACTTAACGTCGTGTCCCAAAACCTTTTCTCTTTCGGTGATATATTCCTTTACCGTTTTTATAAAGTTATTCATAATTTTGCAAAAATACGAAGGGTCGTCTAACCAGTATTCAAAGCAAAATATATCACGTGAAAAGTCTAGTTCAACACCGTACATATCAAATGCGTTGATTTGTTCTTTTAAGTATGCTAAATATCTATTTCTAACCGTATCGTCTTCAAAGTTAAAGGTAGTGTCAAAGTATGCGCTTCTGTTTCCGTGATTTTGCTGACCTTCGTTGTTTAAGGTGTAATATTCTTTTCCACGAAGATACGCCGTTTGGTCGCCGTGATAGTGCGAGTCGTTCATTCTAAACGTTATCCAAGGATTCATGCCCTTATTCTTTGCTGTGTCGAGTAAAGTTTGTACGGGGTTGCAATTCCCACGGTTAAAAAACTCGTCGACGCAAAGAATAAAAGGTTCGTTAGAATAGTCAACTGGCGTTCCACCTTCGTTTGTCCACGTCTTTTTATCTCCCCTAAACGTCCAAACGTTTGACGGTGTCATAGAAGTTTGCTCGAAAATACAAAACGCAATATCGCTTACGTTGTGATTCACATAAACGTCCACGTAATTTTCTATCGCCGTTTTTAAATCGGTATGCGAGGTCTCGTCTCCGCTGTAAATCCAGTAAAATAAATCAGGGTCGATATTTACAAAAGTACCTTGTTTTTCCATGTTTTCTTCTCCCTTATTACAAGCCGTAAAAGGCAGTATAGAACTAACCAAAAGCAATACGGCAAATAAAATATTAAATATTTTTTTCATTTTTACTCCTAAAAAATTAGTAAACTAATACTTTTTTTGATTACTTAAATTAATCTCTTTAAAAAATTATAATTAAATGTTTAATACTATTTTCTTACAATTTTAACTTCTATATATCGTGCCGTAGGATAAATATCGTTACAGCCGAAACTTATAATATGTTTGCCACCCTTAAAGGCAGTACCTGTCGATTTATATGCACGAACAACCCCCTTATTTACAGAATCGAACGAAGGATTTTTATCGTTTAGGTCAAGAGTAAACTCCACGCCGTCTAACTTAACTGTCGGATTATTATCTTTTGTTACTCCGTTAAACACAAAGTAAATTGTAATTTCGTCCGTATCTAAAATTTCGCCGAGTTGAATATTAAATTTCGTATCATTTTCTATTTCTAACGGAAGTGGATTATATTGATTTTTTTCGTATCCTTTTGGAACGGTATCGAGTTCTTGATAGGTTACGACATTTGCCCTAACGCCTTCATTTGCCTTTTCGGGAGACGAAACGCCTTCCCAAATAGGGATTTCACGAGATAAACTTTGATAAGCAAACATATCCAAAGTATTAAAGTAGTTGAATAAATATGCTTTATCAGCCCCTGCCGAATAATAACTCGAAGCAAGTGCTTTTGCCGATTCCGCAGTCTGGAAAGCGTTGTCTTCACCTTCAAACTCTTCGCTCGGAACTTTATCTACCGATAAAATCAATTCTTGACCTGCCCAAACTTCAACGCCTTTATCTTTACACATCTCCACCCAAGAAGCAATAGGCATATCGCTGTCTGAAGTCCCCCAACGTGGTGCGGGACAAAGAACGTCAACGTATCCGTTATCAACCCAATTTTTAGCGTCGAAGCCGAACACCTTACATTGTTCTATATCCCTGAATAATCTAACGGATAATTTAACGTCGTGCTTTAATTCTTTTGCACGTGCGTCTATAATCTTTTTAACGGCCTTGATAAAGTCGTCCATTATTAAACAATAATAGTCGTCGTCTGCCGTCCAGTAATTAAAGCAGGTCATTTCACGGGTAAAGTCAAGTTCTATCCCGTCCATATCGTAGCGGTTGATTTGTTCTGTTAAATAAGCAAGCATTTTGTTTCTTACTATTTCGCTTTCGTAATTAAAGCATTCGTCAAAGTAAGCATTTCTGTTTCCGGAAACTTTCGTCTCTTCACCGTCTAAAGTATAAAATTCCCTGCCACGTAAAAATGAAGTTTGCTCGTTACTGCTGTGGCAATCGTTCATACGGAAAGATAACCAAGCGTTCATATTTTGTGCTTTTGTCTCTTCTAATATTACTTCAACGGGGTCAATATCGCTATTAGTATAATATTCATAATACGGCGCAAGACGTTGGGAAGAATAATCCGTTTCCACGTTGTCGTAATCTACAGGGAAACCGCCTTCCTTAGTCCAGTTAACCTTTTCTCCAAACCAAGTCCATTTTTCCGTTGGCGTTACCGAACTTTGGCAGAAAATACAATAAACCATATCGGAAATTCCGTGATTTGCATAAGAATCTACGTAGTCAATCATTTGTTGTCTAGCATTTTTAGTCGTCTTGCCGTTGCCTTCGTAAATATACCACAAAAAATCACTGTCACAATTTACTACCGTACCGTAGGTTTTCATTTTTTCTTCTCCTTTATTATCACAAGCAGTTACCGACATTATCGAAAATATCATTAAAACCGCTAACGATAAACATATAATTTTTTTCATAATACCCCACTATAATTTACATGTTAATTATAACAATCAATTTTATTGCAAATAATATACACGTTAAATGCCTTTTAATAATCAACATTTAACTAAATCTATGCTTTTACAAATATTACTGCCTATAATATAATCAAGATAAATACCGTTTAATAGTTCTTGGCTATTATATTTTTTGCCGTTAAATAAATATTTTGCGTTTTTATCGAGAACGGGAGAAATATTTATAAAGCCTATGTTGGGCTTTTTTATAAATATTTTAATACTTATCTTATTAAAATCTTTATCGGCATATTCTATTGCCGTAATGTTATCGCTATCTATTAAAATCCTTGCATTTACGCTCTTAAAATACTCTCTATTCTCTTTATAATATTTAATAAACTCTTTTATTTTATTTTTAAATTCCTCGGTAAACGAATTTATATCGCAAGTAAAACCGAAAGGTCCGCCGAATAAAAATCCCATCAAATACTCGTCGGAAACCGTGCAATACTCTGTCCACGTGGCATTATTTGTATAAACCGGAACTTTAACTTTATCGGAAAACCCGTCTATACCGAGCGTAGGAATACCGTCGGTAAACTTTAATACAGCCCATCTTTCAATCACTTGTGGCGGAAGTCTTTTAACGTAGTTTTTAATAAGTTCCACGCCCTTTATAGGACTTTGATTGTCGGAAAGCCAAAAACTGTTAAAGTTTTTTGCATTATTAAGTGCTAACCTATAACCCCCCGAAGCACAATTTGAAATAATCATATTAGGGTATTTTTTCATTATGTTGTCAATAAAGAGTTTTTGCCCCTTAAAATATTGATAAAAGGCGTCGTTTTCTTTAGAATACGGAGTTGAACTATTAAAGTCAAACTTCATAAAACCGATATTATATTTATCTATTGCTTTACATACTTTATCAAAAACAAATTCCCTTGCCCCGCAATCTGCAAAGTTCGTAAAAATATTATCAAAATAGTAATCGGGGTGATTTTTTTGTGCATTAGATTCGCTTTCTGCTCTTTCGGGCTCAAACCAAAGCCCAAATGTCATACCGTAACTTTTTAATTTATTAGATACTTCTTCAAGTCTTCCCTTAGTTGCACTTTCGGTTGATTCTTCCCAGTCACCGACCTTATTCCCCCAGTCGTTAACTTTTGCAAACCAACCTGCGTCTATTGTAAACACTTCAATCCCGAGTTCATGTGCCGTATCTATCGACTTAATAACGTCGTCAATATTAAAGCCGTCAAATTGATAAAGCCAAGTATTGAACATTACAGGCATATTTTTTCTAGGATATTTTTCGTTAAAATAATTATGTAATTTGTATCCGTCAAAATCTAAATCGTTTTCATATTCATAAAAAATAACTTCCGGAAGTTCTATGCTTTCCCCGTTTTTAACGACCATAGAAAGTCCTTGACTGTTAAACCCGCACTCAAAAGTTGACATTTTGAGTTCGGCAAACAACATAGGCTTTACCGCCATTTCCATTTGCCATCTACAATTTGGGACTAAATGAAACACCATTTTTTTATTTGACGAATTATCTTTAATTGCCATAATAGGAGTTGAACCGTCGCATGAACGGATTCCAAGCGTTTCACTCTTAACGGTTGATACTAAGTGTTGCCATGCGCCTTGACTTTCATTTTGCCAAACGCTATTTTCGTTATATACTTCATAATCCCCACCGGACAGAGTAAAGCGAGATAAAATACCGTTAAGTACAATATCTTTTCCGCTAACGTTTTTAATAACGTCTTTTCTAATATATACTTCTTTATCTTGAATAAAAGTAGCGGTTAAATCTAAACCCTTATCGTTAGCATAATACGTAACCGAATTTTTTTCAGTTTTTTTGATATAGTCTATATTCGTTTCAATTTGACCGAAATCTCCCCAAATATTAAAAAATCCCGAATAAAATCTGCTTTTGGGCATATTTTCATTTATAAAATCAATAAATCGTACTACGTCCATTCAATTTTCTCCTATATAAATTATTGTAACATAATATAATTCTTCAAGCAATATAACAAAATGACTTTTTCTTTCTGAAAAAGTCATTTAAAAACACTATATATTTTCATTTTTAATAATTTTATCTATTAAACCGAAAATTTCGTTTTTGCCCATACCGTTTTGGGAAGACGAAGGAGTTATATCGCCAATTCCGACTTTTAATTTCGTGGCGATATTTTGTAGCGCCGATTTAATCTTGGTTTTCGGCAACTTATCTGCCTTTGTGGCGATAATAACGAAAGGAATTTTATAATGATAAAGGTAATTCGTCATCATAACGTCGTCTAAAGAAGGGTCGTGTCTTATATCTACTAAAAGAAGCAAAAGCCGTATTTTTTCTTCTCTTAAAAATGTTTCTAAAAGATTGCCCCATTTATCTTTTTCTTCCTTAGAAACCTTAGCAAATCCGTAACCCGGCAAATCGGCAAGTACAAAATCTGAAAAATCAAAGTAATTAATAAGCCTTGTTCTCCCCGGCGTGTTAGAAGTTCTTGCAAGTTTAGAGTTACAAGACAGCATATTTATTAAAGAAGACTTGCCCACGTTAGATTTACCTGCTATTGATATTATCGGTTTATCCGTAACGTAAAAATTATTCTCTTTTGCAACCGACGTAATAAATTTTGCGTTAAAACTTTTCATAATTAAAAATTTATTGCAGTTTCAAATACTTTATCTACTTGATCTGCTAAAATAAAGTTTATCTCCTTTCTTATTTCTTCCGGTATTTCTTCTATATCTTTTTCGTTTTCTTTCGGAATAATTATAGTTTTAATTCCCCTTCTAAAAGCAGCAAGGGATTTTTCTTTTAATCCGCCTATCGGCAAAACTTTTCCACGGAGTGTTATTTCACCCGTCATAGCAACGCTCTTTTTAACGCTTTTACCCGTAAATGCAGAAAGTATTGCCGTTGCCATAGTAATTCCCGCACTCGGTCCGTCTTTTGGAGTTGCACCTTCGGGAACGTGTATATGAATATCGGTTTTTTCGAATTTATCTTCGTCAATATCGAATTTTCTTGCGTTAGAACGTATATAACTTATTGCCGCCCTTGCAGATTCCTTCATAACGTCGCCGAGTTTACCCGTTAAAAGTATTTCGCCCTTACCACGCATTAAACTTACTTCTATAGTTAACGTCGTTCCGCCAACTGCCGTCCAAGCAAGCCCCGTGCAAGCACCTATTTCATCTTTTTCCAACGGATTTTCCCTTAAAAATTTTTTTATTCCGAGATAATTAGATACCCCGTTTTTATTAACAGTTTGTTTAGCGCTAGTATTATCTTCGGCAAAAAGACAAGCAACTTTCCTGATTATCGTACCAAGTTCTCTTTCCAAGTTTCTAACGCCCGCTTCCATCGTATAAGATTCTATTACTTCTTTTATTGCGTCGTCTGTAATTTTTACGTTTTTATTCGTAAGTCCGTTTTCTTTAATTTGTTTAGGAATTAAATAACGTTTGGCTATTTCTAATTTTTCTTCGTCCGTATAACCGTTAAGTTCTATAATCTCCATTCTATCGAGTAATGGATACGGAATAGTATCTATACTGTTAGCGGTTGTAATAAACATAACTTTAGAAAGGTCGTACGGAATTTCCATAAACCTGTCTCTAAAAGTTGAATTTTGTTCGGGGTCTAATACTTCTAACAAAGCGCTTGCGGGATCGCCGTGAATATCCGACGATAATTTATCAATTTCATCAAGTAAAAAAACA
>JAZUKR010000061.1:0-11840 GCA_045643385.1 Christensenellaceae bacterium | reverse complement strand
CGCCTGGTTGCCCTTGTGTTGCTGGTTCGATTACCCTTTGTTTCACGTGCAACAAAATAGAGTTTGGCACGGTTTTTGCATACGGCACATTTGGCACGGTTTTTGTATATGGAAATTTTTCGATTTGTAAAAATTCACGTGAAACAAATTTGCATTGTTTCACGTGAATAATAAAAGACAAAGAAACAAATTAGAAAATTACACCGTTTGAAAGCATAGACAAAATTAAATCTTTTTCGCTTTCGATTGCGTTAACGTTCAAATCGGTTATTTCGTCAACCTTTGCAAAGCCTTCAATTTCTGAAAGTTTCAAGCGTACACATTCATTATTATATAACGTGCTTAAAGCGTCAAAATGTTTGATATTTGCGAACGGTTGCAAACCTTTTAAAACGTGCATATTAAAACCGATTGCACCGAATTTGTTAAACTCGTTTTGTGTGTCGCTGGTTTTATATATTAAATCGTTGCTTAAATTACATTCGGCTACGCTAATTACAACATTATCGCAAATTAATTTTGCTATTGCATCGGCTGCAATCAGATTGCAAACATATTGCAAATAAATCGTTTTACCTATGTAATCAGAGGGCAAAGAAACGAAACCAACAAACGGCAAAAACAAATTTATTTCGGTTTCGTAATCAACGATATTATTATTATAATTTGGTATCTCAACGAAACCGCAATTAATAATAATTGTATCGTTTAGCGGTGTTTTAACATTTATGTTTGTGGTATAGTTTCCACATTTCAAAACATTATCCACGGTTTCACCAGCATTGAAATAAACACGTTTCAAACTTGCAACGTATTTACCCAAATCCACGTTTTCATATTGTGGAAAATCGTTGGTTTCGCTGGTTATTTCTTTAAAAAATCTTTGCTTTGCAAAATCATTCAAATTTGCATCGGTAACGCTATAAACATTTATTGTGCCGTATTTGTCAGCGTATGGAGTTATAATTGTAGCGTTTGCAATGATTTCAAAAGTATAAATATTATCGAAACCAAACGAAACCAAATCAAATACAATATTTGCGCTGGTCTTGTTGCTGGAAACTTCAAACAAAAATTGTTGTGGATTTCCTAAACCGTCAATTATAAAAACCTTTGGCACGGTTTCAAAAATTGCGTTTGGATTTGCCGAAACGGTAATATTTATTTCGGTGTCAGTTTCCAATATTTGCGCTGGTGCGTTGCTGGTGCAATTTGTCAACGATTGCGAAACGGTTTTTGTTTTCGGTGGTATCGGTATTGCGTCAGCGGTTGCAACTATTTCAAAAGTGTTGATATTATCGAAACCAAACGAAACCAAATCAAATACAATATTTGCGCTGGTCTTGTTGCTGGAAACCGCAAACAAAAATATATTTGTTTCGTTAACCAAAATTTTTGGTGTTTCGTTAAACTCAAAACCAGCATTTGCCGAAACAGAAATATTTATTTTTGTGTCGGTTTCCAATATTTGCGCTGGTGCGTTGCTGGTGCAATTTGTCAACGATTGCGAAACGGTTTTTGTTTTCGGTGGTGTCGGCAAAATTTCAGCGTTTGCAATGATTTCAAAAGTATAAATATTATCGAAACCAAACGAAACCAAATCAAATACAATATTTGCGCTGGTCTTGTTGTTGGAAACGGTGAAATAAAAAACACGGGGATTTCCTTTTGTATCAAAAATAAAAATACTCGGTGTATCGTCAGTGCTGAAACCAAAACCAGCATTTGCCGAAACGGTAATATTTATTTCGGTGTCGGTGCTGGATATTTCCTCGGGTGCGTTGCTGGTGCAATTTGTCAACGTTTGGGAAATTTCCAAACTTTTTGGCATTTCGTCAGCGGTTGCTACTATTGTGAAAGTGTTGATATTATCGAAACCAAACGAAACCAAATCAAATACAATATTTGCGCTGGTCTTGTCGCTGGAAACGGTAAAATAAAAATTGTTTGTGCCGTTGATTGAAATTTTAGGCACGGTGTTAAACTCAAAACCAGCATTTGCCGAAACGGTAATATTTATTTCGGTGTCGGTGCTGGATATTTCCTCGGGTGCATTGCTGGTGCAATTTGTCAGACTTTGGAAAATTTGCTTTTTTTCAGCGGTTGCAATTAAATAACCGTCAAAATATACATCACGCTCCAAAGACCGTGCATTAATTCGGTCGCTTTCATACATCGGGAAAGTTATTTCGGTAAAATCAGTATTAAACGTTGCGTTTTTTACTTTATATCCCGTTTCGGGTGTATTTAATCGCATTGTGTAAAGTTGGTTTTCGTCAAACTTCCACCCTGACAAAGCACCGATTGTTAATGTACCTTTGTAGTAATCTTTACCCGAAATTAACGTAAATGAATTTGTAATAATTCGGGTGTGTTCCAACAAATGCACGTTTATAAATTGTGCCATAATTAATTATCACCTTTTAAAGTTATCATTATAATATTACCGCTTTCGTTAAACGGTGCTTTTTCTGAAAACTCAACATTTTCAAAAATCGGTTTTCTATCGAAAACATTTGCACGGCTGGAAATATAATTGTTTGCGTTTTCACGTGAAACAACATTGCCAAAAGCGTTTAATATTTCGGTTTTGTAGGTTTGCAAAACATCAACGTTTAAAGATAATTCGTACACACCAGCTGAAACGATAACAACATCGTTAATAAAATAATATCGTTGCAACTCTGGAATATAGCAATAATTAAAATTAAACACGTTTGGAAACCTAACTTTTAATTTCGGTGTCAGTATGTTAAAAGGTTGTAAAAATAAACCGCTGGAAATTGTTTCGTTTTCCAGCGGTTTATTAATTACTACTTTTTCACCGACAAAATTATAAAATCGGATTTCAACCATATTTTAAATTTTGTTTCGTGTGAAACATTGGTGTTTACTCGGCTGGCACTATGTCGGCAACGTAGAAAACTACAAAGTTTTCGTTTGTGTCGTTGAAATATCCAGCATCAAATTTGTAATAGTTGTTATAAAACTCTGCCTTTGCGTTGTAATTGCTGGTTACACGCTTTGAAAGATTTGAAACGCCCATCGAATTGCGGTCAAACATTACACCGATAACACCCGAAACGGTCAAATCCTCGCTTTCGGTTTTGCCCTTACGAATAATTTTTGAAACATCGGCAAAAGCATAGTTTTTACCGCTTGCCTGCCAATATGGCACGGTTTCAGCGTTTGGTAACTTCACGAAATTTTCGTGCTGGGTGTCGCTATAAAGATAGGTTTCTGCACCCTTTGCAAAGTCTGACAACAAAACCACGTGCAAAGCGTCTTTGCTGGTGAAGCGTGCCTTACCTCCTATATTAAACAAAGTTGAAATTGTACCCAAACGGTCAGCGTACAAAGAAACAATGTAAGACGCAAAGCGGATAAAATCAGCGTCAAAAATTGCCTTGTCAGCGGTCAGCGACTTATTAAATTTTGCGTTGTAGAGTGCAAGCACGTTAACAAAGCGGTTTGCGTTTGCATCGGTTGCAGTTTCGCAAATCATATTGTTAATTGTGCGCATTATCAGTGCATCGGCTTTAATAGTCATTGACTTATCAACGGCATCATAAAGCATTGAGAGAAAACCGTTCAACTGGCTGGCGTTGCTGAAACTCTCCTTAACTTGTCTTTCAGTTATTGAAATTTCAACCTCAAAAGTAACTTTGGAGTTGAAAAATTTTGCTGAAACGATTGGTTTGTGGAATACGTCTTGTTTGTACTCCTGGCCATCCACCAAATCCCAAGTTTCGTTTTCTGTGGCCTCGGGGATTTCTGCCGATACCTTTTCCAAAATCGAGCCAAATTCCCACGAGTCCATCAAAACGCTGGGGACTTTACCCGAATAAGGGCGATTTACAAAAATTACTTTGCCGATATGGTTAACCAGCGATTTAACGTAGTTGTCAACTCCAGCGTTAAAAACCTCTGTGCCAACATCTACAATGTTGCTCAAATCCTCTGCAATAAGGTCAGTTTTGCCCAAAATTTCAGAGGTTACGGAATTGAGCAAATTTGCAATTTGTTTTACTTCCATAATCTAATAAATATTTAAAGATTAAACATAAATTTGCAATGTGATTTCCGAAACAATAGCGTATGCAATATCGTTTTGCAAATTGGTTTCACGTCTGAAAAGGTATTCTTTACGAATGTTATCCAAAACGTTTCCAACGGTTTTAATATTTGTTTCGGTCAAATCGTAAGTTTCCATCGTATTGTTTGCCGTGTCGGTGTTCGCTTTTTCAGCGTCAACAAATTCGGTATCGTTGAAAACTTTTTCAGCGTTTAGCGTTGTTTGCGTGTTTGCCGTGTTTCGGTCAACCGTTCCCGATTTGGTTTTTGTTTCGGTTTCATCGCCTTTTACTGAATATTCGGTAATAATTGCGGTGTGTGCTTTTTCCCAATTTTCGGCGTTTATCGAAATAACCGCCTTAATAATATCGGGAAAATTTTCACGTGAAACGCTTTCCAAAACGGTTTTATTTCCGTGTCTGAATTTTACCAAGTTATCCAGCGTTGCAACCTCAAAACCGTTAAACAATGTTTCAAACAACATCGGGAAATTTTCGGCAAATACTGCAAAAATACCTTTGCCGTAATCCTCAATTATTTCAAATAGTTTCATTTGTTTTATTCGGTTTCTTTTGTTTCGTCTTTTTCTTTGGTTTCCTCGGTTTCGTCAGTTTCGGGCGTTTCCGTTGTTTCCGTGGTTTCGGGTGTTTCACGTGTAACGCTTTCGGTTTCTGTTTCCGTTTCGGTTTCCAAAGTTTCGTTTGCTTTATCGTTGTTTTCGTGTTCAGTCTTCCAAGCGGATTTTAAATTAACTGAAATTTCAGTACCAAACATTGCATTTACTTTTTCGATTGCGGTTTTGCGTTCAGTTAGCATATTTTCCACAAACGGTAAAATTTCGTCATTGTTTAGCAAAATTTCAGTTTCTGAAAGCCTTTCACGTTTCATATTGAAATTAGAATTTAATCCAATTTCTGAAAGCAAATTACTTTTGTAATATTGCGTTAATTCAATTAATTGTGTAACGCTGGTGTTGTGCTGGCTGGATATGCTTTGCAGTGTTACACCTTTCAAAAAAGCGTTTTCCGCAATTACTGAAAAATCACCGTTCAAAATCTTTTGCAAAAACAAATCAGCACTTTGTTTTGTCTTATCGTCTGACGCTGAAAGCAACATCGTAAGACGTGAAAGCACTGCAACGGTATTTAATGAAATATTTGCATCGGTCAGCAAAACGGCATATTTGCCGATAATTGGTAAAAGTCCGATTTGTAAAAAATCATTCTTTATTAAAATACCGTCTTTCCCGATTGTAAAATCTTTTGCAATGTTCAACGCTGGATTTGCAACCGTGTATTTTGTCGGCTGGTTGTAAGCGTCATTTTCTCCACCAGCAACGCCCGACAAAGCATATAATTTGCCGTCCACTTTGGTAATAAAAGCATTACCGCAATTTTGCAAAATTCTTTCAAGTTCAACCGCTGGCAAAGTATCGGGTAAATTTTCGTAATGAAACATTGAAACCGTTTTGTTTAATGTGGTATCAATGTAATATTTTACCGTGGTGTCTTTGTCTTTGGTCAACCGCTGAAAGTAATTATATGTAATATCTTTTTTCATTTCTGCAATAACTTTATAATTGTGGTTAACTCAATTAATACCTTTGTGTTGTTTTCGATTGCGGTTTTAATTTCGTGGTTTTGTTTCGATAGTAACCAAAACAACGCCACACAAACGGCAACGGGAAAACCAACATTTGCAAATATATTGCTAATAATATTTAATGTTTCGTTATCCATAGTTTTAACCGTTTTGTTTATGCCACAAAGGTAAAACAAAATTTCACGTGAAACAAATATTTTAGTAAATATTTTTTCACGTGAAACATTGATTTAACATCTTTTAACAAACCTACTTTAATAAGTTGTTGACGCTGGAAACCTTAATATAATTTCGGACTATTTCACCGATTTCGTTGCTGGCGTAAAATACTTTGTCATTTGCAAAATACTTTGTAACCTTGCTTTCGATTTCTGAAAGTGTGGAAAGCAATTTGCGTTTGTAGTTTGGTTTCCCGTTGCTTTCCAGCGAATATATTAAAACGTTGTCAGCGTCTTTTATCGGTGTGGTCTTTTGGTGAATAAATGTAAAATCGTTTACACCGTCATTTATAACATTCGCTTGCAAAGTGATTTCGTTAAACTGAATGTAATAAACGAAAATTACATCTTTCGGCAAATATTTTGCTGGTAAGTGTGGATAAATTGCAACCTCCCATTTACCAGCTGTTATCATTTGCAAATTCTGATTGTCGAAAGCAAAATATTTATTACTTGCTTTTGACTTCTCCAAACTTTCGGCATATTCCACGGCAACGGTTAAACCGTCAACGCCAAAGCGGTAAACGTCGATTGTACCTTGTTGCTGGGTAGGAATGTTTTTCAATCCCATTTCCGCAAAGTATGGACAATATTTATTTACCGTGTTACCCAACATAAAAATTTTAACGTTGTCCCTTTGTCTTATGATTGTGGAAAGCGTATTTGTAAACAAAATAAATTCATCGGGTAAATAATAGCGTCTTGTTAAAAATTCGTCAAAAATTACCGTGGTGATATTCGGGTAACTTGTGCTTTTATCGTGTTCAGTTTCTGACAACGCAAAAGCGAAACAAAACGGTTTTGTTTCTTTTTCGGTGTCGCTGGATAAATACCACTTTCCCGAATTATAAACAACGTTGTTAAATTTGCCGTTGCTTAACTTCTCAATTAATCCCGTGGCAACGTGTCCAGCAAAAAGCGTTTCGGCACGTTTTCCTCGCAAATCCTCTCTCCATCGTCTAATATATGCCGTTTGTGTGCCTTGCTGGATATAGTTTTGCAAAGCGTATTCCAGCACGGCAAATGTTTTACCGTTGGAACGTTCACCGAATATAATATTATAATCAGCGTTTTCTTGTAGGATTTGCGCCAAATTATAATATTTCGGTGTGGTTTCTGTTTTCTGTTTCTTACTCATTTTTATATTTGTTTTACGTGAAACATTTTCGTTTAATCACGGTATTTTAAACCGTTGAAATATTTAACATACATTACCGACAAATTCAAATGATAATCGGTACTTTCCAAATGTACTCCCGATTTTTCATTAAATTCATTTTCTTTGCCGTTGTAATCAATTATTTTTCCGCTGGTTTCGTAATCAATGTACGTTAAAATATTTTTGCCCGTTGCTATCGGTGGCAAATGTAAGAAGTTTGTGAAAGCGTTAAAAATCCCGTCTTTCCCGTATGTTTCCAGCAAATAGGGAATTGCAACAAATTTGTTAACGCCTGAAACCGTCAAAGAAAAATCATATTTTTTGCCGTCAACGGTTAAAACGTTTTCTTTTTCGACTAAATAACGCTTTGCGCCCAAAGTCTTAAAACGTGTATAAGTTCCCTCATAATCCCAAACTCCAATTAATTTCAAATCACCGTTTTTTGTCGCTGGTTGACAATCGGCAAAATTTATGCCGTGGTGATTGCAAGCGACTTTTAATTTATATTCAACGTTTTTATTATAAACGTCAAAATATAATTTATGTTTTTCCAAGTTAATAAATTTAACACTATCGGTGTCACTATAAATATAATCGTCTTTCAGTTCAGATATTGCAGTAAACAAATTTCGTCTTGCATAAGCGGTAACAAACACACCCCAAATGTAAAACAAAAAGCGGTTTCGGCTGGTGTTGTGGTTTATCAATTGTGTTGCTTTTTCGCTTTCGTTTAATTCTTTTTCGTTCCATTCGGTATCATTGTTATATTCAATTTCGTTTCGTAGTGGATTTGTTACGCTCATACCGTAGCACGAGTTTAACATTTCTTTACTTGCTAAATATTCGGTTTCCATACCCTCAACGCCTTTTAATTGCGTTTTCAGTTTATACAATTCGATTATACTTTGCACAAATTCAGTCGGCAAAAATTCTTTTTTGTAACAATACATATAACCGATTTTAATTTGTTCCCAAGTGTAGAAATTTTTGATAATCGAAAAATCCACGTTTGTAATTGTGGTAACAATTCGACCAGCACACACCAAACGCCCGTTATTTTCAACGTGATTTTCTTTAATGAAACATTTGGAAACACTTATATAATTTTCGTGTGTTTCACGTGAAAATATATTGATAAATTCCACATCGAAAACACACAAAAATTTTTCGATTAATATTTCAAATTGTTTCAAAGATTTGCACGTTATTTTTACACCTTTCGACATCGGGTATTTTTCCGCTATCATTACAAACGGGTAACTACTTGTAAAATCGAAAGACGAAACATTATTAACTATTTCGTCAGTGTAATAAGCGTTTGCGTGTGTAAATCCACCAGCAAACGCCCGATTAATTGCGTTAAACTCTGACAAATCATTAATTTGTAAATCGTTTATCAAATCTTTGTATTTGTAGTTAATGCCTTTGTAGTCTGGACTATCGACCATAAAGCAATTTTTGCGACAATATTTGCGTACACTTCCTGTTTTTGTTAAAGGTATATTATGCACGGTTTTTACTTTTTCGATATATTCCAGCAAATAAAGCATTACTATTTTAACATCGTTAATGCAATATTGCAATTCATTTTCTTTTATTTCGGTGCTGGTATGCCGTAATAAATGATAATCCAAATCACCAGCCAATTTTTTAATTTTGTATTTCGTTAGGTTTTTGGCAACGGTTGCTAAATTATAACCGCTTAACAAATAACTACAACGAAATTCTAAACCGTTATTTGTAA
Source organism: Christensenellaceae bacterium (assembly GCA_045643385.1). Lineage (GTDB taxonomy): Bacteria > Bacillota > Clostridia > Christensenellales > Borkfalkiaceae > UBA1259. The sequence continues at coordinate 3,043 of JAZUKR010000061.1, read as the reverse complement.
GACCGTAAAGCGGTTTACGAATTTCTAACGAAAACACTTTTGACCACGTAAATAATTTTCGTATGTATTGAAATTCAAATGAAAGATTATGCACGTAAATCAATAATCGTTTGTTTTCGTTCAAATGCAATTCACGTGAAACAATTTCCAGCATTTTTATAAATTCGTTCCAAGTTCTCCCGATAATTATAAAACCGTTAATTCCAAATTGCCAAATATACATAATAGATAATTTTTCGATTTTTGCATCTTTGGGCAACTTTTGGCGCTGGTTGTAATCATAAATTTTCCCGTCCAAATCCCTATAAAACGAACTTGTTTCAATATCGAAAGCACACGGAATATTATAATAATAAATCTTTTTATTATTTCCTTTTAAATCGTTTTCAGAAATAGCAAGTTTTAAAACCTCGCTAATTTCTGACGGTTTATATATTTTGCTTTCGTGGTTGTATGGTGTTTGTTTTTTCATTGTTTCACGTGAAAATATTACATTCCAAAATCTTTAAAACCTTTTAAAATCCTTTCGGTTTCGGTTTCTCCAATTTCTTTTGCAAGTTCGGGAAATAATGCTTTTAAATCTTTATCCAGCGCATTATTAAAATTTTCGGTGTCTTTCATTCGCTTTGCATCGGTTTCGATTTGGTCGGCAAGCGAATTTTTATACGTTTCAAACTCTCCTGAATAATCAGAATATCGCATACCTACACCCGAAACAAAAGCGTTTTCGGCTGGTGTTAACAATTTATTTTGTAATTGGTGTTTGATTGCGTCAAACTCGAATTTGTTGAGGTTGTAAACCTCCCTTATATGGTTTTCGTATTGTTTTGCACCGCTGGCGGTGCTGGATGGTTTTTGCAAAAATGAAACCGCTTTTGCATATTCGATTTTTAACTCTGCCCACGATTTGCCCGAAAAATTAAACTTTGCAAAACCTAAATTTGGGTCTAAATTCAGACTTTCCACCGCTGGGGACAAATAACCGCTTTTTTCAACATTTTGAATACGTCTATTTGCTTGCTGGAAAACCTTTGCAATTTCCTTTCGTAATTCGGGTGTACTTTCCAAACTTAATGTAATTTCCTTTTTAAGCGTTGTTTTCGTGCGCTCAATTACACGGCTGGAATAATTAACTCTTGCCATTTTCGTTTATTGTTTTACGTGAAACAAAAAAAACCGTGCTTTGTCTTTGGTCGCTATCAACTGACCAGCAACAAAAGCACGGTTTGCAAAACATCGGATTAAGCGTATAACCTACAAGTCAACGAAACGAACGCCAAAACATTCTTTGTTTCGTGCGGTGTATGGATAAATAGTAAATCCAACTTTACCGCTTTCGATTGCGTCCACGGCTTCAGCGTCTGACAAAATACGCTGGCAAGTTTCAGCCAAATGTGCTGGAGCGTTTACCAACTTTTTCAACTCGGCACAAATGAAACAAGGTGATAAGCCAAGGGGGGATTTGTTGACAAAAAGTCCGTCCAAGTGGTAAACGGTGTCTTTGGTTTTTTCGGTGTAAAGGTCTTTTAGTTTGCAATACTCAAACCCCGTAGTATCAACCGAAAAAGTAACTTTGTTAAATTGCTTTGCAAAACTCATTTTCTTTTTTGGTTTTGTGTTTCACGAGAAACACTGGAAAGTCAGAAAATCAAATCCAGCGTTTCACGTGGAAACGGTTAGTAAATTTGGTTAGTTGTTGTCGTTGTCGGTGGCGTTCTCCCTTTCGATAGCATCGGGAATTGTGGTTTGTGGGTCCATAGTTGCAACGTAGTTTTGTAACGCTTGCTTAAAGCGTCTGCACTGGGTTACAAACTTTGCTGGTGTTGCTGGCTCAACGATGAATTTGTCGAGGTCTGCAACGATTGCCGAAACGGCATTTTTTGCGGTCAGTACGTCCATAATTGAAACGGTTTTAAATTGTTTAACTTTTATTTGTTTACTTTGCGTTTGCCTTTTTCTCCAAAGCGATTTTTTCACGTGTCAACGAGTTGCTGGCGTTCATTAATTTTTCGGGTGTGTCGCAACCGTATTTTTTGGGATTTTCCCAAAGTAGTTGTATGTTGCGTTTCAGTCTTTCGATTTGTTCAAAAAAGTTCATTTTTGTATTATCTTTCAAGTTTGTAAATTTCTGTTAGTTCGTTGATAATATAAACAAACATATTTCTAAAACGTATATGTTTATCTAAATTATTGTCTGATACGTGGATTTTATCCAGCACGTTATCAACGTAAACCGTTAAAGCGTCAACTACCCATTTAGCAAGTAATTCACTTTTTAGTAAATCGTTCATTTTGTTTTGTGTTTTACGTGAAACATTTTAAAAATGCCGTGCCGTTGCTGGCTCAAAAACGTGCATTTGGCACGGCTGAAACACTAAACTAATGATTATCTTTTGTGGTTAATATCTTTTGCGATTTCTGCACAAACGATAATCACCGCTATTTGTTCGGGTAAAAGGTTTTTGCGGTGTGCTGGTGCTTGCTTGCAAATATCGAAATTAGCGAAAACCTCGTTAACGTATTTTTCAGCGTCCACGTACTTCTCAAAAGTAATAACCGCTTTTTTGCCTTTTATTAAGTTTGTCAAAAGGGCGGTTTCGTGGTTGTCTATGTTAGTAACTCCAGCGACAAACAATCCGCTTTTTTTAAATACACCGATAAAAGGCTGTAAAACGTTGTTTGTCCAAAAACGCTGGATAATTACGTAATAATCTTTGTTTATTTCCATTTCGTTTTAGTGTTTTTAGTGTGTGACTTTGTTTTATTTTGTTGATACAAAGATAAATCAAAAAATTAGATTGTGCAAATTTTTTGCAATTATTTTTTAGTTTCAGAATGTTAAAAAGTGTTAAAATGTATTATTGTAAAGAATTAAATATTATTTTTGCAAAATCGTTTCACGTGAAAAATTTCAAAAATTTTTTGTTCTCTCCATATACAAAAACCGTGCCAAATGTGCCGTATGCAAAAACCGTGCCAAACTCTATTTTGTTGCACGTGAAACAAAGGGTAATCGAACCAGCAACACAAGGGCAACCAGGCG
>JAZUKR010000060.1:0-17659 GCA_045643385.1 Christensenellaceae bacterium | reverse complement strand
CAGCGTAGTAATTACCTACAGGCGATAAAATGATTACGAACGTTGCATTATGAACGGCGTGAACGCCCAATGCTTCGTCGTTTCCGAACATAAACGGACGGATATAAAGCGAAGTACCCGGCAAATCCGGAATCCAAGAATAATCAAGTTTAATCAACTCGGTTAACGCTTTAACAAAAAATTCTTCGTCAATTTGTGGTAAGCATAATCTTTCTGCCGAATTGTTTAATCTTTTAGCATTTTCATATGGACGGAAAATCTGAAATCCGTCTTTAACTTTATACGCTTTCATGCCCTCAAAAATTTCTGCTCCGTAATGGAGAACGGTTGATGCAGGATGAATAGGAATATAATCAAACGGAACAATCCTTGCATCGTGCCAACCTTCTTTTTCAGAATAATCGACAACAAACATATGGTCGGTAAAATATTTACCGAAACCTAATTTTGAAAAATCGGGTTTTTCTTTTAAATTAGTTGCTTTTTCAATTTTAATATTCATGATTAACTCCTTAATTTTTATTATTTATTTTTTCTTTAGCGTCTTCACGCATTTTATACTTTAAAATTTTTCCTGCTGCGTTCATCGGAAAACTGTCTACAAAATCGAAATATCTTGGAACTTTATGTTTCGCTATATTCTTGTTACAAAAATCTCTAATTTCGTCCTCTGTTAAACTTTCACCGTCTTTAACAATTATAAACGCATAGGCTTCTTCACCGTATCTACTGTCAGGAACACCGACTACTTGAACGTCTTTAACTTTTGGATTTGTATATAAAAAATCTTCTATTTCTTTTGGATAAAGATTTTCTCCACCACGGATTATCATGTCTTTAAGTCTACCGGTTATTTTAAAATTCCCGTCGGCTAGTCTCATTGCTAAATCACCCGTATGCAACCAACCGTTTTCGTCTATAGTGTTAATTGTTTCCGTCGGCATTTTATAATAACCTTTCATTATGTTATATCCACGGGCAACGAATTCGCCTACCGTGTTGTCTGGTACTTCTTCGTTTGTTTCGGGATTAACTATTTTACACTCGATATTAGGAAGGGGTCTACCCACAGTATTTACCCTAACGTCTATATTATCGTCTATAGAAGACATTGTGCAACCCGGCGACGCTTCAGTTTGACCGTAAACAATAGTAATTTCTTTCATATTCATTTTATCTAAAACTTCCTGCATAACGGAAACTGGGCAAGGACTTCCTGCCATAATACCCGTTCTCATATAAGAAAAATCCGTTTTAGAAAAATCTTCGTGAGAGAGCATACCGATAAACATAGTCGGAACGCCGTGGAAACACGTTATCTTTTCTTGATTTATACAAGCAAGAGCGGTTTTAGGCGAATAATACGGAAGCGGAGAAATTGTAACACCGTGCGTCATAGCGGCAGTCATTGATAAAACCATACCAAAACAGTGGAACATAGGCACTTGAATCATCATTCTGTCTGCAGTAGATAAATCCATTCTGTCGCCAATACACTTACCGTTGTTAACAACGTTAAAATGAGTAAGCATAACGCCTTTAGGAAAACCGGTCGTCCCCGACGTGTATTGCATATTGCAAACGTCGTTTACATTAACTTTAGAAGAAACGCTAAAAAGTTCTTCGTCGGAAACGTTTTTAGCTTTTTCCATCATTTCCTTAAAAGTAAGAGAACCTTTCTGTTCAAAACCAACAGTTATAACGTTACGCAAAAAAGGAAGTCTTTTAGAGTGAAGTTGTTCACCTTTTTTAAGAGATTTTAGTTCAGGACATAATTCGTTTATTATCCCTGCATAATCCGAATCTCTATAACCTTTAATAGTAATTAAAGTATGCGTATCAGATTGCCTTAAAAGATATTCTATTTCGTGAATTTTATAAGCGGTGTTAACAGTTACAAGCGTTGCGCCGATTTTTGTTGTCGCCCAAAAGGACAAAAACCACTCGGGAACGTTTGTAGCCCAAACGGCAACGTGGTCTCCAGGTTTAACGCCGATAGAAAGCAAAGATTTTGCAACTACGTTTACTTCGTCACGAAATTCCAAATACGTTCTCGTATAATCTAACGTAGTAAATTTAAAAGCATACTGATCGGGAAATTCTTCACAAATTCTATCCAAAACTTGAGAAAAAGTTTTATTTATTAATTTATCTTTTTCCCAAACGAATTTACCCGTATTTGATTTATTATTAAAAAGTTTTCTTTTACTTTGACCAACAAATCCAAAACTTTCCATAAAAGTATAAAATTGTGGTAAAACTATATCAGCGTCTCCCAAACTTTTAAGCCATTTAGATAAAAGTTCAAGAGAAACGTATCCGTCGTAATTTATTGATTTAAGAGAATCAAAAACGTCTTTAAGCGGAAGTTCTCCCTCTCCTAATAATCTAAAAGAAATATCGCCGTTTTTTGAAACGCTGTCTTTTACGTGAATATGTTTAATATGCTTTCCTAAATTTTTAACGGAAACCTCGGGTAATTCTTTTCCGAAAGTATACGTATGGAAAACGTCCCAAAGAGCAGAAAGGTTATCGCTGGCAAAACCGTCTAAAAATTCCGATAAAAATTTCGTATCAGAAAAAACGCCCATGCTTTCCAATAAAACGGTAACGTTATTAGACTCTGCAAACGGCAAAATTTCATCAATTACTTTTTTAACGTTTAATAAAATTTTGTCGTTATCTTCTTCGTTAGAAGTGTAAGCGTGTATTCTTACATAAGAAACAGATAACGAAGACGCAATTTTAATTAAATCTTTAATTTCATTAACAACCGTAGTATCGAAAATGGCACAGTTAGAAACAGAATCAAGGCACGAAATAGCGACGTTTTTATCAAAAAGATTCTTCTTTAATCCTAAAATATTGGATTTTGAAAAATTATCGTAATTTTTTGCAAAAAAAGAATTAATATCGTGAATTTCAATTCCGTCTATTTTATTATTTTGACAAGATGAAATAAGATTGAATAAATCTAAATTCCAACCGTTTGTCGAAAATGAAAGTTTCATTATTTATTCTCCTCGAATACGATGCGGTTAAGTGCCGTTATATATGCTCTTATACTTGCTCCAATAATATCGGTAGAAACGCCACGACCCGAATATAACTTACCGTTATATCTTAATCCTATTAAAGTTTGCCCCATAGCTTCTTTACCTTCGGTTACTGCGTCAACTTCAAAAGTGTCTAAATCGAAATGTCTGCCTATGGCATTTTCTATTGCACGGAAAGCAGAATCTATTGAACCGTTTCCAAAAGAAATGCCCGATAATTCTTTACCGTCTTTTTTAAGTACGACGCTAGCGGTTGAAGTTAAAACGTTACTACTATTAACAGAAAAAGAAACAAGTGAATAAGTTTCCGGAACTAATAAAGAAACGTTTGCTATAATTACGTCTAATTCTTTAGTATTTACGGTCTTTTTCTCCGAAAGACGCTTAAATTCCGAATAAACACATTTAATTTCTTCGGGATTTAACGAAAAACCACGTTTTTTAATTAACGAAGAAAGTTCTGATTCTTTAACGTCTTTATCAATTAATTCTACAGTTTCTGCGTTTAAGTTATTGAAAACAGACGTTTTAACGTTAGTACAAACTTCGTTAATTCTTTTAAGAGATCTGTTTGCTACGGTTTTGTTTAAAGAAATATTGTATTTTTTAGATAAACCTATAACGTCAAAAGCTTTTAATAATTTACCAACACCTAAAGAATCTTCTTTTTTAAACGAAGAAACCTTTAATAAGAGCGCCCCACAATCTATAGCGGTAAAATAATCAGATAAAGCAAAGGTTAAACCGTCTGAAAAATCAACGCCTAAATTAATTTTATTAATATCCGGGCAAGCGTCTTTAACAGCGTTAATAAAGTCGCATACGTCATTAGGAAGTAAAGTCCCCGTAATATCTTTTAGCGTTATTGTTTTTACACCGTTTAAAATAGAAATATTAATTGCCTCGGATAAAACAGAAAGTTCTGCCCTTGTTGCATCTTCTAAAACTACTTCAACGTTTTTAGTTAACAAAACGGCTTTTTTAGTTAAAGAAGATAAAATCTCTAAAACTGCCTTGGGCTTTTTATTAAAACAATATTCCATTTTAATTGAAGAAACCGGAATACTTATTATTATCTTATTATTTTTTGCCAAAGAAACAAGTTTATAATTTTTCTCTATTGATTCTTCGGTTAAACCTCCGTAAATGGCAACTGTACTCTTTTTTAAAACGGAACAAGCGGTTTTAATTAAAATTTCGTCCTTTTCGTCATTTACAGAAGGAAATTCAACGATATCGAAATTCATTTCGGAAAGATTTTTAGCAATTTCGAGTTTTTCTTTAAAACCCAAATCTTCCATTTGATTATTTAATCCTATAAACGAACAGTCAGCAATTTGTAAATTAATCATAAATACTCCTAAAAAAAGAAAAACCCAAGACAAATGTCTTGGCACGATTATAACCGTGGTACCACCCTATTTATTGCAAAAAAGCAATCACTCAAAATTCCTATAACGTAGAACACCCGCAAATTGCTACTAAAATTTCACAATTCAAACTCCGGAATGAGCCGATACAAATTCTTTATCAACTTACACCAACCGTTGACTCTCTAAAAAAGTTAAAAAGTACCCGTTTCCATCACAGTCTTTAATATTTTTATACATTATATAATAAAATAATATATAAGTCAAGCATTTTTACAGGTAAAATCATTAAATATTCAGTAATTTTTTAATGTTTAAAGAAAGAATTTTTTCCTCGTCTTCTTTAGAAAGATTAAGGGCTTTAAACCTCTTTAATTCTTCTTTTGCGTGCCACATAGGAAAATCGTCGCCGAAAAATATCTTATCGACCCCAAAAAGGTAAATCAATTCTTTAGCCCTTTCTTTCGACAAAAACGCCAAAGATGAACTTGTATCAAAAAATACGTTATTAAGTCCTTTTAAACAATCGACTTCTTCCCAACAAGAATATCCACCTAAATGTGCCGCAATAAAAGTAATGTTTTTATATTTTTTAGCAACGTTTAAAAGTTTTTTTGGCCTACTATACTCATATCTTTTATCGCCCATATGTAATAAAACAGGATATGTCTGACATAAAGAGTCTAAAATTCCATAGATTTTACATGCTTTTTCGCTATCTATATCAAATTTCTGAAAATCAGGATGCAACTTAATACCTTTAAACCCGTTTTCTATTGCCCAATTAATCTCTGTTTTAATTTCTTCACAAGATAAATCTTGATGGAGAGTCATAAAACCAACGAATTCTTCGTGCTTTTTCATTTCTTCTAAAATAAATTCGTTTATCGAACGTACTTGCGAAGGTTTTGTGGCAACCGAATGAACTATATATTTCGAAATATTTATTTTTTCCCCTTCTATAAGTAGATTTTCGGGCGTACCGGCCTTTATATTCATATTTATATTATAAAATTCACCTATTGCGTTAGTCGCTTTTTCAGCAATTTTATTAGGATAAATATGTGCATGCGAATTTATAATTTCCATTTATTTATCTCCCGTGTATCTTTTAAGCCAAGTTAAATCGAGTCTCCATTTAAAAATCTTGTTTAATTCGACGTGCTTTAGATTTGCTTCTTTTAAATCGTTTTTCATTTCAATATAAGAGCAATTATTAACTTTCATATAATGATCTTCGGCTTTATTTACGTCCCCTTTTAACGAAGTAAATCCTATATGAATTGCGCTATGACAATCTTTACAAACTGCGATAACGTCGACAAGTTTTTGAGTGCAAGTTTTTTCGTCGTAAAAAAAACGTTCGTGAGCATCTAAAAACTTTGTTTTTTTACCGCATATTTGACAGGTAAAATTTGACCTTTTCTTTACATCGTTTTTAATAAAGTCCCACTCTTCCTTTTTTAAAATATAACGAAGATTTGAGTGCCAACACCCGTCTGGTACTAATTCAAAATTTAGCAATCTTTTCATTATATAGCCCTTGATTTATGACATACCATATAAATAATTTGATAATCGTTAGATAACGTAGTTAAGGCCTTTTTAGCCCTTAATAAATTGTCGTCGTCAAGTTCAGAGAAAGGATCGTCTAACACGACAAACGGTTTTTCTTTAGTAAATAAAATATCTATTAAAGCAAAACGCTTACATATTTCAAATATATTTTTTAAACCTTCGCTGTAAAAATCTACGCTTTTATATTCCCCGTTTTCTTCTATTGAAACATTTAAATCAACGTCTACTTTAGCGACAATGTCTTTATCGGTTAAAAGTTTTAAAAATTTATTAACGCTTTCTTCTAAAGGCTTTCTGTATTTTAATTTTAGATTTTCATCTGCCAAATTTAAAAAATCAAGAGTTTTAGAAATAATGTTATATTCACTTTCATAAAACACTAATCTTTCTTTTAAATCTTCTAAACCGTTTTCTAAATCAAAAAGTTTAGAAGACTTTTCTTCTAAATATATAGAAGAAGATTTTTTCCTTTCTAATTCTGCCGTTATATTCGAAAGTTTATAACGTGCATTTTCAAGTTTACAAGAAATCTCTTTGGCATCTAAATCATTATCTTTTACGTTATAAATTTCTTTTTTTAAAGATTCTATTTTTTCTTTTGTCGAAGCGATTTCGTTTGATAGCGATTCGTTTCTGTCTAAAATATTTTTTAACTCGTTAAAAAAATACGTATAATCAACGGAAGACAAGTTGAACTTTAAAACAAATTTGTCAAGTTTAATTTTATAATTTTCTTTTATGTTTTTATATTCTTCTAAATCCTTAAAAAGCGAGTAATTGCTTAAGTTTATTTTGTTGTCCTTTTTGAAAAACGTAATAAAAACAAGAATAGCTAAAACACAAAAAAGTAAACACGAAATTAAGGAAATAATTCCAACGGAAATATCTTCTTTAATTCTAACGATAAACATATATAAAAAAGCAATACTGATTAATGAAAAAATAATACCGATTACGGGAAAATGTTTTTTTAACTTAACGTCTTTTTTTTCGCTTAATTCTTTATTTTTTAATATATCGTCTTTTAATTCGTTCTCTTTAACAAGTGCCGATTTATAGCCGTTTAAAACGTCGAAATAAGTATCTAGTTCATCTTTTTTAACGTTATTCCCGTTTAAGAAATTCTTATTTTTTTGCTCTTCAACTAAAAGCAAATCTAAATGTAAATTTAATTCGTTAAGTCTATCATTTTTGACCTTTTCGGCATCTTGTTTATCGGCAATCTCTTTATATTTTATTAATTCTGTAATACTTTTATTTATTGAATCTCTTTCTCTTTCGAGATCTGAAATTTCTTCTTTGACAGTTTTAAGTGTTTCAAAAGAGGCAGAAGCACTTTCAATTTCTTGCTCGATAGATAAAATTTTAACTTTTGAATCGTTTATTAAACCCTTATTACCTGTCGAAGTTTTATAAACTTTTGCTTCTTCAGAAAGTTTTTTAACAACTTCGTTAAACACGCTTGAATCTTCGTTACAGTTATTCGAATTAAACTTTGAGGTAATACTCGTATTAGATTTTATTTCAAAATCTTTTTGCGATAAAAATACGGTAGATAAAAATCCGTCGGCATCTATTCCAAAAAGCCTGTTGCCTAAATTTTCGTTCGTCAAATATTCTTTACCTGTGGTAAGATCAATAATTTTACAAGTATCGTCAGACGATTTATTTCCAAAAAAACGTTCCACTCTAAACGGTTTCTCGTTATGAATAAATTCAATATACCCACCAAATTTACCGTCTGAATTCCAAGGCTTAAACTTTTTACGCTCGTTATCAATTATACTGCGTTTAGAATCGTCTATACCGTAAAACATTGACTTAATAAATGTACAAATAGTGGACTTGCCCCAACCGTTTTCTTTTTCGAAAACATTGATTTTATCATTAAAATCGAACGTATAATCAACGATTTTTCCAAAAGAGGAAATATATATTTTATTTATAATCATTATTCTTTCCCCCTTAAAAGATTTAACCCTTTATTAATAATTAACTTTTTAGTTTCCTCGTCTAAATCGCTATCTAAAACTGCAGAAACAAACTCGCCTTTTATTGATTTGTCACCTTCAAAAGATTTCGGATCTATTCTTAAAACTGTTTTATCATAAATTTTTGCAAAAAAGAAAATTTCGTTTAAATTTTTAGTTAATTCTTCAATACTAAATATACTTTCTATATCTCTTTCGCCGGTTAGAATTATTTTAATTAAAGATTTATCTAAAAACTTTGTTTTAAGTTCACTAATAAGTGCGTCTTTAACTTCAAAGAAATTATTAAAAGGTGTTATATCAAAAGACAACTCATAAAATTCTCTCGAAGAAAATTTAACAAAATTTGTATTAACTTTATTACCTAATACGTCTAAAAGAACAAAACCTTTTTCTCCAGTCTCGTCAAAACCTCTTCCTTCCAAACAACCGGAATAAGCAAACTTTCCCCTTAAATCCAAGTCTCCACAACTATAAGAGTGAATATGTCCGAGAGCAAGATAGTCGATGTTTTTGTTTTTTAATTTAGGTAAACTAATAACTTCTGCGTTATCGTTAGAATTATATCCGACAACTTGACCGTGTAAAGATACAATATTTATATCGTTATCGCTTAATTTTAAAGTATCGTATATAATTTCCTTATTAAAAGTTGTAAAATTAACACCTGCAATACAAACGTTTTCATATTTAAAATAAGTCCACTCATCATTAAAAAACTTTAAATTTTTAGGAATATCTTTATAATCAGATAAAATAATCTTTTCATCATGATTCCCTGTTAAATATAAAAAATCAACGTCTTTTGCTTTAGAAATGGCATGAATAAAACGATCTTTAATGGTGGAAGAAATTTTAGACGTATCAAAAACGTCGCCCGAAATAATTACTGCAGTAACATTATTTTCAACAGCATATTTACAAAGATTATCAAATGCACACAAAACTTCTTCTCGTTTATATTTAGATTTATCCAAAGGAATTCCAACAATTTTAGAACCTAAATGTAAATCGGAACAATGTATAAATTTCATATTTTCTCCTAAATGCATTATATAATAAAACAAAAAAAATGTAAAGCATAAAAAAATCCTTTTTAACGTTAATTAAAAAGGATTTAATCTTAGTTATTTCTACTATTAAATTTATATAAAACGTGAAGTTTATAAAGATTGTATCTAAGAATAAAATACGGAAGTAAATTTAGAATTCCGTTAACTAAGGAAACAGGAATACCAAACATAAAAGCATATTTAAGCGGATAAATAAAAACGACTAGAAAACCTAAAAACACAGAAGAAAAATGAATTACAACCCCATAATTGCATTCCAAAATAAATCTTTTTATATACTCGTTATTTTTTGGGTCTAATAATTTATTTTTATGAAACGATGTAAATCCGCCGAGTTCGGGAATTTTATCTTTCCATTTTTTAATTCCGAGTTTTTCATAAAAAATACATAATTTTTTTGTGGCGGAATAAAAGGTTTTATTTTCATCAAACCATTTTTCTGGAAGACGCCTTATAATAAATGCTAAAACTGCGTCGATAATTATAACGGCGACAGTAGAAATAACGCTTGCAAGAATTATTTTTAATATTCCTAAATTATAAAGACTTTTATCTATTAGCAAATTTACGACGATTATAATAAGATTTGCCATAAAAACAAAAATAACGTATAACACTATTTCACCTCATAACTTAGCGGAATTTTATATACTTCTTCGTATTTAGACTTAAAAGCATTAAAATTTTCATTTTTCATAAATTCAATGTTTTCTTTACAAGTCAAATCTTTTTTAGGATAGATAGGTTTTAAAAAGTGAACAGTGTGTGCCTTTATATTAAATCCGTCGTCACCAATTTTTTCAGTATCTTCCATCGTAATAAAGCAAGGAATAACAGGAACGTTGTTTTTTACTGCAAAATTAAACGCACCGCTTTTAAAAGGTCTAGGCTTAGAATAATTCCACCACATTGCTTGCTCCGGATATATAAGTATTTTTTCTCCGTTAGATAATAAAGTACTTACGGCATTTAACAGTTTTTTCATCGTTTCCATATTAGAACTTAAAGGAAGAGTATTACAATGCCTAAAAAAGAAACCGAAAATTCCTTTAAAAGACGTATAATTCCCTTCTTTTATTATTTTATAAAGGTTATGCCCCTTTTTTAAGCTTTTTCTTATTGACCTAAAAACGATATAATTATCGTAAATACTAAAGTGATTACAGGTAATTATTGCACCGCCTTTAACTGAATTGAAATTATCTATACCTTTTATATCTTTAATTATTAGATTGCCCTTTTTAATTTCATTTTCGAAAAAATTAATTGCCGATTTGTTAGCAATTTTAGTTAAAATCTTTGAATATAACGATTTCGGTAAATAATTTATATCTTTAGGATAAAGTATTTTACTGGCGGGATCGTTCTCTACGTCTTTATCCCACAATTGTTCTTTTTCGTATTCTTCAATTTTTTTTAAAACGTTCAATCTTTCTTCTGACTGCATAAATTCACCTTATAATACATTTTATATAAAATTATAAAAAAAACAAATAATTTAAGTATATAATTATAAAAAAGCATGTAGAAAGTTTTTCTACAAAACTCTCAACTCCCGAGAGTTATAAAATATATGTCTATTATTTATAGAATTACTTAAAATTACTTGATTTTTTTAATTAGAATTGATAATATATAAATATGAATAATATAAAAAACACAATTGCAAAAAATTTAACAATCCTACGTCAATCAAAAAGTCTAACGCAAAACGAACTTGCAAAAATATTTAATTATAGTGATAAATCGGTATCTAAATGGGAACACGGAGATACTACTCCCCCTATAGACGTTTTATATGAACTTGCTAATTTTTACGATATAACTTTAGATTATTTAGTTTCTGCAGAAATAAATCAAGATTTTGATAATAAATATAATATTTCGGAAAACAAGAGAAATAAAATAATTATTACTTCCCTATCTGTATCTATAGTTTGGATTTTTGCAACAGTTATGTTTGTATACGGTTCGCTTATTAATCAAACTGAAAATCTTTGGAAAGTTTACATTTATTCTTTACCGGCATCTGTTATTATATTATTGGTTTTTAATACTATTTGGGGAAAAAGAAAATATACTTTTATTTTAATATCAATGCTTATTTGGACATTACTTATATCTTTTTATATTTACAACCTAAATATTAATCCATGGCCAATATTTATCGTTGGAGTGCCTCTACAAATTGCAGACGTTTTATGGTCAAAAATGATTCCAAATAAAAATAAAAAGAAAAAATAAAATAAAAACAGTCTAATTAGACTGTTTTTTTATTGCTTTTAACCCGTATATTTTATATCCTTTATTAATAAAATTTATTTCGTATTCGGTTCTAATATTATTTATATCACCTAAAACGTCAGAAATGTCAATAACTTCGTATCCGTTATTTATTAAAGACTGAAAAGAATAATTAAAAAATTCCAAATCGTCTGTTTTTTGATAGATAATTCCGTTTTCTTTTAATAAATAAGAATATTCTTTAATAAAAACAGGGTTTGTAAGTCTCCTATTTTCATATGAATTTCCGTGATACGGCGGAGAAAAATTTAGATAAATTTTATCGACGGAATTTTCTTTTAAATATCTTGGTAGATACTGTGCTGCAGTATTCATAAACCTAACGTTTTGTAAACCCTTTTTTGTCGCCAATTCGACTGCCGATATTAAAACGTTTCCAATTAGCTCCACTCCAATATAATTTACATTAGAATTAAGTTCGGCTTTTTCCGTTATAAATTTACCTTTACCACAACCAATTTCAAGTTCAATAGGATTATCGTTATTAAAAACACTTTTATAATCTATTAACACCTTATTCTTTAACGCTTCGTTTAGATTTGTAAAATTTTTATCTATACATAAATACATAAAAGAGTTATTTTCAACTCTCTCATCTAAATGTTTTTTCTTTCTCATTCTCATAAAATATATACCATAAAATTAAAGTAAAAATCACATTATAACTACTTTTATTTTGTTGCAATTATTGAAAAGATATGATAAAATAAAAAATGTTAAATCTTTCGGGGTGTAGCGCAGTTGGTAGCGCGCTTGTCTGGGGGGCAAGAGGTCGCGTGTTCAAGTCACGTCACTCCGACCAAAATAAAGACGCTTAAAGTTATTTAAGCGTCTTTTATTTTAATTATTTTTACTTTTTACCAAATAATTTCTTCATAAAAGCAGGAAGTTCTTTATGCGGTTTTTCATCTTGATCGCCAGTTAAATCTTCGTCTCCATTACTCTCTACAGTTGTGGAAGCAACTTCAATAATATTATCGCTTAAAGCATCATTAATAGTTTTTTCGTTTTTCTCTCCGTCTTCAATAACTTTAAGTAGTGGCGGTAAATTTTCGTTAGAATTTTGATTTTCCAAATTATTATTAAAAACTGTAATTTTTTCACCGGTTGCAACATCAACGTTGTTTTCAGAAGAAAAACCCGTTGCAATAATAGTAATCTTTATTTCTTCAATCATATTCGGATCAATGGTTTCACCGAAAATAATATTAGCGTCTTCATCAATAATACTTTGAACAAGACCGGCAGCAGAATAAACTTCTTCAAGCAATAAGTCGTTTCCGCCGGTTACGTTTAAAATTACAGCTTTAGCGCCTTCTATAGTAGTTTCAAGAAGCGGAGAAGATACTGCTTGTCTTACAGCTTCGTTAACTCTATTTTCGCCTTTCGCTCTTCCTATACCCATATGCGCTAAACCTTTATTACGCATTACGGTACTAATATCGGCAAAATCCAAATTAATAAGTGAAGGCGTTGCGATCAAATCAACAATACCAATTATACCTTGTTTTAACATATCGTCTGCAACTTTAAAAGCATCTACCATTGCAATATGATTATTCATAAATTGTAATAATTTATCATTTGGAATAACTACTAAAGTATCGACGTATTTTCTTAAATTTTGTATGCCGTTTCTTGCATTTTCGCTTCTTACCTTTCCTTCAAAAGAGAACGGCTTAGTAACAACCGCAATAGTTAAAATTCCTAAATCGTGTGCTATTTTGGCAATAACAGGCGCAGCTCCTGTACCTGTTCCTCCGCCCATACCGGAAGCAATAAACAACAGATCTGTTCCCTTAAGTATTTCTTCTATCTCCGGTCTAGTTTCTTCGGCGGCTTTTTCGCCAATTTCGGGATTACTTCCGGCGCCTAAGCCTTTTGTAAGTTTTTCACCAAGTTGTATGGTTATAGGTGCTTTACTCATAATTAAAGCTTGACTATCGGTATTTGCAGCAATAAAATCGGCATTTCTAACACCCGAATCAATCATACTGTTAATGGCGTTACAACCACCACCGCCAACACCCATAACTTTAATTTTAGCAGCGTTAACTTCCAACCTGTTTTCTCCAAACATAAATTTCTCCTCCATAATAAAGAATAAGTTATTGTTCTAACGATAAATTCAAAACGGAAAGGATAGACGATTCCGTAGGTTTGTCCATTAATGGAACTTTTGGTGCGATAATATAAACGTTAGCACCTAATCTGTTTAAAACATGCTCTTTTGCACCACGAATCATGGATATTCCGCCACCCGTTATAAAAATAGGAACGGATTCCGGAATAACGTATCCTGATTCGTCTATAATATCAGATAAATACTCACACAAATTATCAAGATTTAATTTTATAACGTCTATGGCCTTTTCAGATTCATAATAATTGCCATTTCCACAATCAATTAAATCAAATGCGCCAACAAGACTACTTGAACAAATATTTACTTTACGTTTAAGCAATTCCGCAACGTCAAAATCTTCAATATTAAATTTTTGTAAAAGACCACCCGTTATATAGCCACCACCGAACGGAAAGGATTTTTGATATAAAATACCGTCGCCCTGTATCAAGGAAAAAGTTGAAGAAATATACCCGACGTCAACTAAAATTGCAACTCTATCACGTATTTCGGAATCTAACAAATATAACGCTTCTGCAAGCGGTTCCGAAACAAATTCTAATTTATTAAATCCGTAGCTATTAAAAACTTCTTTTACTATATCGATAATATAATTATCGCAAACGACAAAAGAGAGTTTACCTTTAAGCAACTCACTATATGCACCGATAGGACTAGATAATCTTCTGTTATCGTCAACTTCGTAAACAACAGCAGAACGGTTTATAAGCGTTTTAGACTGGCTTTTTATTAAAAAAGCGGCATCAAACAAATCATTTACGTCTTTATCGTTTATTTTTTTCTTTTTTGAAAAAGAAATTTGCCCGTCTTTGATAAACACGTCGGTAAATTCGCCGGGAATGCCTATATATACAGGCTGATTTTGAGTTTTAATATTTCTATAAAATAAAGCACAAATTTTTTTAAAAATATTTTTAACAGAATCAACGTCAAAAAATACTCTGTCTGAGTATCCTTCATATAAATATTCTTCTCTCGACTTTATGATAAAAGTTCCGTTTATTCCACGCTCACCAATTAAAGCGGTTATTTTAGAAGAGCCGATATCAACAACTAAAGCCTGTTTCTTTTGCATAATAACTCCATTTTAGCGAGTCCAAACCACGCATATTTTATCGTTATTTTTATAATCAACGTAAACTGCTATTTGTCCTTTGCCCATTTTTATGTAATCGTCAGAAATATCGTAAACATTAAATGCGGAAATTATTTTTTCTTCACCACGAATTAAAGCATCATAAATAATAACGTCAACTTCAGTATAAGTGCCAAAAGTCAAAATGCACTGTTTAGAACCGTATGGCGCTGAAATATCCGT
The DNA here is from genome assembly GCA_045643385.1 of Christensenellaceae bacterium. Lineage (GTDB taxonomy): Bacteria > Bacillota > Clostridia > Christensenellales > Borkfalkiaceae > UBA1259. The sequence goes on along the minus strand of JAZUKR010000060.1, from coordinate 2,823 downwards.
ACTTTCGGCACATTTGCAATTAAGTGATTTAACGCAATCTGTTAAATTAATTTTTTTACATAGATATAAACCGCAATCAAAAATCGAATCGTAATCAGTAAAAAGTTTTTTGCCAAATACAATATTTTTTACTTCTATATTTTCCAGTGAAAGTCTTATATAATCTCTCTCGTTAATAATTTCGGGAGCAAAATCTAAAACGTAGCCTTCATCGGAAATTACATAATCTTTATCTAAAAAATTAAATAAATATACCCCACGCCTTTCAACAACGTTAATTTCTATATCGTTAGGATAAATTTTTTTTATATCGGTAACTTCTAAATATGTATTTTCTTCTATAACGTCAACCAATTTATCTGTATCTAAAAACAAAATATTTTCGCCTTTAAATTCATTAAGGCGTGTTTCAATAGAAAAACTGTACTTTTCACCGTTATACGATTTATATTTAACACTAATTGAATTAATCGAAAACGACCACAATACGGCTAAAGAAACAAGTAATACGTATAAAATGATTATTGACGTTAATAAAATCCTTCGTAATTTCATATAAACCTAATATGTAACCTTTTTAATATCTGCACCGATTTTTAACAGTTTATTTTCAAAATCGGCGTAGCCCCTTTCTATAAAATTAATACCGTCTATAAAAGATGTGCCTTTAATCGAAATTCCCGCAACCGTAAGAGCCGCACCACCCCTTAAATCTTGTGAAATTAAATGTGCACCATGAAGAGGTTTTTCACCGCAAATTAAAGCTTTATTGCCCATCAAAGATATATCTCCGCCCATTTTTTTAAGTTCATAAACATAATTAAATCTGTTTTCGAAAACTTTTTCTGTAACAATGCTTTTACCTTTACAAAACATTGCTAAAACCGTTAAAAAAGGTTGCAGATCAGTAGGAAAACAAGGAAATGGACCCGTAGATATATTAAACGGTTTATTATACCTTTCCCCTAATGTGTATATTATACCATTATTTTTATCTATTTTACAAGTATTATTGCAAAATTTATGTACTATCTTATAAATATTTTGCAAATTAACGTTTCTTATTTCCAGTTTTGAACTACTAATTAAACCTAAAAACAAAAAAGTTCCGGCCTCAATTCTGTCATAAATAGGCCGATATTTTGTTCCGTGCATTTTATTAACGCCTTTAATAACAATAACGTCGCTACCGGCACCGATAATTTTTGCACCCATAGAATTTAAAAAATACATAAAGTCGACTACTTCCGGCTCTTTTGCAGGGTTATATATCACCGTTTCGCCTTCTGATAAAGATGATAATAGCATTATGTTAACGGTAGCCCCAACAGACGGAAAATTTAAAATTACGGTATTCCCTTTTACTTTTTTTGTTTTGCAAGTAATATAATCGTTTACGACTAAAACTTCTACGTTTAATTTTCTAAACGAGTCTAGATGTATATCAATAGGTCTTTTACCTATTTTACACCCACCCGGATAAGAAATTTTAGAATATTTAAAACGAGATATTAATGAGCCTAAAACGTAATAAGAAGAACGTAGTTTATCGGTAAGTTCTCTCTTTATTGTTTTTGGTTTAACGTTTTTAGCATTTAAGATTAAATTTTTATCTTCAAATTTTACTTTAACGCCGATTTTAACTAAAATATCACACATGCTATAAACGTCTTTAATTTTAGGACAGTTTTCTATAACGACGTCATCAGAAGTTAATATACATGCAGAAAGCATAGGCAATACTGCGTTTTTAGAACAATCAATATCGACTATGCCTTCTAATTTTTTCCCACCGTTTATAATATATCTTTCCATATTTTCTCCAAAATATTAATAATTTATTTTATGGAAAGATTTATTAAAAGGTTAAATTAACTTCTTGATATATTATATAATATTCCTGCTTCTCCTAAAAATATAATAATAGACGTATTACCGCTTGAAACAAGAGGTAACGGCAATCCTGTCGGTGGAATGCTTCCAGTAACGACAAGAGCGTTAATAACAGTTTGAATACCGAAAATCATCGTTATTCCAACGCTTAAAATATAGCCGAAAACGTCTTTAGATTTTTTTGCGGTTTTAAGTCCGTTAAAAACGATAAAAAACAAAAGAGAGAAAAAAATAATTAATCCAAAAAAACCTATTTCTTCACCGATAACGGAAAGAATAAAATCAGACTCAGCAAACGGCAAAAAAGCATATTTTTGTCTTGAATTAAATAATCCTACTCCAAAAAATCCACCACTTCCCAATGCATATAAAGATTGCAAAAGTTGATAACCTTCACCTTTAGGGTTAGACCAAGGGTTAATAAAAGCAGATAATCTTTTAAGCCTATATGGCTCTATCAATATTAAAACCACCCCAAGTAAAAGCGCAGGAATAATCAAAACTAAAAAATGTTTAATCTTCATGCCAACAGAAAACAAAATGGTTAACATTAATAATCCAACGCAAACGGTTATGGACATATTCGGCTCAAGTATAATAAGTAAACAAAGCAATCCACCGAAAAGAATAACCGGTAAAACACCTAAAAACTTTTGTGATTTATTAGGGTTTTTAGAAAAATACGACGCTGAAAATAGTATTAAAGAAAATTTTGCAATTTCAGAAGGCTGAATTGTAAAAGCACCGAGTCCTATCCATCTTTTTGCACCGTAATTTTCTATACCTATTTTAGGAACAAAAACCAAAATTAACAGTAAAACACTTAAAACCGCAACAATTATGTTAAGTTTTTCCCATTTATGATAATCGAAATTAGCGGTAAAAATAAAAGCAACTATACCTAAAAGTATACCTATAATTTGCTTTTTA
>JAZUKR010000059.1:0-5346 GCA_045643385.1 Christensenellaceae bacterium | reverse complement strand
ACTCAAGAAATAAGCACTTTAATAAAAGCAAAAAATAAACTAAAATAATCATTTAAGGAGAAAGGGTTATGGACGAAAACGATATAGAGAGTATCGTGCGTGAAGAAGAGGCAAACGCAGAAAAATACGAAATTGAAGACGTTGAAAGAAACAACGAGATAAAGTCGACCGTTAGCGACTTAATTTTAGAATATAAAAAACGTGGAAGTATAACTAACGAAGTTGTTTTCGATAAGTTAGAAAAATTTCAAATTTCCGCTCTTGAGATGGAGGAAATTTGTAAAACGTTTGAAGACGCAGGAATTCAAGTTATAGACGAGTTTGAAAAAGACAAGGATTTATACGATCAACTTCTAAAAGAAGTTTCTATGGACGACCCCGTTAAAATGTATCTAAAAGATATCGGTAAAGTTCCGCTTCTATCTCCCGACGAAGAAATAGAACTCGCTAAGCGTATGTTAGAAGGCGACGAAAGTGCTAAAAGATTACTTTCCGAAGCGAACTTAAGACTTGTCGTTTCTATCGCTAAAAGATATATGGGCAGAGGCATGCAGTTTTTGGATTTAATTCAAGAAGGCAATTTGGGACTTATGAAAGCGGTAGAAAAATTCGATTATCAAAAAGGATTTAAGTTTTCTACTTACGCTACGTGGTGGATAAGACAAGCCATAACAAGGGCTATAGCAGACCAAGCAAGAACTATTCGTATCCCCGTTCATATGGTAGAAACGATTAATAAACAAATTAGGGTGTCAAGAAAACTTTTGCAAGATTTAGGCAGAGAACCGACCCCTGAAGAAATAGCAAAAGAAATGGGTGTTTCAGAAGAGCGTGTTAGAGAAATTCAAAAAATAGCGCAAGACCCCGTTTCTTTAGAAACTCCTATCGGCGAAGAAGAAGACAGTCACTTATCGGATTTTATTGAAGACGAACAAAGTGCAGCACCGACGGACGCAGTTTCTTTTACAATGCTTAAAGAACAGCTTTTAGGCGTTTTAGATACTTTGACTCCTCGTGAAGAAAAGGTTTTAAGACTACGTTACGGCTTAGACGACGGTAGGCCGAGAACTTTAGAAGAAGTAGGCAAAGAATTTAACGTTACTCGTGAAAGAATACGTCAAATTGAAGCAAAAGCATTAAGAAAATTACGTCACCCGAGCAGAAGTAAACGCTTAAAAGACTTTTTAGATTAATGGATAAAAGATTAAACGCCATTTATAACGTAATTCCTTTTTCAGATACGTTTGCCGATATCGGTTGCGATCACGGATATATTGCTAAAGAAGTGATAAAAAACAATAAATGTAAACGTGCAGTTATCTCCGATATTAGCGAAAAATCTTTATTAAAAGCGCAAACGCTCTTAAAAAAAGAAATTTTAGAAGGTATTGTAATTTCAGTCGTTTCTGATGGATTTAACAATCTTCCTAAAGTTGATACAGCTTTAATTGCGGGAATGGGCGGAGAAGAAATAATAAAGATTTTATTAAATGCAAAAAGTTTACCTTTTAATTTAATTTTATCGCCTATGCGTAATTGTGATAAAGTAAGGGTTACTTTAATAAATTTAGGCTATAAAATAGAAAAAGATTTTTGCGTTTTATCGGGCGAAAAATTTTACGACGTTATAAAAGCAACCGTAGGAAAAGACAAGTTAAATAAAGAAGAGATTGAATTCGGGCGTTCAAACTTAGTTTCTAAAAACGACGATTTTATTCTTAAAATAAAATGTGAAATAGAAAAATTATCTTTAAGATTAAAAAGAGATTTAAGTAATTCCGTTCGTGAAAAAACGGAAAACGAAATTGAAAGGTTAAATAAATATGTTGTCGATAAATGAGTTTTTTGATATTTTAGATAAAAGAGCACCGCTTTATTTAAGTAAAAAAATAGTTGCTTTAGGCGATTACGATAACAGCGGAATTTTAGTTAAATTAAACGATAACGTAAATAGGGTTTTATTTACTTTAGATTTAACGGAAGAAGCGGTAAAAAAGGCAAAATTAAATAAGTGTGATACGATAGTAACGCATCACCCCGCTATTTATTATCCTATAAAGGAAATAAGTAAAGACGATATGACGACTAAAGCGTTAGGGTTAGCCGTTAAAAACGGATTAAACGTAATTTCTATGCATTTGAATTTAGACGTTGCCGAAAACGGAATAGATTATTATTTAAGTTTAGGACTCGGTGCAAAAAATCCAAAAGTTTTAGATTTTACAGATTCCTATCACGGGTACGGAAGAGTTTTCGATATTGAAGAAACACAATTAAATAAGTACGTGGAAAAGGTCAAAAAAGAGTTTAATACTAAAAAGGTTATTTATTACGGCAAAAGAACAGACAAAATTAGGAGAGTCGCATCTTTTTGCGGAGCGGGTTCTTCTTATGCTAAAAAAGAAATGGACAGCGGGAATCTTAAAGACGTTGATTTAATAGTTACTTCAGACATTCCGCATCATTTAATAAAAGAATTCTCGGAGTATAAAAAAGATATACTTATTTTAACACATTATGCTTCGGAAAATTACGGATTATACAGGTTTTATAAAACAATAGAAAAAGATTCTATAAATAAAGTTACGTTGTTTTATTTTACCGATAAAAAATATTTATAAATAAAGGAGAGTAGATATGATAGACAATTTACTTAAATACCAGGACGTGGACGCTACTTTAAGAAAAATCGAGTTAGAACTGTCCGGTAGTGAAGAAAGGAAAAAGGCAATTTCGGCTAAAAAGTATTTAGACGGCGTTAACGAGAACGTTGAAAAGTTAGATAATAAAGCCAAAGAATTAATTTCCGCTTACGAAAGCACTACTAAAGAACAGTTAAAATTAGAAGAACAAGAAACGGAATTTAAAAACGCTATCGAAGAATTAGAAGACGATAAAGGTGCAGAATTTTTATTAAAAAAGGTAGACGAATTATTGAATCAAATTAAGTATTTAGGCGATAAGGCGACTAAAATCAATCAAGAAATACAAGCAGTTTTAAAAGAATATGCAACCTTAAAAAACAATACTAAACTTGCACAAGCTCAATACGTAGAATTCGGTAAAAAATATAACGATCTTAAAAATTCTAAAGAAGAAGAAATGAATTCTATAAAAAAAGAACTTGAAAAAATAAAAAAGACGGTAGATGCAAATTTAATGGACAGGTACTTAAAAAAACGTGCCGAAAAAATATTCCCTATTGTTTTTGAAGTAAGTAACGAAGTTTGTGGTGCATGTAATATGCAACTTTCAATGAACGAACTTTCTAAACTTAAAAACGGCGAAATAATTGATTGTGACCAATGCAGAAGAATGCTTTATAAAAAATAGTTTTTATATAAATTTTAATAATTTAATTGAAGGAAGATTTTTACATGACAAATATATTTAAAGTAAAGAAAATAAGATGGTTATTACTTTTATACGACGTAATTGTAGTTGCATTTTCGTCGGCGTTTTTCTTTTTAATATATAAAAAATCTGATTTTACGGATTGCCTTATTAATTTTGGCATTACGGTGGGACTTTTATTTATCTTTAGAATGCTTTTTAACGTTTATACGCAGATTTGGAGATTCGGCGGTATTCAATGCTATTTAAAACTTTTAATTGCAGATGGTATTGCTTTTTTATTCTATTATTTTATTGCAAGATTTGTTTTAGAAACCGAATTCTTTTTCCCGTTCACTCTTGCGTATTATACTACCACTCTTTTAATTTCCTTATTTATGAGAATGGTTTATAGATATGCTTATAAATATTGTAGTAACGATACCCTTTTCGGAAGAATAATGCTTATCTTATTAAAGACTTTTTCCGGTACGGTTATTAACGACAGAAATACTAATTCAAAAAATATCAATATAGCAATAATAGGTGCAGGCAGAGTAGGCGTTTCTTTTGCACAAGATTTAATTACGGCGCCGAATTCCGTTTATACGCCTAAAATGTTCATTGATATAAGCAAGGAAAAAGTCGGAAGACAAATTTTCGGACTTCCTGTTTTTTCGGAAGAAAGTGTAAACGAAAACTTACTCGCTAAATATCAAATAAACGAGTTTGTTTTATCGCTTCCGAAACTTTCACCGGACGAGAAAAAAGATATCTACGAAAAATACAGTAGATTCGGACTAGTCGTTAAAACTTACGACTATGCAACTACACAAAACGTAAATAACGGCAAAAAACTTATTCGTCACTTTGATATAGAAGAATTATTATTTAGAAAAAGTTTGAAAATTTTAGATGATTACACCGTTAATTATTATAAAGATAAAGTGGTGTTAATTACGGGTGGCGGTGGTTCAATCGGCTCTGAACTTTGCCGTCAGATTGCTTCAATGCGTCCAAAACAACTTATAATTTTAGACGTTTACGAAAACGGTGCTTACGACGTTCAACAAGACTTAAATATTAATTATAATAACGAAGTAAATATTGTAGTCGAAATAGTTTCGGTTTGCAACAGAGAAGGTTTAGAGTGCGTATTTAAAAAATATAAACCGCAAATAGTGTTAAATGCCGCTGCGCATAAGCACGTTCCGTTAATGGAAAATAACCCTATCGAGGCTATAGAAAATAATATTTTCGGAACGCTTAATACTGTTGAACTCTCTAAAAAGTATAAAGTTGAACACTTTATCATGGTTTCTACCGATAAGGCGGTAAACCCCACTAACGTTATGGGTGCGACAAAGCGTATGTGTGAAATGATTTGTTTTGCATATAGCATTGGCAGTACGACTATTTTTTCGGCAACGAGATTCGGAAACGTTTTAGGAAGTGCGGGTAGTGTTATTCCGCTATTTAAAAAACAAATTTCAACGGGCGGACCTATTAGAATAACAGATAAACGAATAGTTAGATATTTTATGACTATTCCCGAGGCTTCGCAGTTAGTTTTAACTTCTGGACGTATGGCTAAAAACGGAGAACTTTTCGTTTTAGATATGGGAAAGCCTATTAAAATACTCGACTTAGCGGAAAATATGATTAAACTAAGCGGGTATATTCCGTATAAAGATATAGATATAGTGGAAACGGGATTAAGACCGGGCGAAAAACTTTACGAAGAACTTTTAATAAAGAGCGAAGATTTATCTAAAACGGATAACGATTTGATTTTTATAGAAAAGGACGAGCCTATAAGCATGAAAGAATTAGAAGATAAACTAAATCTTTTAAAAGACGCAGTAAGTAAACGTGACAACGAAAAGGCAGTTGAAGTTTTAAGACAAGTAGTTCCAACATTTTTAGACCCGCTTTTGGTTAACTCTACGGCAGAAAAAGCAGAAGAAATGAAACTCGCCAAATCTACTAAAAACCTTACGGCTTAATATAATA
>JAZUKR010000058.1:0-3518 GCA_045643385.1 Christensenellaceae bacterium | reverse complement strand
GTTTTATTCATATTTCACCTTTAATTAATTTTGCCTTTTATAGCGTTTAATTCTATTGCTTTTTCGGCAATTTGAACTGCGTTTGTCGCCGCACCTTTTCTAATGTTATCGGCAACAACCCAAATATTAATACCGTTTTCTACCGTTTCGTCTCTTCTGATTCTTCCGATAAATACTTCGTCTTTATCTTCTGCAGTTAACGGCATAGGATAAATTAAATTTTTCGGATCGTCTTGAAGGACAATACCTTTTGTATTTTTTAATACTTCTTTTACTTTTTCAATGGTTATAGGATTTTCGAATTCGATGTTAATCGATTCGCTATGTCCGTAATAAACGGGAACTCTAACGCAAGTTGCGGTAACCTTTAAGTTCGGTTCGTTTAAAATCTTTCTCGTTTCGAAAATCATTTTGTCTTCTTCTTTAGTGTAACCGTTATCTAAAAATACGTCTATATGCGGTAAACAGTTTCCAAAGATAGGGTATGGGAATTTTTGTGGTGCTTCACCGCAAATTCCACCTTTTAAGTCGTTAAAACCTTTAACACCTGCGCCCGATACTGCTTGATAGGTCGAATAAATTACACGTTTTATTTTAAATGCTTCGTGCAACGGTTTTAACGCTACTACTGCTTGTATCGTAGGACAGTTGGGGTTTGCTATTATATTTTTATGCCATAATATATCGTTTGCGTTACATTCGGGAACTACAAGCGGAACGTTTTCGTCCCTTCTCCAAGCGCTCGAGTTGTCTATAACGAGTATTCCTTGCTTTGCAAAGATAGGTGCAAATTCTTTACTAACGTCTCCGCCTGCAGAAAATAACGCAATATCAATATCTTTACCTATAACGTTTTCTTCTTTTAATTCTAAAACGGTGTATTTTTTGCCCATAAAGTCAACCGTGTTTCCAGCGGACTTACTTGAAGCGAATAAATAATAATTTTCTATAGGAAGTTTTCTTTCGGATAAAACTTGTAAAAACTTTCTGCCAACCATTCCGGTTGCACCGACTACTGCTAAATTGTACTTTTTCATAATTTTTTTCTAAAACTCCACGAATAGTTTGTTTTTTTTAAAATATATGTTATACTTAATACAGTATTGATATATTCATTATTTATATAATATATCAAATGCTTAATGATTTGTAAAGTTTTTACTTTACAAATAACACTTTTTTTTAATTATTTTTTATTTTTAGGGGTAATATGAAGGCAACAGGCAAAAAAAGAGGTATTTTAGATAAAATATATTTCGGCTCGGAAAAGTCTGAAACTTATGCGAGAAATTCCTTGCCGTCTAATAGATGGGAACTCTTTTGGGACGTTTTTAAAAACAGTTTTTGGAGATTGTGTTTAGTTAATCTTCTTATGCTTTTATCACTTCTCCCACTTTTTGCATTGCTTATTTTTAGATATATGATTAAGGGATCTTTAGGGAATGCAGTTCCTTTTGCTCAATGTTTTGGGGTGGGTTATTTTGCTCCGAGTTCACTTATTGGATTTGACGAAAACATCGCTTTTAACGCTAATCTTTTGGCGTTTGTATTTTTACCTCTTGTTGCCGCAATAGGCGCTTTGGGAATTTCCGGCGGTGCTTACGTTATTAGAAATATGGTTTGGACGGAAGGAATTTTTGTCGCAAACGATTTTTGGAAAGGTATTAAACAAAATTATAAACAAATATTTTTAGTTTTATTAGTTTATTCTTTATTTTTGTACTTGGGCATTGTAGTCATTTCTTTAATAGACGAATTAATCACAACGAATATAGGCTTAAAATGGCTACTTATTATAGGCAAAATAGTTAGCATTTTAGTTATCGCTATAATAAGTATTATGGTCTTACATCAAATCACTATGTCAGTAACTTACGAACTTTCTTTTTTTGGACTTGTTAAAAACTCGTTCTTGTTTACAATAGGACTTTTTGTTCAAAACATAATATTTATTTTAGCAATGGCTATACCTATAATACTCATATATTTAGGCAGTTTCTTTATGGTTATAGGTATACTGATTTTTATTCTTTTCGGTATATCGTATATGCTTTTATGTTGGACGGATTATTGTCATTGGATTTACGATAAGTTTATTAACGACAAAATTTCCGGTGCTAAAAAGAATAGGGGAATATATGCTAAAATCACAGAAAGCGATAGCGGGGCACTCAAAAAGTATAAAGAGCAGATGGATTCTTTCGGAAGTTCTATGTATGCGAGAAGACCTATTAAACCTATAACGGACGAAGAATTGACTATAGAAGACCTTCCCGAGTCGTTCAGTAGAAGTGATTTAGAGAAATTGAACGAAAGTAAAAAAGCACTTTACGAAGACAATCTAAAATATATAGAAGAACATAAAGACGACGAACGTTATAAAGTATTTATAGAAGAAGATAAAGAGAAGAAACTTTCTGACGTAGAAAAACGTGTTATGCAAGCAAAGAAAGAACTTTTAAAGAGTGAAAAACAAAAAAAACGCAAAAAATAAAAAAAGATAAAAGCGCCAAAGTCTAAGGCGCTTTTATAAAGGATTTTAAGGTTTTAAGGAGATATATAAATGGAGGAAATAAAAGTAGTCGACTTTTTGTGTCAACTCGGTATAATTTTATTTTCTACGAAATTACTCGGAATTATAATGCGAAAATTAGGGCTTCCGCAAGTTTTGGGTTTTATTGTCGCAGGAATTTTATTAGGCCCTGCTATTTGGGGGCTTTTTACTAATTTAACGGGTAATGAAGTTTTTCCTATTCAAAACAATCAATTTAATCCGTATTTAAAGGCTTTTGCAGAAGTAGGCGTTATATTCGTTATGTTCTCGGCAGGGCTTGAAACAAGTATAAAAGATATTAAAAACACGGGGACGGTTTCGTTTTTAATCGCTCTCGGCGGTGTTATTTTACCGCTAGGGGCAGGTTTTTTAATAGCATACTTATTTTTACCGAAGGCAGACGTTTTTACGTGGCTTTTCGTGGGCGTTATTATGACGGCGACTTCGGTCGGTATAACGGTTGAAGTTTTACGTGAACTTAATAAACTAACCTCTAAGGTTGGCACTATTGTTATGAGTGCTGCGATAATAGACGACGTTTTGGGTATTATAGTTTTATCTATCGCTCTTTCGCTTTCGGGAAGCGCTTCTTCCGTTTCGCCTGTTTTGACTTATATTAATCCAAACGACAATGCGTTTATTTCCATACTTTGGATTTTGGCTTTCTTTGTTTTTGCAATAGGCTTGGGATTCGGTATTTCTAAACTTTTTAAGTATATAGAAAACCGTAACCCGCACACGAGAAGAATACCTATATTCTCTATCGCAGTTTGTTTATTTTATTCGTATGTTGCAGAAAAGGTTTTCGGCGTTGCCGATATTACGGGTGCTTTTATAGCGGGTGTAGTTTTATCTACTAATCATAATTCCGCCGAATACGTTGATAGAAAAGTAAGTATTAATACTTACACTTTATTTGCACCTATTTTCTTTGCAAGTATAGGAATTAAAATCACCTTTTCGG
>JAZUKR010000057.1:0-2522 GCA_045643385.1 Christensenellaceae bacterium | reverse complement strand
CTAGCAAGAAAAACAACAAATAGAAAATTATTTAGAAAATTTATAGAAATAATAGACGACAATATATTAAAACTTACCAAAAAGAGAGATTTACTGATACAGAAAGATAAAAACGTTAAAAAATTAGACGCAAAAATCTCTTTGTGGAATGAAAGAAAAGAAAAGTTTATAAGTAAATAAGACTGACTAGTCTTAAAATAAAAAATAATTTTTCAAAAAAGGAGAAGAAAAAATGAAAAATTTATTAAGAAAAGTGTTACTAATTTGTTTGACTTTGGTCTTGGGACTTGCTTGTTTTTCCGGCTGTGGTAATTCCACGGTAAAAATCGGTATTCCTAACGACGGCACTAACCTTTCGAGAGCAATTAAACTCTTAGAAGGCGCAGGCTTTATAGAAGTTGACCCATCTGCCGGCTATAGTCCCGAAATGAAAGATATAACAAAGTATAATTATAATGTAGAAATCGTTCCCACAACGGCAAATACATTAACAAATCTTTTAGGTGATTACGGCGCTTGTGTAATTAACGGAACGTTTGCAGAACCTTACGGACTTAATCCGTATAAAGACGGTTTACAAATCGAACAACAAAGTGGTGGAGCAGAAAACCCTTACGTTAATATTATCGTTGCAAAAAGTTCAAGAAAAACCGACGCTGATTTATTAAAGGTTGTTGAAGCTTTCCAAACCGATTTAGTCGCAAAATATATGAATTTAGCATATCCGATGTTCTCTTGCTGTTTCGAATTTGAAGATTTTGATACTTCGAGTTTCGGTGGAGACCAAGCATTTGTAGACTATATTAATAACTATAAATTCGGGACAAAGGGCGATAAGAGAGTAGTTAAACTCGGCGTTGTTGGTAACTCTACCGATTACTGGTATGCAGTTCAATACATTTTGGATCAATGGGAAAGCGGAATTGTTTTAGAAAGAACGATATTTAGCGCATATAATATTCCTAACGAAGCAGTAAACAGCGGAGAAATCGATATTAACTCTTTCCAACATAAGGCTTATCTTGCTAACGAAGTTAATGCTAACGGATACGAAATAGAAAGTATAGGCGATAGCATTATGAGTCCTTTAACCTTATATAGCGAAAAATACGATTCTGTTGACGCAATAAAGAAAGCAGCAGGAATTAAGGGTTAAGATGAGTTTAAGTTATAAAGAAATTTTAGATCTTTCAGAAAAGAATTTCGATTTTGCACTAAATATCCGTAGGGATTTTCATAAATATCCCGAGCTTTCGGCAAAAGAATTTAAAACTGCCGAAAGAATAGAAACAGAATTAGATAAATTAGGCATTACTCACGTTAGAGTAAAAGAAACGGGTATATACGCAGAAATTAAAGGCGAATTAAAGGGCGAAAAAAGTATTCTTTTAAGGGCTGATATGGACGCACTCCCTATTAACGAAGACCACGTTTGTGAATACAGCAGTAAAGTAAAAGGAGTAATGCACGCTTGTGGGCATGATTCCCATACGGCGGAATTACTTACGGCTACTAAAATTCTTGCCGAAAATAAAGACAAATTCGGCGGAACGGTAAAATTGATGTTTCAAGCGGGTGAAGAAATAGGATACGGTGCTAAAGCATTTATAGAAGAAGGCTATATTAAATGCGCCGACAGAGCGTTTGCAGTTCACTGTGCGCCTGACGTTAAAGTTGGAACAGTTGCAATAATGGACGGGGCAAATTACGCCAGCGTTGATTATTTTAAGGTTTGCTTTTTCGGAAAGTCTGCACATATTGCAAAACCGTGGGAGGCTATAGATACGACTAAAATAATACGTGACGTTCTTAATGCTGTTAATAGCGAATTAAAGGGCGAAATGACCGGCAAAAACGACGTACTTTTAGGTATAGGCAAAATTACTTCGGGAACGGCGTATAATATCATAGCAAATTATGGCGAAATAGAAGGAACGATCCGTGCTTTTTCCAACGAGAAAAGGCAAAACGTTAAACGCAGTTTTGAAAAGATACTTAAAACTATAACGGAAAATTATAAAGCAAAATTTGAAATTACGTGGAAAGATAATGCGTCTATTCTATTTAATAACAGTGATGCCGTTATCGAAGCAAGAAAAGTCGCTTCTAATCTTTTAGGAAACGAAAACGTTATAAAAGAGAGAGAAAGATTTTACGGTGGAGAAGACTTTGCCGAAATATCTAATCTTTTAACAAGCGTGTACGTTCATGTTGGCTCAGGTAACGAAAGTAAACCAGAAACTCTTGTTCCACAACATAATTCCCATTTTGACATAGATGAAAAATCTTTAGAAATAGGCACTTCTATGTATGTTGCGTATGCTGTTAAATTCTTAAATAACGAGATATAAAACTAAAATTAATAATTAAAAATTATGCACTGAATATTATTTTCGGTGCATATTTTTGTAAAACAAAAACCCCGTGATAGTCACGGGGTAAAAAAGAGGCTATTGCCGATGAGACAAATGGACTCCGTTTGTGTATAATAAAGTTGCGACCTGCCAGTTGCAAAAATAAAA
>JAZUKR010000056.1:0-7820 GCA_045643385.1 Christensenellaceae bacterium | reverse complement strand
ACGCCTATATTTTTATTTCCGAAAAAAGATAGATGTACCTTTTGGTCGCACTTATACAAATGGATTCGAATGAGGAGCCACCGAAGGTGCTTTTGCTTGCAAAAGTTGACAGTAGACACCTACTGTCAAAATGTTTTGAAAGATAAACTTTCAAAATACGTAAAAAAGAAGGCAAAGCCTTCTTTTTTTGGTCGGAGTGACGGGATTTGAACCCACGGCCTCTTGGTCCCGAACCAAGCGCGCTACCAACTGCGCTACACCCCGAATTATTATAACCGCCGAAAATCAGCGAAATTATAATAACATTTTTAGCATAAAAAATCAACGTTTTTTATGTGCTTTTTTAAATTTACAATATTTTTGTTTTATCAATTAAAAGCGTTATAAATTGCCCTGATACACTTTTCGTAATCGTCGTTATTAACGCCGATAATTATATTCAATTCGCTTGAACCTTGGTCTATCATTTTTACGTTAATTCCGTCTTTAGATAAAGCGGTAAATATTTTAGAAGCCGTACCTGTTCTTCTTGCCATTCCGTGCCCTACTGTTGCTATTAATGAAATATTTTCCATTGCGTAAACGTAATCGGGGTTAACACTTTCACGAATTTCGGTTACTATATCGTTTAATACGCCGTCTTTTAACTGATCGGATTCTAATACTAAAGATAATGTATCTATTCCGGACGGAACGTGTTCAACGCACAAACCGAAATGTTCTATTACGGATAAAACCTTTCTGATAAAACCTACTTCAGAGTTCATTAAATGTTTTTCTATATATATAACGGTAAAATCTTTTTTACCTGCTATACCCGTTATAACGTTTGCGTTTTCCGAGTCGTATTGTTCTGATGGGACTATCATTGTACCTTCGTCTTCAGGCTTAAACGTGTTTTTAATGTTAATGGGAATTTTGCCTTTTACAACCGGGAAAATGGCTTCCGCATGCAAAACCGAAGCACCCATATAAGATAATTCTCTTAATTCTCTAAACGTTAATTGTTTAATTACTTTGGCGTTTGGGACTATTCTCGGATCGCAAACTAAAAATCCGGATACATCCGTCCAATTTTCGTATAAAGACGCTTTAACCCCACGAGCGATAATAGAACCTGTAACATCACTTCCGCCACGGCTAAACGTTTTTATTTTGCCAAAGGAATCTTTTCCGTAAAAACCCGGAATAACGGCAAATTCAACGCCGTCTAATTTAGTCATTATTTTGTCGTTCGTGTAATCTTCATTCAGTCTGCCCTTACTGTCAAATCTAATTAAATCTTTAGCGTCGACAAATTTTGCACCCAAAAAAGACGCCATAACTATAGCACTTAAATATTCGCCACGAGAAGCAGTAAAATCTGCACTTTTTTCTTTTTCTATTTCTTCTTCCGTTTCGTCGAGTATTTTTTTAATATCTAAGTCTAAGTTTAAATCTTTACAAATTCCGTAAAATCTGTCTTTAATAAAAGAAAAATTTTCCGAACATTTACCCGTTAGCTTTACTTCTTCATAACATTTATATAAAACGTCCGTTACTTTTATATCGTCTTTACATCTTTTGCCGGGGGCAGATACAACTATATATTTTCTCGATTTATCCGATAAAATTATGTCTTTAACTTTATTGATGCTTTTAGCATCTGCCATACTCGTTCCGCCGAATTTACAAACTTTTATCATTTTACTATCCTTCTTCCTTCTAAGTAATATCTTTTTTCTACGCCTTCGCCCATCGAAAATGTCTTTTTAGGAAAAGACCCTTTATCCGAAACGTACGAAAACAATTCTTTTTTTTCTAACGTATTAAACATTATTCCAACCGTATCTTGGCCGTTATCTACTAAGGCAAATAAATCTTTTTCGCCGTGTATATAATCAACCTTACCACCGTTATTTTTTATATATTCTTTTATAAAAGAATCGACGTTAATAATTCCGTCGGCAAGTCTACACTTACCTTTTAACTTTTCTTTCTTGCCGTAATATATCTGCATAATTCCGCCGTCTATTTCTTTTAATTTAGAAATAAAATCTTGCCTATTTATGCCCTTAACAAATCTATATATAGGCTTAAAATAAATACCGTCATCGTATAAATTTACTATTTCGCATAATGCGTATTTTGCAGGGTGATTTTTAAGTTCATCTTTAGATAAAGTATCTTTTAATTTTTCCCAATGTGCTTTTGCGGTTGCCAAAGAGTGGTTTCCGTCGCCTACGGCAAATAGGAATTTATCGGGTTTAGAATATTTTTTTATAAGCCTTTCTTTTTCAAGCAAACTACCGAATTTTTCTATTATTTCTTCGTAATCTTTAATAAAATATCCTTCAATATGACCGCCACCCATATTTAAATCAAAATCATAAACTTTTTGATAATTTTCTCTGTTTTTATACAGGCTTTCTAAAATTTCTTTTTTTTCGTCGTCTATTAAAACCATTACGTGCGGAAATTCTACTTCTGCTTTTTCACGTATTTTTAATCTCGGCGGAATTCTCTCTTCTATGGTGCGTTCCGTAGACCTAATAAGTGCCGAAGATTTTACAGAATACTCGTATTCGTCTAAATCTATAGTCGCAACAAGTCCTACTCTTTTTTTAACGAAAGGCGTACTTCTAACTGTTAGAATAAAGCCTTTTTCGAGCGTATTAAAATAACCGTTTTTATAATACGAACGTATATTTTCGTTTATAGATTTTATTCTGTTTTCTAAATTATCGTTTAAATAAATTTCAGGCAAAACCAAATTTAAAGTTGATAATTTATTTTTCGTTAATTCTTTTAACGTATTCCAATAATTTATATCGCTCGTAAACTGGTCGCAAGCAATAGTAGCCCACGCCGTAAAATCTGAAGTATTCGGCAATAAAATATTAGCAGGTTTTAATGCTTTTAATTCTTCTATCATAAACGTCCTTATAAATTAATAACCAAAACTGAAAAAATTGCAAGTGCTAAAGATAACGCAACTATTCCGAATTCCTTCCAAAACTTTTTACTCTTATTATCGTTAGTGACTATATTTTTATCGTCTATTTTCATATTTCCCACCTATTTACCCATTTCTAAATCTTGCCAGTAATATTTCTGCAAAGCCTTTTTAAGTAATTCCGCATCAACGTATCTCGTAATGTTACCAGCTTTTGCTATCGAAATAATGCCCGTTTCCTCGGAAACTATTAAAGACATAACGTCGATTGTTTCAGTAATTCCTATACCCGCTCTGTGCCTAGTACCTAAATCTTTAGGAATTTTATCTATTTTTTGAGATAAAGGCAAAAAACAACCTGCGCCTATTATTTTTGTTCCATCTATTATCATCGCACCGTCGTGAAGCGGAGTTTTAGGGAAAAATATGCTCTCGATTAATTCACTCGATATATCTGAATTTATTTTAACACCACTGTCTAATACCTGCGAAGGAATATTATTAGTAGCAAAAACAATAATAGCACCGGTATTAGTTTTTGACATATCTTGCGCTGCTTTAATTATAACGTTAATACAGTTATTAACCTTTTCTACGTCATATAGTTCTCGTGTTTTAACTGTTTCTTGCTTTTTAAAACTTCTATGCGCCCATATATAACGTTTAATCTCTACCGAATACAAAATTACCACGATAAGTATTAATAAACACGGTATTATTAAAAACAGTAACCCGTCGCCGTCGTTATAAAGTATTATTAATCCCGCTATTAACGAAACGATTATAAAAACCAAAACAACGAAAAGCGAATTGTTTTTTAATAAAAATTTAATAGCGGTATAATACAATACTAAAAAGGCTAATACACTTACTATTACCGTTATCAAATATGATGGGCTATCCATTAAAGCGTCCAAAAAAATTTCAAATTTACTCATTTATTTCCCCCTATTCCGCCATAATTTTAAATACGTTAAGCCATAATTCGTTATAAACGTCTGTTCTTCCAGATTTAATCATATAATCAGCGTCACAAAGTTTATCTACGGCCTTTTTAATTGAAGTAACCTTAAAACGTTTTGCCTGTTCTTTCATCTTTGTTAACGCATATTCTTTAACGTCTAATAATTTTGCAGTTTCTTGATCACTTTTTGAACTTATTGTAGAATGAAGCAATCTCCTAAAATAATTATAAATGCTTTGTAATAATCTTTGCGGTGATTCGCCCTTGCCTAGTAATTCGTTGACCACGAAAATCGCTTTATCAAATTTCTTTTTAGATATATAATCGGTCATTTCGTATATCTTAAATTCCGTATCTTTAGATACCATTAATTCTACAACCGATTTGTCTATCTTCCCGTTTTCACCAACGTAAGAAACAAGTTTATTTATTTCGTTATTAATAAGCATCAAATCGGACAAACAGTATTCTAAAAGAAGAGAAGCGGATTCGTTATCTATATACACGTTATTCTTTTTACACTCTTCAATAATAAATCTTGTTATTTTAAAACTGTCTTTATTGTTTGCATCTACTGTTAAAATATTGTCGTTATTAAACGCTTCAAACGGTCTTTCGTTATTTATAATTAAAAAAGACGTGGCAATAGGGTCGTTTAGGTATTCGTTAAATGCTTTTAAATCTGTTTTTTCGGGATAAAACTCGCTAATTAAAACTGCCCTTCTTTCACTCATAAAAGGAAAGCTTTTAAGTTCTACAATAACGTCACTTAAAGAAAAATTATCGTTATCAATAACAGAAAAATTTAACGACGGCTCAGCTATAAACTTATTTTTTAAAAACTTAATGCCTTCGCTCTTTATATAAGCGTCTTCACCGCAAAAAACGTATACGGGATAGCAACTCCCATTGTTTACGCTATTTTTTAAATCTTCTAACCCTATTCCCATATTCATTTTATTGTAACATTTTTTTTAACATCTTGCAACAATAATTTATTCGCTTTTTAGCACTTTTTATATATTATATATAAAATTACCGTAATTTTGAGCGTTATTGTAATTTTCTGTTTTTACGTACGTTATGGACTTTTTAGATTTAAGTATAGAATTTATTTCGTTTACGTAATCAAAACATACTAATATGTCAGGGCACTTTACATTCTTAAAGTCCAAATTTTCTATTTTATTATTTAATCTTGAAAGAATAATTATGTTTTTATTTCCGACGTTATAAGTTACGCCATATCCGTCTAATATAACGCAATAATTTTTATTAACGAACGAAAACAGATTATTAAAATTAACGCCCTTAAGTGAACTTTTAAAAACGTTTAATTTATCTTCGTCGTTTACCGTTAAATAAACGTTTTTAATCTCTATCTTTCTTATCAATGAATTAATCAAATTAAAACTAACGTCGTCCTTATTATCTCCCAAAATAATTAAACCGTCTATTTTAGAAAGATTAAATCTGTTTATTGCAGACTCAATATTTCTTAAACTTACGATTTCATTTAGTGAACTCACTACTAAATCTGTCCTTTCTTTATTATAAACAACAGTCGCAGAAATTGAATTAGTATACGTAACGCATATTTTAGTTTTATTCATTTCTATAACCGTTTTAATTGAAACTCCCAAAACACATATTAAAGCAAAAGTAATGCATAAAATAGTTTTCGTTAAGCGCTTAATATTAAAAATCCCAGACGGAATAATTAACGTTAAATAGTAAAATATGCTAAAAATTCCAAATGTAAACCCGCTTATTATAAAATATTTATAATCAATCACGGAGATGATAAAATTAATGCCTTTTATTAAGTAATTAAATATAAATAAAGTGATATTAGATACAGAAAAAATTCCGCCGACTATCGTCATTATAAATAATAAAACGTATAAAACACCAACGAAGGGAATAAAGATTAAATTTGCTATTAAAGAAAATAAGGAAAACTCATTGAATGCGTAAAGCATTATAGGTATTCCGAAAAGTTGCGACGAAAGAAGCACTCCTAATGCATTAGATATTTTGTTAGGCAAAAACTTAAAGAGTTTGGAAAAGGGTTTTGAACAAAGAATAATTCCGTATACAACGAAGAAAGATAATAAAAATCCTATGCTAAAAAGTTCTATAGAAGAAAATAAAAGTATTAAAACCATAGCAAGAGATACGGTAGAAATAGGGTCGTAACGCTTACCTATTAAATTAGCAGTAAGCAAAACGGCACACATAACAGTTGCCCTAATACTAGACGAAGAAAATCCGCATACCCCTGAATAAAAGAATAAAACAAACACAGAAATTACTATAGATACGTACTTATTAGTTTTAATCTTTTTAAATAAAAATCCAAGTGCAGTCGCTAAAAACCCGATATGTAATCCGGAAACGGCAAATATATGCGCAACGCCGGATAATCTAAAACTTGCTATTAATTCGTCGTCCATAAATTCTTTATTGCCACAAAGAAGTCCATAAGCAACGGAAAACTCGTCTTCGTCTAATCCGCTTTTAAGCGAATCTCTTATAAATTTATTAACAGATTGAAAAATATTAGGCGAATTATCAATTACAACTATTTCGTCACTACTTATAGACGTAAAATATTTTATTTTATCCGAGATATTATTAGAAGAAAGTTTATTCTCGTAAAAAAGACCGTAGTTTTCCACGTTTCCGTTAAAACAAATTACATTTCCTATATCAATATCCGTTTTACCTTGAACGGACACAAAGAAATTGTAGTTCAGTTTTTTATTTTCTTTTCCTTTAATTTGACAATTTGTAAGTTTTATAAAAAAGTAATCTTCTTTCTCTTTAATATAATCAACTCTTCCCTCTATTAAATATTGACCTTCTTTTATATCCGCATTAACGTAATTATTAAAAGTAACGCTTATTCCTATCACACCAAAAAAGAAAAATACAATAAATAAAACGGAAAATATAATACTTTTTATTATGTTTTTGTTTTTATAGGAATATATTAAATATAAAACTACGGGAATTATCGATAAAAATATTGTTAATAAAAAAAGTAACGTATTTTTTAAATAAACAAAATAATACGTAAGTATTCCTAAACACAAAAAATATGCAATAAATAAGATGGGGCGAAAATTCAACAATTTTTTCATAAGTATCTAATAAATTTTAAAATAAAAGGATAAAATTGTCAATACCAAACGTTGCAATTAATAAAATTTTCTGCTAAAATATTCATACCTGCATTGTGCGATAGGAAAGGCAAAAAAATCCACATTTAATAATTAAAGGAAACCGTCGTCCTGAACTAATGAGCGGTGCTCTATGACCGTGTTTTTCCGGTCAACTTTTATAGAGATGCAGATATTAGTCGGCTCGGTATATCCACCGTGAACAAAACGGGTTATTATTCGCTTTTCCGTCGGCAAAGGCGGGTATTTTTATTTTAAAACACTTCATTTTTCCTTGCAAATATTTTTTTGTTATGCTATTATAGTTAAGCATTATATGTATTTAATTTTGGCCTCATGGTCAAGCGGTTAAGACGCCGCCCTCTCAAGGCGGAATCACGAGTTCGATTCTCGTTGGGGCTACCAAACGAAAAAGCACAATACCTTTGGGTGTTGTGCTTTTTTGATTGCTAAATCAAGAAATCGAACGAGTAGAGTTCGTTCGCCTTGACGGACTTATATAATCGACACAGTTTTGACATTTATGTCAATTTCTCGTTGGGGCTACCACCATCAAAAAAGACGAACCCAATCTCACTCGGAGACGGGTTCGCCTTTTTGTTTAAAATATGAAAACAATGAATAAATTTTTAGTAATAAAAGAGCAAATATAGTTTTAACTATAAATGCTCTTTATTATTAAAAACCTAACCCACTTAAAGGGGATTCTCGCGTTACTTTGTAATGCTCGGGATTA
>JAZUKR010000055.1:0-3259 GCA_045643385.1 Christensenellaceae bacterium | reverse complement strand
ATTTCTTTTAATACTTTTTCTTCTACGTCTTTTGAAAGTCGCTTTTCTTCTATCTTTTTAAGTAATTCTTCTTTCTCGTCTTCGTCGTCGCCGAGTTCACTGTGAATTGCCTTTAACTGCTCTCTTAAATAGAATTCTTTTTGGCTGTTATCTATTGATTGACGCACCTTTGAAGTAATCTTTTTTTCTATTTTTTGAATTTCCAACTCGTTTAAAAAGAGTTTTTCAAAAGCGGATAATCTTTTAATAGTATTGCTTTCGCCAAGCATTTTTTGGTTGTCTTCTTCTTTAAAAGATACCATAGATAAAGCGTTATCTATAAACTCGTTAGGTTCTGATTTTAACGTTACCGCCGTTATCATATCTTTTGTTATTCGTTTATCGAATAAAGTATATTCGTAAAAGGCGTTTTTAGCCACTCTAAAATATGCTTCGAGTTCCGCCTTATCGTCAGTAGTTACGTAAGGCTCGTTTACTACTTTAACGATAAATAAATTCTTAGTTTCGGTAAATTCCGTAATCCTTGCCCTGTAAAGCGCTTGGACACTCGCCTTTAAGTTCCCGTCGGGAAGTTTTATTACTTGTTTTAATTTAGCAACTACGCCGTATTCGAAAATATCGTTCTTTTTGGGTGCGTCTATAAATGCACTTTTTTGCGTTGCAATAAACACTTCGCCGTTATAAAACTCGGCCTTATTTATCGCCGATACGGAAACGGGTCTTCCTATATCGAAATTTAATATGGTGTTTGGAAATAGCACTTTCCCACGTAAGGGGACAAGCGGTAATTCTTTAATATTATCAGTAGATATAATTTCTTCCATAATCGTTCCTTTATAAACAGTATTTTTTTATTAAATGTTCCACCGGATTATCTTTAAAATCAACGGTGATTTCTTTTGCTTTTTCTTTTAACACGTCAACGGAATCGCCAACGGCAACGCCGTGCCACTCTCCGTCTATTAATTCTATATCGTTAGAAGAGTCGCCTATCGTCATAACTTTTTTTAGGGGTATATTATAATAATCTGCAATATATTTTACGGCAAAACCTTTACTTAAACTTGAATTGATTATTTCTAAAAAATTTTTCCCGCCCGTATTTACTATAACGTCTTTACCTGCGATTTTATAAACGTTTTCCTTTATATAATCTTCTAATTTTTCGGTATTTATTATATTGATTTTTATAACGCTTTGTTTTTTTTCTTTAATAAGCTCTATTAAATTTTTGACATTTATAACTTCTTTTACACCGGAATCTAAGTAATGTTTAACGTACGGCGGAAAATTTTCGCAATAAAGACAATTATCAACAAAGGCAACGACGTCTACTTTTAAAGTTTTTAAAAATTCTAAAAGTTTAACTGCAAGTAAATAATCAATTCCACCCGAAAATAGAATTTCATTTGTCCTTAAATCGGCAATAACTCCACCTTGATAAGCGGCAACTATTCCCGTTAAATCGTTCTTATCACATATTATTTTGATTGAAGGCAACATTCTCCCGGTAATTATAGCAAAAATTCCGCCTTTAGACTCAAAATCTTTAATCGCCTTTAAGGTACAATTTTCTATAACGTCGGGAGCATGACCTAAAGTCCCGTCAAAGTCTGATATTATTAAATCGTATTTCATCTTAACCCTTCTTTAGTTAGCACAAAAATTATTTCTTCGGCTTGTTTTTCGCCAATTCCTTCTACTTCTAAAAGTTCTTCTTTTCTAGCGCCTATTATTCCGCCTAAATCCTTAAACCTTTCTAATAATGCTTTAATTTTTACTTTTCCTAATCCCTTAACGTTTAAAAGTACGGAAGAAAGATTTCTTTTGCTGTGTAAACTCTTAAAATAAGTAATTGCAAATCTGTGCGCTTCGTCCCTAATCCTTTGTAAAAGCCTTAACACGTAATCGCTTTTATCGAGTTTAATAGAATCTTTACTGTAAAGAGTAAATATCTCTTCTTCTTTTTCGGCAAGGGCAATAAGTTCTATATCGGAAATTCCCTTTTCGTCGAACACTTCTTTAATGGCGGATAATTGCCCCTTTCCGCCGTCTATAATAATTAAGTCGGGTTTAGGGAATTTTTCGCTATCGGTTACTAACCTGTCTAACCTTCTTCGCATCATTTCCTGATGCGCTCTAAAATCGTCTGCTCCTTCAAAGGTTTTTATCTTAAATCTACGGTAACTGTCGCCGTCTTTTTCGCCGTCGATAAAAACTACCATACTGCCGACTTTATCTACACCGCTAACGTTAGAAATATCAAAGCATTCCATACGCCTTGGATATTTTTTTAAGTTTAACACTTCTTGTAGTTTTTTGCAAGCCAATATAGTCATATCGTTTTTGTGTTTTATTTTATCTACGTTAGTGTTTAAATGTTCTTCGGCATTTAATTTCGCCATATCTAAAAGTTGCTTTCTTATCCCTTGCTTCGGACAAATAAAATCGGCAACTTTCCCTACGGAATTAAGTAAATAATCTTTAACCGAATTATCTTCGTATTGAAAGGGAATTATTATTTCGTCAGGCATTTCTACGCCTACCTTATAATATCTTATAATAAACTCTAATAAAGCGTCTTCTAAAAAGACCGAACCGCTTTCAAAATAAAAATTCTTTCCCCCAAGCATTCTGCCTTTTCTAACGATAAGCAAATTTACCGTGTAATAAATTCCGTTATTTGCAAAATTAATTATATCGGCGTCTAAAAATTTATTAAGAGAAGTAATACGTTTTAATTTTATTTTTTCTAAACTCATTAAGTTTTCTTTGTATTTTAGTGCAAGTTCAAAATCTTCGTTATCGCTTGCATTCATCATTTTTTCTTTTAATAAATTTTCGGTATTCTTAGTGTCACCGTTTAAAAAATCTATTGCGGAATCTAATTTTTCTTTATATTCTTCCTTAGTTATGTATCCTGCGCAAGGCGCAAAACATTTTTTTATATGATAATTTAAACAAGGTTTAATAGGTTTAATTCCAAGTTTTTTATCACAAGGTCTTATTCCGTAAGATAAATTAAGTATTTCTAATACTCCGTTAACCGAAACTCCGCCCATAAACGGACCGAAATATTTAGCACCGTCTTTGCTTATTCTTCTCGTTATCTTAAAAGTAGGGAAATTTTCTTTATAATCGAGTTTAAGATACGGATAAGTTTTATCGTCTTTTAAAAGTATATTATATCTCGGCTTATGTTTTTTTATTAAGTTATTTTCTAAAGATAAAGCATCTATTTCGCTAGGAGTAATGTAAT
>JAZUKR010000054.1:0-3893 GCA_045643385.1 Christensenellaceae bacterium | reverse complement strand
CAGCCGAACCTTCTATTGCATAGGCGTAAATGTTTCCGCCATGAATATTAATAGGTGATGACGAATTATGACCGTAAAACGCAGCATCGTTACCAGTAACATAAACGTGCATTTTACCCATTCTGTTATAATCCGTAGTTTGAGCGAAGATACTTAATGACGAGTCCCAGCCCACATAAACACCAGCGTTAATATTCAAAATACATGCATTTTGCAAGATAAACTTCACATTATCATATATCGTTATATTACTTTTGATAGTAATTTCGCCTTTAAATAAATACCAATCTTCCTCTAAGATATCAGGCAAAGTTGAAAAACTCGAATCAATTACTTTTGCTTCAACTTGTTTTTCTTGATAATTTCCGTCTTGGTCAAAAACAAGATAAGAACAAGTTTCCGTATTAAAGGTTACCGTTTCTTCTGCAAAAGTCTTACTCGGCACGTTCCAAAAAGCAAAAGCCATTATCATAGAGATAGCGAATAAAAGGGTTAAAATAATATATTTTTTATTTAATAAAAACTTTTTCATTTTTCTTATCCTCCTTATTCGTCATCATCGCTGTTAGCGACAGTTTCTTTTTTCTTTATAGTTTTTTTAGATAAAACCGTACAGCCTAAAAATCCGAGTCCTACGCCACCGCCTGCACAACAAACACCTATCGCCCAAGCACTACCTTTAGATACCGCACTTGCCGTTCTCGTATTCATTTTTTCTAATATTTTTTCTTCGGCGGTCTTTTCGTATACCGCATCTAAATCCATTTCGTAATGGAGATATTTTGCCGTTTTATCTTTATAATTATCCGTTTCTCCGCCTAATCTTAAGGAGTCTATACTTGCGTTATAAAGACAAGTAAAGTCAAACGGAAGAGATTGATTTTTAAACTCCGTTAAAGAGCCTTCGGAATAACTATCGCATATTTTAAGTGAACTTGCTAAAATCGGGAAACCTGCACGGCGGTCTTTTGTAGTGTATAAGCCAAGCCATTGTCTATTGCCACCGAGTTCCCAGTTATAAATATCTTGAACGCTACCCAAGTTTTGCGGTAAATCTTTTTGCGTTGCAAGATCTACAAGCGGAACTGTGCCGTTGACGTTTTTAGCACCGGTATAATAAATATACTCTTTACTCGTCGCCACGACTTCGCCCGTATCTTCGTCCGTTTCGTAAGTCTTTCGGTAATCGCACAGCATTGCAGGAATCTCTATATAATCTTCATGAACGACTTCTTCTTTAACGTGCAGAACGAAGAACAAAACCAAAGTAACGATTAAGGCTACAAAAGATAATACAATTGAAAAAGCGTATGCCGTAAATATTTTGGTAAGAGAACTTGTATAATAGCCACTGTCAAAACCGTGAACAACGTATTGATACATACCCCATTTTGTAGGATTGTTTTTGGCTAAAAACGATTGTATTTTAGTTGCATTTTTAAACTTACTCGTTTGTGTCAAAACCTTCCCATATTCAGCTTCTGCAAGAGAAGCGCCTTCAGTCCACCCGTATATTGCATCATAAGCATTTGTAATTGCAGGCATATAGTCTTGCGTATTCATAATCATCGCTCTTGCTATGTTCGGAACTAAAACAGCACCTAAAGCGGTATATCCGGTCAAGCCGAAGGAAGCATATAATAACATATTGTGCTTAAATTGATTATGCTCGTCCGTTTCCTGTTGGGCTTGTTGCCAACTTGTATCGCCCGTTGCGTTTTCACGGAGTGCTTCACTCGTCATAGCGACCATGTGGTCTTTATAGATATTTCTATCTACGCCGTAGAAAACGGAAATACCCGCCTCAAAAACAGGTCTTAATTCGGGATCTGCTTTAATTTCATTGATATTATCGTATAAATGATTTTCGTCACTTATAGAATCCAAAACGAAACTTAATAGTCCCGTTGTTACGATAGTAGCCCTGTTGCCGTCAGTTAGCGACGCAACTAACGGATACCACTGGTAAAGTTCCACGTCCTTTAACCTGATAAAATCTAAAAGCGTTTCGCAATCAGGTAAATCTATGCCGTGATAAGGAATATTTTGGAAATTATGAACTACGTTGCAACCTTCCGTCCACATATCCGAATTACTTCTATTTTCGTTTTCATCAATTACAAAACTAATATAATCGTTAGCAAGCAAGTTCGTGCAATATTCGTCTCTCTCTTCGTCAGTATTAAAATCTTCGTACTTTTTAACGTTAGGATCAAGATAAAATTCAACGCTTTCACGAAGTCTTTCAGCGTGATCCATAAGGGCGTAAACCGCATCGTTATACTCGGTTGCCTCATAATAGTCAATAGGGTTTATGTACTTTAATCTATCTATAAAGGTCATGCCGACTTCGTCCCTTGAACATGCGATAGATAAAGAACTGTATATAGAAGAAATAACGTCGCCGTTAGACTCCATAAAGAGAATTTTAAGCCATTTGCTGTCTTTTCCGTTAATTTTGGTTCTATCGAGCAAAAGGTCGCCCACTCTCATTTTAGCACCGAATTCTTTTACTTCGTCCGGCTCACTCGGGTCAAACCAATAAAGGTTCAAAGCGTCGTGGGCAAAAATCGCTTGCTTCGTCTTGTCTACCCTATATCTTAATCGGTATTCTACTATCGCTTGCCAAAGCCCGTCGATAAGTTGATCAGTCCTTTCGGTTATCTGCTGTAAATATTCGTCGTACTCGGAAAAAGACCAACCGCCGTTCATACTCATAAGTCGCATATCGGTTATCGCTTCGTTTGCCTTTTCGGTCGTTTTATACGCAAGATACGTTTTAGATTGTCCGTCACGTTTACCTTCGTATAAAGGATTTTCTAATACCTTATAACCTTCAGGCAAGTTCGCAACTTGGTCTTCGGTTACAACCATTACGTCGCTTACGTACTCTTTTGTCTCTCCTACTGCAAGAACGGAAAGTGTAGGCTGTGAGCCCATTAGTAGTGCCATTAAAAGTGCAACGGCAACAAACAAAAGCCCATACTTCCACTTGCTTGAAAACCTAAATTTTTGCCACATAATTTACTCCTTTTTACCAGAATTATTTTCAGAAGTTTCTTTTTTTCTTTTTCAATGTAAAATATCCGACTAAAAATCCGCCGGCTACACCAACGCCCAAAGTAGATACACCTATGGCAATCGCTCCACCTACCGATACCGCACTTGCAACTCTATTGCTTAACCTGTCTATTACTTTATCTTTTCCAGTGGTTTCGTATACTGCATCTAAATCCATTTCATAGTGCAAATACTTTGCGGTTTGTTTTAAGCTTCTCTTCTTTGAAGAACTCAATTCGGTTTGCGATTCTATGCTTGTATTATATAGTCCCGACAAATCGTAGCCCGTCGCTTGCCCGAATAATGAAAGCACAACTCCACCCGAATATTTATCGTCTATTATAAGTGAACTTACAAGTATCGGGAAACCTGCACGACGGTCTTTCGTTGTATATAAACCAAGCCATTGTCTGTTCCCTTTAAGTTCCCAATTATATATATCTTGAACGCCTTTCTTATTTATCGGCAAATCGGTCGGTCCATCCTTGCCGAACAGCGTTTGTTCTCTCGTTCCGTTCGGATTTACCGCACCTTTATAGTAAACGTATTCTTCTTTGCCGTCTTTTACCTTTTCTTTGGTTTCGGGATCTATCGGCACACGGTAATCACAAAGCATTCCCGGAACTTCGATATAATCTGTATAAACGGTTTCCGCCTCAAAGTTTAACACAAAATACAAAACTAACGTTACAACTAAAAGTGCAACAGATAAACCTACCGACCAAGCATATGCCGAGAAAAATGCTATTTTTGTTGCAAAAGTTTGACCGACACGTGTCCCAAGCGTTGAATTAAAACCTCTCCATACGTATTGATATAATCCACATTTAGTA
>JAZUKR010000053.1:0-2844 GCA_045643385.1 Christensenellaceae bacterium | reverse complement strand
ACATGCCCGTTTTCGTATTTTTGCGCAGTACCTCTCTATCCTACAAATATCCCCTACTTTTTATGCATTTTTTATATAAAAATACACCCAAAAAGTTAAGCACTAAACGTGAAAAACTTTTTGGGTGTAAACCGCTCTTTTATATTTGATTAAAGTTTAATCAATTTTTTTAAGCCTTCTTACTTTTACGCTTTTTAATAAGGTAAAAAATACCAAATCCTACGCCAACACCTAAAACCACACAAACTACAGCAACACCCCAAACGGTTGACGAGGCTACGATACTGCCGACAGCATTTCCAACCATTTCGGAATAAGTATAATCGCCCATATCGACCGTTGCGTGAATTTTCCCACCGTTAGCGATAAACGTTCCGTGATTACCGCCGATAACCGTTCCTATATCTTTAGCATTGTCGCCACCCTTTGCGGTAATATCGCCACCGTTGACGATAAACGTTCCCGCATTATATATGGTAGAACCGGTTGTATATTTATAAGCATAACCGCCGATACCCGAGTGATTTGCCTCACCCGTTGCGACGATTTTGCCCTTATTAGAACCGCTTGATTGCGACTCTACCGTAAGGGAATTCCCTTCGGTTAGGATAATACCTTTCTTTACGGTTAAAACCGAATTATCAAAAAGATATAAAATAACTTTTCCTTGAACAGTAAGCGTATTTGTTATCGTTACGTTACCTACTACAAACCAGTTGCCCGAAGTAAGCGTAGTAGTGGTAGAAGTTACAGCGTTTTCAGCCATAAAGGTATGGCAAGTATCACAATAGCCGTCTTCATCGGAATCAAAATGCAAGCCGGATTCACCCGTTTCAAACTTCGCTTCGGTATCAGCAGAAGGAACGTAGTAGAAAGAAGCGTGATAATATCCTAAAACCTCGGTTTGACAATTTTGCGAATACGGATCAAAAGTAAATATTATTTCGTAAGCAGTTTCTTCATATTGACTCTTACCGCAATCTTCGCAGTAATAACGCCCCACACAAGAAGTATAATCGTCGTTCCAAACGTACTCTGTCTTCATGTGTTCGTGATGACAAAGTTCGCCACCGCAAACCGAACAAGTGTGATCACCGAGATCAAAAAGGTCGTTATGTTCTTCTTCTAATTCACAGACCGAACACTTGTGAATATTGCCATCGACATATTCCCATTTATGACCTACTGCAAGCTGTCTTTCGGGGCTATCCGCCCAAGCTACCAACTGTTCAAAATTGCCGATAGCCGTTTTATAAGTTTTTTCTAAATAATAAATACCGTTTTTAGAATTTTTATAAGCAGGAAGCAAACCGTTTTCAAGGCAAGAACCTTCTTTCCCTTCTAAAACGCTCGGCTCTTCTATTTTGACGTATTTTTCACCACTGTATTCGGTTACAACTTGTGCGGAAGATGAACTGTCGCCCGCCTTTATCGAGAAATACGTGCTTATATTTTTCGTTCCGCTTACCGCAATGGCGACGTCTGACGATTGAGCCGTTAAACTACCGCTTATAAGGGTAAGATTATTGCAACCTATTGCATTAGGAGATTTTGTGGCTGTTGCGTTTACCGTGCAATTTACGAAAGTGAGATTGCTACCACTTATTGCACAAGCACCCACACCGCTTGCCACAGTGATATTAGCATTAGAGAACGAACCGTCCCCACACAAAATACCAGCCTTGTTTGCTTCCATATTAGAAGCGGCAATGTTAATTCTTCCACCGCCGTTCTCGGTATCTGAATAAATATTAAAACTTCCTTGAACTTCTATTCCCTTTCTTGCGGTAAGCCTTGCATCAGAGAAAAGTACCAAATTAGTATCGCCGTTAAAGACGAGCCTATTACCTAAAGTTACACTTCCATCAACAAAATACCAACCGCCGTTTAGCGTAGTAGAATCAGACGTTATAGGTCTGAAATCCGCACCCTTTAAGAGTTTTTGACGGGTAAAAGATTTAGTCGCTTGATCGTATTTAAAATAATCTTTATTCCAACGTGCGTAAAGCGTTATGCTTTTCGTTATAGGCGTATTGAAATCAAAGAGAGTTGAATTATAAACGTCAGCGTCCGTGTACCAACCGACGAAGGTTGCATCTTCTCTTACGGGCGTTATCGGCGTTGCCTTTTGGTCGGGCAAAACGTCTTGAACTTCCACGATGTCACTACCGTCATTATAAGAAAAATTAACGTTTAATAATTCGTCGCTCCATAAAGCGTATAAATCTATCGGCTCGAATATTGGTCCGCCGAATATATACTTTTGACTCTTTTTGCATTCCGGACTTGTGTACCAACCGATAACTTTGTTTGCACCAAGGGTTACTTCTTCAGGCTCTACTGTTCTTGCACCGTAGTCGCATAAAACTACTTTATCTTGAACGCCACCGTTTTGATAATGCAAACGGATTTCGTTAGTGGATCTTATCGTTACTCTATGTGCACTATTAAGCACTGAATTGAAATCTTCTTTCTTTAAAGGAACTTTAGAATCTCCGACGTAAACCCTTACTGTATCGGCGTGTTTGATATTAAGACTTCCGGGGGCACCGGTAGGTTCTACAAGATTTTCGTAAAAAATATTAAACCCATAAGAATAACCGTATCCGTGAGATCCCAGACCGCCACCGATAGCATAGCCTTTAGGATTATCGGCAATGATCTTACCACCATAAAAATTGATTGTTCCGCCATTTCCACCCGATTGTCCCTTCATGTATTCGATATATGATTTTATTGGAGGAATAACGCCGTGTGCACCACCTATAGCGGCAGAATCGCTTTCCGACAACGCAGTTAGTGAACCGTTATACATGTTTACGGTCAAGCCGGATTTATTACCTT
>JAZUKR010000052.1:0-4233 GCA_045643385.1 Christensenellaceae bacterium | reverse complement strand
ATATTCCGGGGCTGATCTATTTTTAATGCCGTCTAAAATGGAGCCTTGCGGTCTTTCGCAAATGATTGCGTCTCGCTACGGAACTGTTCCTATCGTTAGAGAAACGGGCGGACTAAACGACAGTATTAAGGCATTTACGGGTGAAACGGGTAACGGTTTTACTTTTCACGATTATAACGCCCACGATATGTTATACGTTATCAACGAAGCGATAAGGACTTATAAAGATAAAAAGGTATTTAATAAATTAAGAGATAAAGTTATGACGACGGATTTTTCTTGGAACGTTCAGGCTTTACGATATGAAGAAATGTATAATAAATAATATAGGAGCAACAAATGGAAATTTTAGAGAAAGATGCGTCCGGACTAATTAAAGGGAAATTATCAAGATACTTTGGCGTTTCGCCTAAGGAAGCGACAAAGGAACAGATTTATAAAGCGGTTGTTATGTGCGTTAGAGATATTTTGCTTGAAAAACGTAGCGCATTTAACAAAAAATACAGAGATAAAGGCGGTAAAAGAGTATATTATCTTTGTATGGAATTTTTACTCGGTCAATCGCTTAAAAATAACGCATACAATTTAGGAATAAGCAAGGCTTTTGATAGCGTACTTAAAAAAGAATATAATTGCAGTTTAACCGAACTTTATGATTTAGAGCCCGATGCAGGACTCGGTAACGGTGGACTTGGAAGGCTTGCCGCTTGTTTTATGGACGCTTTGGCAGAACAAAATTATCCTGCTATGGGTTATTCGATTAGATATGAATACGGTTTATTTAAACAAAAAATAGTCGACGGTTGGCAAATGGAACTTCCCGATATTTGGCTACCGGGCGGAGAAGTATGGCTAACGCCAAGACTTGATAAAACGTATAAAATAAAATTCGACGGACATATTAAAGAATTTTGGACGGAAAACGGATTAAAAATAGAACATTACGACGCAAAAGAGATTGAAGCCGTTGCCTACGATATGATGATTTCTGGAAAAGACGGCGAAGCCGTTTCCGTTTTAAGATTATGGAAAGCGCAAAATATACGTGATTTCGAAATGAAAACCTTTTCGCAAGGCGATTATATTAAGAGTATGCAAGATGATAACGAAGCGGACTTAATATCAAAAGTTTTATATCCGTCTGATAACCATTTTGAGGGCAAATCTTTAAGACTAAAACAACAATATTTGTTAGTTTCTGCTGCGCTTCAAGACATTATAAAGGACCATAAAAAACGTTATAAAGATTTAAGAACTCTACCCGAAAAAGCGGCAATTCATATAAACGACACTCACCCTGCTTTGTGTATTCCGGAATTAATGAGAATACTTATTGACGAAAACGGTTTTTCTTGGGACGACGCTTGGGATATCGTTACAAAAACCGTTGCTTATACAAATCACACGGTTATGAGCGAAGCGTTAGAAAAGTGGAACGAAGATTTAATTCAAAGAAGGCTTCCGAGAATTTATTCAATTTTAAAAGAAATTAACGAAAGATTTTGTAAAACCGCTTGGGATAAGTTTACGGGTGACTGGAACAAAATAGACAGAATGAGTATTTTTTCTCACGGTCAAATTAAAATGGCAAATCTTGCCGTTATTGCTTCACATAAAGTAAACGGCGTTTCTGGTTTGCACAGTAACATAATAAAGGAAAGTATTTTTAAAGATTTTAACGATTTGTATCCAGATAAATTTACAAACGTTACAAACGGTATAGCACATCGTCGTTGGCTTTGTCAGTCTAACCCCGAACTTACCGATTTACTTATAGAGTGTATAGGCGACGGTTTTATAAAAGATGCAATGGGTTTATCAAACTTTAAAAAGTTCGAAAATGATAACTCCGTTTTAGAAAGAATTAATGAGATAAAAGATATTAAGAAAAAACAATTTATAGAATACGCAAAAGAAAAGCAAGGATTTGTTATAGACCCTGATTCTATTTTCGACGTTCAAGCAAAAAGATTGCACGAATATAAACGTCAACTTATGAACGCATTATATATTATAAGTTTATATAATGAGTTAAAAGATAATCCTAATGCAATAATTAGACCTAAAACGTTTATTTTCGGGGCAAAGGCGGCGCCCGGTTATTATTTTGCGAAACAAATAATTAAATTAATTTGTGCGTTGGGTGAAGAAATAAAAAAAGACCCTGTAATAAGCAAAAAATTAAACGTTATTTATATGGAAGATTACCGTGTTTCTATGGCGGAAAAATTAATGCCTGCGTCGGAAATTTCCGAACAGATTTCACTTGCGGGTAAAGAAGCAAGCGGAACGGGTAATATGAAATTTATGATAAACGGTGCATTGACTATCGGAACTCTAGACGGGGCTAACGTAGAAATGATGGAAGCGTGCGGAAAAGACAATATCTTTATTTTCGGTTTAACGGCAAAAGAAGTTGAAGAATTATGGAATCAAGGCTATAACGCTTCTTCTTACTACAATAATAACGTTAAAATAGCAAAAGTAATAGACTCATTAAACCACGGCTTTAACGGACAGACTTTTGAAGATATTTCAAGATATTTATTAACAAATACTCCCGTTGCCGATCCGTATATGTGTTTGGCTGATTTCGGAAGTTACGTTGATATTCACAAAAAGGTTGATAAAATTTACGAGGATAGGCTCTTGTGGGCTAAAAAATCTCTAAATAATATTTCGGCAAGCGGAATTTTTTCTGCAGATAGGGCAATTAAAGAATATGCAGATAATATTTGGGGATTAAAAAGGATAGATTAACATGGATTATTATAATCCGCTCGATACTTTTTATAAAAGTTTAACGGGTGCGATAAAAGAAAACGAAGATATAATCTTTAGAGTCAAGTCAGACAGAAAAGAATGCGGTTTTTTATATAGATTAGACGGCGATAAAGACTATAAATGTGTTTTTATGTTAAAAAAAGGCGAATTTTTTGAAGTTCGCCTTAATTTTAGCGTAGGACTTTTTTGGTATAAATTTTCTTTTAACAACGGATTATTTTTAGGCAGAATTAACGCAACCGATTTTATTGTAAACGAAAAGGTTTTAGATTTTCAACTATCAGTTTACGACAAAGACTATAAAGTTCCTTCTTGGATAAACGGCGGAATAATTTATCAAATTTTTCCCGATAGATTTTATAAGTCGTGTGATTATAAGGCTAAAACTGATAGATTTATTCATAAAAATTGGAACGAAAATCCTATATTTTTACCAAACGAAAAGGGCGAAGTTTTAAATAACGACTTTTTTGGTGGAAATATTAAAGGCATAACCGAAAAACTTCCATATTTAAAAGAATTAAACGTTAGTGCAATTTATCTTAATCCTATATTTAAGGCATATTCTAATCATAGATACGACACGGGAGATTTTACTTTAATAGACGAACTTTTAGGCACTTTTAACGATTTAAAGGAGTTAATAAAAAAAGCGGAAAACTTAGGTATAAAAATAATACTAGACGGAGTTTTCAATCACGTTGGAGACGACAGTATTTATTTTGACAAATACAAAAAATATAATAACGTCGGCGCATATAATAACGATAATTCAAAATATAAAGACTGGTTTATTCTAAAAAATAATAAAGAATACGATTCTTGGTGGGGAATAAAAACGCTTCCTGCCGTTAATAAAAAAAGCGAAAGCTATATTGATTATATTTGCGGTGAAAACGGAATATTAGAAAAGTATACTTTATTAGGTATAGGTGGCTGGAGACTTGACGTTGTAGACGAACTTCCGCAAGCCTTTGTCGAACGCATTAGAAAGGCTGTTAAAAAGATTAATAATGACGCAATTGTTTACGGTGAAGTTTGGGAAGACGCATCTAATAAAATTTCTTATGGGGTAAGGAGAAAATACTTTTTAGGAAAGGAATTAGATTCAGTAATGAATTATCCGCTTAAAAACGCCATAATAGATTTTGTTTTAAACGGTAACAGCGATTTTTTAAAATGCGTATTAAACGAACAAATAGACCACTATCCAAAGTGCGCTTTAGATTCGTTAATGAATATTTTATCTACTCACGATACGGCAAGAATTTTGTCCGTTTTATCAAATAAACAGATAAAAGGTTTAGATAAGGAAAGTTTATCTAAAATCAAGTTAGATAAAACAGAAAGGATTGTTACTTTTAATAGGCTTAAAATTGCCACTTTAATGCAATATACTGTATACGGTGTTCCTTCTATATATTACGGCGACGAAGTGGGTTTAGAAGG
>JAZUKR010000051.1:0-5956 GCA_045643385.1 Christensenellaceae bacterium | reverse complement strand
CCGTGACGGATAGCGCCTGCTTGACCGGTATAACCACCGCCTAAAACGTTAACTACGATATCGTATTTAGCAAGTGTGTCGGTTAAAACCAACGGTTGACGAACGATAAACTTTAACGTGTCTAACGCAAAATATTCGTCTAAAGATTTTTTATTGATAGAAATTTGACCGTCGCCTGCGGGAATTAATCTAACTCTTGCGATAGCCTTTTTTCTTCTTCCTGTTCCCCAAAATTGAACTTTCTTTTTAGTAGTTGTTTTTGCCATTTAAATCACCTCGTTAAAACAATTTAAGAGTTTCGGGCTTTTGAGCCTGTTGATTGTGTTCTGCACCCTTATAAACTTTGAGTTTAGTAAGCATTTTGCGACCTAAACTGTTTTTGGGGAGCATTCCCTTAACTGCTTCGTAAACAGCAACGTCGGATTTAGTTTCCATTAATGTTTTGTATTGAATTTCTTTTAATCCGCCGATGTGCCCCGTATGATATCTGTAATATTTCTTTTCTAATTTCTTACCCGTTAATACAACTTTATCGGTGTTAACGATAATAACGAAATCTCCCGTGTCGACGTTAGGAGTAAAAGTAGGTTTGTTCTTTCCACGAAGAATCATTGCAACCTTAGATGCAAGTCTTCCTAAAGGAATATCCGTTGCGTCTACAACGTACCACTTTCTTACAACGTCTTCTGCGTGAGCCATATATGTTTTCATAGTGATTTCTCCTTTAATGTTTAGTTAAATTTTACAGTAGATATTTGCAAGTCTTTTCACGTTAAGACTACGGAGGGCTATTCCGAAATTGCATAATTCTACGTATAAACGCCTTATTATATTAATGTATTTTTAATTAAAAAGTCAAGCGTTTTTCGTGCTTTTTTTTATTTTTTATACGTATATCAATATATTGTGGCTTAAAAATTATTAAACACAATTTATATTAAACGTATTCTACGTTTATTAAACACAATCCTTTTGCGGGCAAAGTTTTAATAGAATACGGTCTAACTCCTGAAGTAAACATTTCATTTATTATTTTTTCGTCTATTTTGTTTTCGCCGAGTTTTATAAGCGTCCCTGCGATAATTCTGACCATATTGTATAAAAACCCGTTACCCGTTATATAAAGAGATAAATCTTCGCCGTCTTTAATTAGTTTTATATCGTAAACAGTCCTAACGAAAGTTTTTGCTCCCCCTCCGGAAGCGTTAAACGCCTTAAAATTTTTCTCGCCCGAAAAAAGAGAGAGAGCGTTCTTCATTTTTTTAACGTCTATATTAGGGTTTATTTTAGTAGAATATCTTTCTTTTAAGGGTTTAATAACGTCGCTTAAATACATAGAGTATCGGTAAGTTTTTTTCTTTGCGTCTTCTCTTGCGTTAAAATTATCGTCTACTTTACTTGATTTTAATATTTTAACCGAATCGGGAAGAACGGTATTTAAAGCTTTATAATATTTTTCAGGCGGAAGCGTTGAATTTTTTATGGAAAAACCGGCAACTTGAAAACTTGCGTGAACGCCTGCGTCTGTTCTTCCGCTACCGATAAGCGAAACTCTCTCGTTTGTTATTTTATATATTGCGTCTTCAATAACGCTTTGAACGGAAACTCCGTTTTTTTGTGATTGCCAACCGCAGAAATCCGTTCCGTCATAACTTATAATGAGTTTTATTTTCATACTACATAACCAAATAAAATCCGTTTAATAATACTACGCCCGCAATTAACACTGCAACAGTTATAGTACCGATTAAATCTCTAAAAGTTAATTTTTGTTTTTTATATTTCGTTCTGTTTTTACTGCCCGCATAACATCTCGAATCCATAGCGTCGGCAAGTTCGTCCGCACGGCGGAAAGAACTTATTAATAACGGAATTAAAACGGGAATTAACGCTTTTATCTTTTTAAATACGTTTTTAGTGTCAAAATCTGCGCCCCTTGATTTTTGCGCCTTTATAATTCTATCCGTTTCGTCAAGTAAAGTCGGAATAAATCTTAACGCTATACTCATTATAAGCGCAAATTCATGAACGGGAAATTTAACGAATTTTAAGGGCGTTAAAAGACTTTCTATTCCGTCCGCAATTTCTAGCGGAGATGTAGTTAAAGTTAAAATAGAAGCGCCTATTATAACCAAAGAAATTCTAAAAACAATAAATAATGCGTTATATAGTCCGTTATAAGTTATAAATCCGCTTTCCCATAAAGGCTCGCCGTCTTTATTTAAAAGAAGTTGCAAAATTGCAGAAAGCAAAATAAAAAACAACAGCCCTTTTATGCTTTTTATAACCTCTCTAAAAGGTACTTTGGAAAATACGGTGCATAAAACTATAAATATAAAGCACGCCAAAAATCCCAAAAAATGAAAAGACATTACTAAAAACACCGCAACGATATAAGCAATAGATAAAATTATTTTAATTCTTGCGTCCATTTTGTGAACGAAAGAATTTATTGGGTAATAACTACCGAAGGAAAAATCTTTCATTATTTTTCCCCCTTTAGTTTTAGACATAATTTATCTATAAAATCGTCTACTTTTAAGTTGCTGTTTACGTCAATTCCTTTCTTTTTTAACCCTTCTGTTAAATATGCGGTTAAAGGAAATTCTAACCCTAAATTTTGTAATTCTTCGTTCGATAAGGCAAATACTTCTTTAGGCGTTCCTTTTTTATAAATTTTTCCGTTACTTATTATTGCCACTTTATCGCAATATTCGGAAATAATATTCATATCGTGAGAAACGATAACGACCGTTTTAACAAATTTTTGATGAAGCGTTTTTATTAGATTTAAAAAGTCTTTTTTGCCTTTAGGGTCAAGACCCGCCGCCGGCTCGTCTAATATTAAAATTTCCGGTTTAAAAGCAATAACGCCCGCTATTGCTATTCTCCTTTTTTGCCCGCCCGACATATCGAAAGGCGACCTGTCTTTTACTCTTTCGTAATTTAAACCTACAAGTTCTAACGCTTCTTTTACCGTACTGTTTAACTCGTCTTCTTTTATGTCGGGATAAAAATTTTTAACCCCGAAAGCGACGTCGGAATAAACCGTTTCGGCAAAAAGTTGATACTCGGGATACTGAAAAACCATACCCACTTTTGCTCTTAAAGATTTAAAATCGCATTTTTTATCGGTCAAATCGAAATCGCCTATTTTAATAAAACCTTTATCTTTGCCGACTTTAATAAGTCCGTTTAAATGCTGTAAAAAAGTAGACTTTCCGCTACCCGTTTTACCTATTATACCGTAAAAATCTCCTTCTTCTATCGTTAAAGATAAATTGTCAAGCGCTTTTTTGTTGAGGCTTTTGGATTTTTCGCTATATATATACGTTAAATTTTCCGTTATAATTTGCATAATTCCTCCAAAAGTCTTTCTTTTGTTAAAATTCCTTCGGGAAGATTTACGCCTTTATCTTTTAACTTCTCCGCAATAGAATAAGCAAGCGGAAGTTCTAAATTTAACTTTAATAATTCGTCTTTACGTGCAAAGATTTCTTTAGGCGTTCCTTGCATAACGATTTTGCCTTCAGAAAGAACTATAACTTTATCTGCGTCTACTACTTCGTCCATGTAATGCGTAACGTTTATAACCGTTACGTTTTCTTCTTTATTTAATTTTTTTACTATTGAATTAATTTCCTTTCTGCCTAATGGATCTAACATAGAAGTCGATTCGTCTAAAACTAAAATTTCTGGTTTTAACGCTAATACCCCTGCTATTGCTATCCTTTGCTTTTGCCCGCCCGATAACCTTTGCGGAGAAGCTTTTAAGTATTCTTTCATATTGACAGCGGAAAGAGCATAGTCGATTCTCTCTTTTATTTCTTCTCGTTTTATTCCTAAATTTTCAGGGCCGAACGCCACGTCGTCTTCTACTATTGAAGATATAATCTGATTATCGGGATTTTGAAATACTACCCCTACTCTTTTTCTTATTTCGAATAAATTTTTTTTGTCGAAAGGAGATAGCCCGCAAACGGATAACTCTCCGCTATCGGGAATAAATAAGGCGTTAAGTAGTTTAGAAAGGGTACTTTTTCCGCTTCCGTTATGACCTATAACGCAAACGAATTCGCCCTTTTTTACTGAAAACGTAACGCCGTTTACAACGTTTCTTTTTTTATCGTAAGAATACGATAAGTTTTTTGCTTCTATAATCGACATAAATTTACCTATCCGTTATTTTATCACATATTGCTCTTTTTTACAACTTTATTTGCTTTTTATTCTGTCTGTTGACAAAAAATAATATTTTTGATACAATATATTAAAATTTTTAGGAGATATTATGACTAATCTGCCTTTATTTTCAATAATAATACCTGTACACAATGGGGAAAAATACATTAACGATATTATAAAAGATTTTGCAAATCAGGGAATTGATAACAACGAATATGAAGTTATTTTTATAAATAACGCCTCAACAGACAAGACTGACCAAATTATTAAAAAAAATAAAAACAATAATCCTTTTATTAAATTAATAACAACAAAAAAATTAGGTGTTTCTAATGCCAGGAATTTAGGAATAGACAACGCCAAGGGCGAATATCTTTGGTTTGTAGACTGTGATGACAGAATAATAAAAAATAGTTTATTAACATTTAAAAACGAATTATTAAAAGATAAAACGACTTGTGATCTATTAACTTTTAACACTAGATTCTGTAACGAAAATAACGCAAAAGAAGTTATTGATTCAATTCCTAGTTTTGATATTTCAAATCTAACGTTGGCTGAAAATTCATTTTGTAATCTCACAAGGCATCTTTTTAATCGTAAACGTATAAACGATTTTAATCTTCGTTTTAACGAAAATATGATTATGGCAGAGGACACTTGCTTTACAGTGTCTTTTTGCACACAAATAGATTTCTCTACTAATCATTATCTAACGATAG
The DNA here is from genome assembly GCA_045643385.1 of Christensenellaceae bacterium. Taxonomy (GTDB): domain Bacteria; phylum Bacillota; class Clostridia; order Christensenellales; family Borkfalkiaceae; genus UBA1259. The sequence continues at coordinate 1,049 of JAZUKR010000051.1, read as the reverse complement.
ATTCGATACATTATATCTATGTTTCACATTCAAATTCTACTATGGCAACTATTTATAATAAAAAATTCGAACTCGCAACGTCTTATTTTGAAGCATCAAAAATATTTTTAGAACTATTTAAAAAATATCCAAACAAAATTTTGGCAGGACGATTAATGTGGGGAATAAAAAACGGTTTAGATATTTGTACATACTTATCTAGAGGAAAAAGAAAAATAATACTGGAAAAATATAAAGAAAACAGCCTATTGCCTTGCAAAGATTTATTAACTTATTATAAAAATAAGGAAATATATACTCCAAGTTCTTATTATAAATTAAAAATCAAAAATATTTTTAAAAGAATAAACAATAAAATACGTTTTATTTTCAAATAAAAAAATATAAAGTTTTCGGAGCAAAATTTTTTGCTCCGAATTTATTTTAAAATATACTTGTTTTTTATTAAAAAACAATCAAATTTGCATTGACTATTTTTTTCTTAAAATGTATAATAGTTAAGAAACATTATATAAATATAAAAATTATAGATGTATAAAAAATCACGGAGGATTTGTATAAATGAAAAAATTGACAATCGACGGCAATACCGCCGCAAGTCACGTTGCTTATGCTTTTAGTGAAGTAGCCGCTATCTACCCGATAACCCCTTCTTCTCCTATGGCCGAAGTTGCTGACGAATGGGCTACTGCCGGCAGAACTAATATGTGGGGTCAAAAGGTTAAAATTGCAGAAATGCAATCCGAAGGCGGTGCTGCAGGCGCTGTTCACGGCTCGCATTCAGCAGGCGCTTTAACTACTACGTATACCGCTTCTCAAGGTTTATTGCTTATGATTCCGAATATGTATAAAATCGCGGGTGAGTTGCTCCCGGCGGTGTTCCACGTGTCGGCGCGTTGCGTTGCGTCCCACGCGCTCAACATCTTCGGTGACCACTCCGACGTGTATGCCTGCCGTCAGACCGGTTTCGCGATGCTCGCCGAGACCAACCCCCAGGAGGTTATGGACCTGGGTGCCGTTGCGCATCTCTCCGCTATCCAGGGACGCGT
>JAZUKR010000050.1:0-5946 GCA_045643385.1 Christensenellaceae bacterium | reverse complement strand
AAATAAAAATCGTATAAAAAAAGCAAGTAAACTATTGTTTACTTTTTCTTTTTATGTTACAATATAAACGAGCTATTTTGAGGTCTATTTATGAAAATTGTAAACTTTAAAACAGAATATTCGATTAATCCTTTAGGACTTTCTTCTTTAAGACCGAGATTTACTTGGGAATACGGTGGGGAAAACATAGAAAAACAAGTCTCTTATAGGATAATAGTGTCTTCAACTGAAAACGGAAAAGGTGATTTGTGGGATTCTAAAACAGTAAAATCTCATGAAACCGTAAATATCGAATATGAAGGAATAAAATTACAAAGCAGACAAGAAGCCTTTGTTACTTTGATATGTAAAACGGGGTCTAAAAAGACTTTAATAAAAACGGCTAAATTCGAAATGGGGCTTTTATACGATAACGGTTATTATGACTGGTGGGGGCAATATGTTGGAAGTTCTGCACTTTGTCAAGGCAGTTCCGTTTACATGAGAAACGAATTTACACTTTTAGATAAACCCGTAAAAAAAATGCGTTTATATTTAATTGCTATCGGTTATCATGAATTATATATTAACGGTAAAAAAGTATCTAACCGTGTTCTTGCTCCTTCTCAAACGGATTATTCTGTTAGAATACCTTATATAACTTATGATATAACGAATTACGTTAAAAGCGGAATAAACTCTATCGGTTTAGAAATAGGCTACGGTTTTGCGGGCAGAAGGAATGCAAGATTTCAACTTTACGGTACGTATGTTGACGGCGAAGAGTTTAACCACGCTTGCTGTATAGGTACAACTTGGATAAAAGGCGGTGCAACTTTATTAAACAGTGTTTACGGTGGAGAAACTTTTGATAACGGCTTTTACGAAGAATTTAAGGGCTGGAATGAACCGAATTTCCCTTCAAATGAAGATAACGGTTGGCTTTATACAACAAACGAAATAGAAAGGGGAGTTTGCATACCCGATTTAATTGAACCGATAATAGTAAAAGAAGTTTTAAAGCCAGTAAAAATAAATAAAATTTCAAAAAACGAAACTGTTTATACTTTCCCCGAAAACGTTGCCGGTTGGTGTAGAATTAAAGTTAAAGGCGAAGCAAAAAGCCAAATTAAAATAAATTATTCCGAATTATTAAAAAATAACAGAGATTTAGATACGTTAAATTACCGTTCAGCGAAATCGGAAGACGTGTTTATTTTAAGCGGAAAAGGTATAGAAGAGTATGCTCCGAAATTTACTTATCACGGTTTTAATTACGCTAAAATAACGGTAACGGGAAAGGCAGAAATATTAGACGTTACTGCAGAAGTGGTTTATAACGACGTTGAAAAAGTGGGTGAATTTTCTTGCTCTAACGAAACGCTTAATAAGTTACATAAAATTGCCGTAAGGACCGAAACGAATAATCTTCATTCTATTATGACGGACTGTCCGCAAAGAGACGAAAGATTCGGTTGGCTTAACGATTTGAGTAGTAGAATATATCAAACGGTTAACAATTTCGATATGGCAAAAATGTTCGACAAAATTTCGCAAGATATTATGGACGAACAGATGGAAGGCGGAGAAATTGGTGATACCGCACCCTTTAAGTGTGGCGGAATGCCAGCCGACCCTGTTGATATTTCCTATCTTTTATTAGGCGATTTTTCTTATAAATATTACGGCAACAAACGTTTAATAGAACGTCAGTTTAAGTCTTATAAAAAATGGTTAGATTTTTTAATTAAGAATTGTAAAAACAGCGTTTATTATAAATCGGGAATAGGCGACTGGGTAATTCCTAAGCCGTATATAAACGAGCGTATTCCTAACGACTATATTGCAACGTGTTATATAGTTTGGTATATAAGATTAATAATAAAATTTGCTAAAATACTCGGTTTAGATAAAGAAGCAACTAAATATTTAAAGTTAGAAAAACGTTTTATAAATTCTGTAATAAATAATTACTATGATAAAAAAACGTGTAATTTTTCTAACGGTAGTCAATCGGCAAACGCAATAGCGCTATCGTTAAATTTAGTACCAAAAGAAGATATAGAAAAAGTAAAGAAAAACTTAATTAACGATATAGTAAACAAAAATTATCACTCCTCTTGCGGAAATCAAGGATACAGGCATTTATTTTCGGTTTTGGGCGATAACGGGTATATAGACGATATAATTAAAATTTTAACTAATCCAGAATACCCCGGTTGGGGATATATGCTAAACAACGGCGCAACAACTGTTTGGGAAAGATGGGAAAAAGAAGTGACTACCTCTATGCACTCTTTCAATCACCCTATGTTTTCTGCCTACGACATGATTTTTTATAAATATCTCGGTGGAATTAGAATTAGTGAAGACGCTTATGCATTTAATAAAGTTACTATTAATCCTTTAATTCCAAAAGATGTTGATTTTGTTAATTGTTCATTTAAAACAATTAGAGGTAAAATACAATCTAATTGGAAAAAAATTGATAATAAAGTAGAGTTTTCAATTAAAATTCCCTATGGAATACAAGCGGAATTTGTTTATAAAGACGTAGTAAAACCGCTTTTTTACGGTGAATATAAATTTACGATATAGGAGATAAATTATGTTAAAAAAAATTATTAGTAAATTTTACGATAGGTCGGGCAATTTACGTGGCGAACCTATTACTATTGCTTTTTTAGGCGACAGCGTAACACAAGGTTGTTTTGAACTTTATAAGTTTGATAAAGATAATATCGAAACGGTTTTCGATAGCGAAAATTCGCCATCTTATAAGGTTCGTCAAATTTTATCTAAACTCTTTTTTAATGTTACTGTAAATATTATAAATGCGGGTATTAGCGGAGATTGGGCAGAAAAGGGATTAGAAAGAATGGATAAATCCGTGCTTGAATTTTCACCCGATTTAGTAGTTGTAGGTTACGGCTTAAACGATTGTGGAGAAAGTGATGAAAGCGTAAAATATTACGGTAAAATGATGAAAGGTATTTTTGAAAAAGTTAAAAAGAGCGGTGCTGAGTGTATTTATTTAACGCCGAACAGAATGAACTCCAGAATGAGCCCGCACCTTTTAGATGATCCGGTAATGAAAGGAATTGCAGAATCTTGCCAAAGAAAACAAGTTAACGGTTGGCTTGATAAAATCGTCAATGAAGGTAAAAATGTGGCAAAATCAGAAGGTGTTGCAATTTGCGATATATACGAAATTTGGAATAAATTAGAAGAAGACGGTGTAAATACAACCGAAATGCTTGCAAATTACATTAATCACCCGACACGTGATATGAATTGGCTAACGGCATTTAAAATTGTGGAAACTATATTATTATAAAATGATAAGGAGATTTTATTATGAAGACTATAAAAGATAAGTATTTGGTAGTAGGTGCAGATTTTGCGGGATTTCCGTTAAAGGAAGTCGTTTGCGAACATTTAAGACAAAAGGGTTGGAAGATAACTGACCTTGGCGTAACTAAAGATTCCGATCCGAACGATACGGAAAATATGTTCCACCGTGTAGGTTTAAGAGTAGGCGCACAGATTTCCGAAGGTAATTTTGAAAGAGCCCTTATATTTTGTGGAACTGGTATGGGTATACATATTGCAGCAAGTAAATGTCCCCACGTTCACGCAGGCGTTGTTGAAAGTTTGCCTTCTGCAATTAGGGCTATAACGGGAAACGGCGTAAACGTTCTCGCTATGGGTGCTTTTTACGTAGCCCCACAAACCGCTTGTGATATTGCAGACGCATATTTGTCTAATTCTTTAGGCTCGGGCTGGGAATGGTGGCATAATTTCTACGAATTCCATAAACTTGCAATAGACGAACTTGAAGCGTTTAATTACGAAGAATATAAAAAGAACGGCTTTAAGATGAATCATTTAGGCGATTACGATTTGACCTTAGATTTTGATAAAAAACCCGAATAAGGAGATACAATGAATACTGCTATCGGTCAAAATAAAGAATACGAACAGTTTTTAAGAATTAATACCGAGCCTTTCCGCTCTTATTACGTTCCGTTTTTAAATTCTGATAAAATCTCTTCTGTTTTTGGAATTGTGGACAGGACAAAAAGCGGAGAGTTTATTTCGCTTGACGGTAAGTGGAATTTTAAATTTCATAAGAATCTTAAAGACGTAAATTTAAACGAAAAACTTAATATTAGACTTAAAGTTCCTTGTTCTGTTCAAATGCAGGGCTACGACAGTATTCAATATATTAACACAAGGTATCCTTTTCCTTATATTCCGCCTTACGTTCCGAAAGAAAATCCGACTTTTCATTATAGAAAAATATTTAATCTTAATCTTAAAAACGATAAAAAGTATTATATCAATTTCGAAGGGGTAGACAGCGCTTTTTATTTATACGTAAACGGGAAATATAAAGGGTATTCTAATATCTCGCACTCAATATCTGAATTTGATATTACGTCGCTTTTAAAAAACGGCAAAAACGTAATAGACGTAATATGCTTAAAATGGTGTGCGGGAAGTTACTTTGAATGTCAAGATAAGTTTAGATTTTCAGGTATTTTTAGAAGCGTCTATATTTTAGAAAGGCCTATAAATCATATAACTGATTATAAAATTGAAACAAAATTCGATAACGGTAAATGGTATGTTGACTTTTACAATAAAAGCGAGGTTGATATAGTCTTAAAATTCCAAGGAGAAGAAACAGTTTGCGAGTCTAATAAAAAGGTTAGAATACTTGCTAAAAACGCTAAAGAGTGGTTTCACGATTCACCTAATTTATACGATTTAACTTTATCAAATAACGGTGAAGTTATTTATGAAAAAGTGGGGTTTATTCACGTTAAAATAGACGGCAAAGTTTTTAAGATTAACGATAAGATTATTAAACTTAAAGGTGTAAACCGCCACGATTTTAATCCAAAAACCGGTGCTACCGTAACTTTAGAAAATGTTTATAACGACTTAAAACTCATGAAAGAATTAAACGTTAACGCAATTAGAACTTCGCATTATCCTAATATGCCGGAATTTAACTTACTTTGCGATTTAATGGGCTTTTACGTTATAGCGGAAGCAGATTTAGAGATGCATGGAACCAGCAAGTATTCCCGTGGTGGTGGTTTTGAAAAAAACGATTTATGGATAGAATCTGCCGACGACATGCAGTTTGAAGAAGGAATTTTAGACAGGGAAAAATCTTTATATATTAGAGATAAAAACCGTGCGTCTGTAATTATGTGGTCGCTCGGCAACGAAAGTTGTTTTGGTAAAGCGTTTATTAAAGGCTTAAAGTATATTAAGTCAAATGATTATAGACCTATTCATTATGAAGGTATGCAATGGAATAAAGAGTATTATTACGGCGATTATTTTGACGTCGTAAGTTTTATGTATCCTTCTATTGAACAAATTAATTCGGAAGTACTTAATAACGAAAAGGAAACAAGACCTTTCGTTATGTGTGAATATTCTCACTCTATGGGTAACAGTAACGGTGATTTAAGCGATTACTGGAAACTTATTAACGAAAACGACCAGTGTATGGGGGCATTCGTTTGGGAATGGGCAGATCACGCAATTAAAACAAAAAAAGGATATTTATACGGTGGTGATTTTAAAGAATTAGACCATGACGGGAATTTCTGTGTGGACGGGCTTTTAACTCCTGACAGACAAATAAAATCAAATGCTTTAGAAATGAAAGCCGTATACGGCGGTAAACTTGAATCACAAGTTAAAGACGTAGAATTTACTAAAGAAGTATACGATGCAAAAAGCCTTTCTTTTAACGTTGACGATTTAGGGAATATCAAATCTATAAAGTGTAACGGAAAAGAAATATTAAAAATGTCGTTTTCGTTTAATACTGAAAGGTATATAGATAACGATATGTTTAATATGCCTTTATATAATGACGTGTATAAATTAAATAGGTGTGAACCGTACGTTTTAAAAAGCAAAGTTGATAACGGCGAGTAT
>JAZUKR010000049.1:0-3931 GCA_045643385.1 Christensenellaceae bacterium | reverse complement strand
AAAATGTTAGAAGAATTAAACAACATTGAATAATAATGGCAGAAAATAATAAAAATAGCGATAATAAAGAAGAAAAAATAAATACGAAAAAAGCCGTCATTAATAAATGTCCTTCTTGCGGTGCGAATATGGAATTTGATCCTGATTCTCAAATGCTTAAATGTTCGCATTGCGGAGCAAAGCAAAGTTTAGGTAAAACTTTAACCGCAAGGGAAATAGATTTTTTATCCGGACTTTCCGAAGACGATAATTGGGAAAGTGAAGAAGCAAAATGTTTTTCTTGTCCTAATTGCGGAGCAAAAGTAGTTTTAGAAAAAAATCAAACGTCTAAGTTGTGTCCTTTTTGCGGAACGGCGCACGTAGAGATAAAAGACGAATTGTTGGGGTTAAAACCGAACGGCGTAATCCCTTTTAAATTTAATTCCGATAAAGCGTCTGAATTGAGTAAGTCTTGGGCTAAAAGAAAGTTTTTTGCTCCTTCTAAATTTAAGAAGGGTTTAAAGACTGAAAATATTAACGGGGTTTACGCACCCTGTTTTACTTTTGACAGTAACACTGCCTCTGTTTATCAAGGACGAATAGGAACAAGGCACACGAGAGTAGTAGGCTCGGGTAAAAACAGACGTACCGAAACGTATATCGTTTGGCGTACGATATCGGGAAATTTTTACGATAAGTTTGACGACGTATTGATAACCGCAGGTGAAAAATTAAATCAAAAACAAATAGATAAAATTTCGCCTTTTGATACTAATAATTCGGTAAAATTCGAAAATAAGTTTTTACTTGGATTTATGGCTTATCATTACGACAAGAGCCTATCAGATTGTTTTGCTACTGCCAAGTATAAAATGGACGTTTTAATAAAAAGGCATATTTTAGGGCAATACAATTACGACGTTGTAGATTACGTTAATATTTCTACAACTCACGAAAGGGTTACGTATAAATACCTAATGTTACCCGTTTACGTAGGAAATTTTTATTACAATAAAAAGTGCTATAACTTTTACGTTAACGGTGAAACGGGAAAAGTAAACGGAAAAGCCCCTGTTTCAATTTTAAAAGTATCTTTTACTGTTTTAATTTCAGTTTTGATGCTTGCACTGATTTTATATTTAGTGATATTTTTAGGAAATCAACCGTAAAAATCCAAGCAAAAACTTGGATTTTTTCTTAAAAAACTTATTAAGATAAAAAAATTTGGTGATTTTTAAAAAAAATTAAATATTTTATTGACCTAAATTGTTTTATGTTATATAATCTTATTAAACAATGATGGCTTATTTTGTCCGTTAAAAGGACTCGTTTAGGAGAATTTATGAGCAAAGCAAAATCAATTACATTTTTATCTATTCTCGGCGTTTTAATTGCAGCGTTTATATTTTTTACGTTTGCATCTTTTTCTGTCGGGACTAAAGATTACGTTGGGCTTTTAAGAGCCTTAGATTACGATTACGATATCGACGGCGGTACTTCTTATACTTTGACTTTATCAGACGATAACGACGAAAGTATAGAAGATATCGAATCCGTTTCGGAAACTATAGGTACACGTTTATCCAAATTGGGTTATGAAAATTATTCTATAACCGCTTTAAGAAGAACAGATAAAGAAACAGTTTTAGATGACGTTTCTTACAGTTTAAGAATAACCGTTAAAACGGAAGAAAATAATCTTTCCGATATCACGGCTGTTTCCGCTTACGGCGAAGTTAAACTTTATGGCGGTTCTTCGGAAAATCCTACCGATGAGATTATGACCAAAGAAAAGGCTATTAATAACTCTGAATACGTTGGGACTTCCGTAAGTAATAATCAAACGGTATATTTAACTTCTATAGAATTTACCGATTACGGTTATGATGAATTAATGGATTTAATCAATAATAACGAAACGGCATACTTAAAAATCGCACTCGGTGATACTACGTTATTTAACGGTACTATTTCAAGTGGTGGTATTAGCGGTAAAACCGTTTATATGCAATTAACTTCCGAATCTGCCGCTAAACAAACGGCTCTTCAAGTAAGCACGGGCGGGCTTCCTTATAAGTTCGAAGTAGGCGAAGGTTTACAAACCTCTCCTATGCTTGGCGAAAACACGTTTAATTACGTTTGGATTGCCGTATTCGTTTTGTTTATCGCTTGTGTCGTAGCGTTATTTATTAAGTATAAGTCTATTGCTACTGTAGGTGCTATGACTTTATTCTTCTTCCTATTTATATATTTATGGATGCTTATAGCAATCCCCGGAATTACAGTTTCGATAGGAAGTATTTTAGGAATTTTATTTGCTTTATTGTTAGCTTTCGACGGAATTATTATTTCGTTTAAGAGAGTTACTGAAGAAAGTGAAAAAGGCAAGACTGTTAAGTCTTCGTTTAAGGTAGGTTATAAACGTGCATTAGTTCCCGTAATTAATTCTTCCGTTTTATCTGCTATAGTTGCTTTATTGCTTTTATTATTCACAAGGGGCACTATAAAGATGTTCGCAATTACCTTTGGTATAGGCATTGTTGTTTCTTGTATTGCTTGCTTGTTGTTTACAAGATTTTTTACTCTTATTATTCTTCCCTTAATCAAGAATGAAGATAGTATTATTGCTAAAAAGGAGGCAGAATAATTATGAAAAAACTTTGCTTAAAAAAGATTTTTATTCTTTCAACTCTTGTAGTAGTTTTAATCGGCATGTTGTGTTTGGGAATTTTTGGTCTTAATAATTCCGTAGATTATAAAAACGCATATGAGTTAGACGTTTCGGTTGATATTGAAAACGAAGATACGTCTTCTATCATGCAAGAACAATGCAAGAAATATTTTGAAGAAGTCGGTATTAATCCCGTTGCTTATTCTTTAATAAAAATCGGTGATAAAAGCGTTGTTTATTCCTTCCATAACGATATAAGCGACAAAATAGTTATCGAAGATTTAATTAGCGTAATTAAAGAAAAAGCAGAAAATTATATGGAATTTGACGCTGAAATTTATCAAACGGAAAACTATGTAGATTCTCAAACTAAAAATGTAGTTTTAGTTATGGCGATTGCGCTCGTTTTAGCATTTATTTACTTATTGTTTATGGAACAAATTAAGAGTGCTTTAACTACTTTAATTTCTTCTTTAATTTCGGTTTTACTTACTATTTCTCTTGTATCTATAACGAGAGTTCCCGTTGAACCAGTGTTTGGAATTTCAGTTTTATCTTCCTTTATTTTATCTTTCATTTTATCGGGCGTACTTCTCGATAGATTTAAGGAAGATTTAAGACTTCAAGAAGCAAGTAAATTGTCTACTTGCGAAATTGTTAAAAATCAAACTAAAAACAGTGTTGTTAGATATATTATGATTTCGGTAGTCGTTTTGATTACGGCATTGGTTTTGGTAGTTTTAGGGACAGGATATCTCAAATTCTTAGGCTTACAATTAGTATTAGTTTGCGTATCTTCGCTATTTACAAGTTATGCGTGGACGCCTATGGTTTGGAAATTTTTTAACGGTAAAAAATCCGAATAAGTTTTGTAAATAAATTTAAGGCGAGGGTTATTACCTCGCCTTATTTGATATAACGAAAGGTAAAAATGAACGTAGTTTATTCAAAAAATTTATCATTAGAAGAAAATAATTTAATAAATGAAATTTCACAAAAATGTGGTATTTGTTTTGATACCGCACACCTTTTGTATTTAAGAGATATAGATACCGTAGAAAAGGCACTAACTTTTTTGCATCCTAATAAGAACAACTTTATTAATCCTTTTTTACTTAACGGCATTAAAGAAGCGGTTGATAGAATATATAAAGCCAAAATTAACAACGAAAACGTATTAATATTCGGTGATTACGATGCGGACGGAATTTGTGCAACTACGGTTTTATATAAGGCATTAAAAGAATTTGGCATAAACCCATTAAAGTGCGTTCCGGAGCG
>JAZUKR010000048.1:0-3800 GCA_045643385.1 Christensenellaceae bacterium | reverse complement strand
ATTTTCGCTATCATTTTATTATTTTTCAAAAATTCTCTATGAGAAGACCACTTAAAGTGGTCTTTTTTATTTAAAATTTATTTCGCCGTAATAAACGTTTTTATAATTATTATCTACTAGTATTTGCAAAGTGCAATCGTCGTTTATTTTAACGCATTTTACGGTTTTTATTTCACCGTCTATTTCGACAACCGCTTCTTTATCTTTTAAAAAGTCTTTTTCTTTTGCGGTTTTAATAAATTCAAAATCGGAGTTTTTTACCTTCTTAAAGGTTTTAGTTAATTCCTTAAAAACGTCTTTTTTGATTTTCTTAATATCGGTGATCATATTTGTTTCGTTAAATACAGAAGTAGGGGGGCGTTTATATTCACCGTTAAAATCTTTTTGATTTACGTTTATACCTATTCCTACTATAACGTAAGGATTTTTATCTTGCGTTTTACCGTTAAGTAAAATTCCGCAGATTTTTTTACCGTTAGAATAAACGTCGTTTGGCCATTTTAAGGTGCAGTTTTTTACGCCGTATTTTTCTAAAACACGGATTACGGCAACTGCCGAACAAAGTGATAGCTGATAAAATTTATCCGTCAATTTTTTATCTTTAATTAAAACGGAAAAGAGTAAGTTTTTATTTCTTTCGCTTTGCCAAATCCTTTTTTCTCTGCCTTTACCTTGTGTTTGATATTCCGCCGAAACAAAAGTTAAATTAAAAAACCGTAGACGGTTTTTTAATAAATAACTTGAAGTCGAGTCTACGGTTTTTAAATTGATTTTTCTTTTAATAAAGTTTAGCATATTATAAGAATATTGACATTAAAATGCCTGCTGCAATCGCCGAACCTATAACGCCTGCTACGTTAGGTCCCATAGCGTGCATAAGTAAGAAGTTAGAAGGATCTTCTTTTTGACCTTCTTTTTGTACTACACGGGCAGCCATAGGAACAGCAGAAACGCCTGCGGCACCAATCATAGGATTGATTTTTCCACCGGATAACTTGCACATAAGTTTTCCGAATAAAATTCCTGAAATTGCTGCGAATATGAATGCTGCGATACCTAAAGCGAAAACTTTAAGAGTGCCGAGCGTTAAGAAAGTGGTTCCTATTGCGGTTGCACCTACGGATAATCCTAATAAAATAGTGCAGATGTATAAAAGTGCATTTGCAACTGTGTTTACAAGGTTAGGAACGACTCCGCATTCTTTAACGAGGTTTCCGAGCATTAAGCAACCTACTAAAGGAGTTGCCGAAGGAACTATTAAACATACTACTATAGTAACGATAATAGGGAATAAAATCTTTTCCGTTTTAGAAACTTCTCTTAATTGTTCCATTTTAATAAGTCTTTCTTTTTTGGTTGTAAAAAGTCTTATTATAGGTGGGAAGATAACGGGGACTAATGCCATATAAGAATATGCTGCAAGAGCAATCGGTGCTAAAAGTCCATTATCACCGCCACGGCTTAACATACTGTTAGAAACAAGTATTGCGGTAGGTCCGTCCGCACCGCCGATTATACCTATTGCAGACGCTTCAAATCCGTTAAAGCCTAAAAGCAAGGAACCGAAGAAAGCAATAAATATACCTATTTGAGCGGCAGCACCAAGCAACATTGTTTTTTTATTTGCGATTAGCGGTCCGAAGTCCGTTGTTGCACCTATCCCTAAAAAGATTAAGCAAGGGTATAGTTCACACTCAACGCCGAGATGTAGATAGCCTAAAAGCCCACGTTCTAAAATTTCGCCGTTTTCGTCATACGTGATATAAATATCAGGTAAAATGTTAACTAAAATCATTCCGAAAGCAATCGGAATAAGAAGGTACGGTTCAAAATCTTTCTTAATTGCAAGAAACAAAAATATTCCGCCTATTATAATCATAATAAGACGAGTCCAGTTGTTTCCTTCAAATAATTGAGCGATAACCGTGCCGTTAATTATCGAAGTAAATAAATCGCCTATATTCATAATGCACCATTAACCTAAAACAATTATAACGTCTTTATTGTTTACGGTTGAACCTTTACTGATTTTTATTTCTATAACTTTTCCTTCTGCAGTAGCAGGAACTTCGTTTTCTAATTTCATTGCTTCGATAACTGCAACCGTTTGACCTTTTTTAATAACGTCGCCGACTTTAACTTTAACGTCTAAAACTTTTCCTGCTATAGGGGCAAGAATAGTTGCGCCACCGCTAACGGGAGTAGATATTGCTTCTTGCTTTGTTTCGGGAGCGGAAATGCTTCCTTTAACTTCAGATACTTCTTCAAGTTCAACTTCGTAAACTTTTCCGTTTACTTTTACCTTATAAATTTTCATAATTACTTAATCTCCTTTACGCTTATAACTTTAATATCTTTTTTTGTTTGTGTTCTGTAATCAATGGAAGCAGTAAGTACCGCCGTCATCATATCGTCGTCAGTAATATTTACTTCTTTTGTTTGATTGTTGTTTTCTTGTTCACTTTCTTCTTTTTTTTCTTCCGTTTTGGCATATTTATTAATTAAAATGCTTATTCCGTAAGTAATTAAAATAATAAGTGCTAAAATTGCGAATACAAGTAAAATTGCAAAGACGGATAAAATTGCGCCGTCTCCTAAACCCGTATTGTTGCCTTCTAAAATCGGCTCTAACAAATTTGAAATTGGCATATAAATCTCCTTTAATAAACGACGTTAAACTCTTCCGTTTCTACTTCCGGAGCAGGGTTGTATTTTTTTGTTAAAAACTCGGTCGCAACGTTTTCGAAAAGAGCTAAAGATAAAACGTCTTCGTCGCATTTAGCTATGTCTTTATATTTTTCTTTTAACGCTTCGAATTCGGGTTTTAATAAGTCTGCAGGACGGCAAGTAATAACTTCATCGTCGCCGATTATTTGTTTTGCTATTTCTTGATTTACTTCGGCAGGTGCTTTACCGTATTTGCCGTGTAAATAATCTTTAATTTCCTTTGCCACCATTTTGTAACGAACGCCGGTCATAACGTTTAATACCGATTGCGTTCCAACCATTTGGGATAAGGGCGTTACAAGTGGGGGATAACCCATATCTTTTCTAACCTTTGGAACTTCTTTTAATACTTCGTCGTATTTATCCATTGCGTTTTGCGCTTTTAATTGGCTCATAAGGTTAGAAAGCATACCGCCCGGAACTTGATAGGTTAAAATGTTGGGATTAACGGATAACGCTTTTGGATTTAGTAAACCGTTTTCCAAATATTTAGACTTAACCTTTTCCATAATAGGCTCACATTTTTTAATTGCGTCTACGTTTAAATTAGGGTCAAACTCCGTTCCTTTTAATGCGGAATTAAAGGCTTGCGTAGAAGGTTGTGCCGTTCCGCCGGATAGGGGAGATAAACACGTATCTATAATATCGCAACCTGCTTTAATTGCAGCCATATAAGTCATTTCGCAAATACCTGCCGTACAATGCGAGTGCAACTGAATAGGAAGTGAAGTGTTCTTTTTAAGTGCCGAAATTAATTTTGTTGCGTCTTCAGGCAATAAAACGCCTGCCATATCTTTAATACAAAGTGAATCTGCACCTAATTTTTCGACTTCTTTGGCAAGATTAACGTAATAATCTATTGTGTGAACTGGGGAAGTCGTATAAGACAAAGCTATTTGACAACTTGCTCCGTATTTTTTAGTTGAAATAACTGCTTGTTTTAAGTTTCTAATGTCGTTAAGTGCGTCAAAAACTCTAATTATATCGATTCCGTTTTCGATGGACTTTTTGCAGAACATATCAACAACGTCGTCCGAATAGTGGCGATAGCCTAAAATGTTTTGACCTCTGAA